>NC_016633.1:3135000-3435000 GCF_000236685.1 Sphaerochaeta pleomorpha str. Grapes | reverse complement strand
CGCACGATAATGTCCTGGGGTTGCAGGTTAAGAAGCCCTGCAATGGATTTCCGAATATAGAAAGGACACTGGGCAGAGGCATAAATGACAAACTTGTCGTCTTCCTTGCAGCACAGCGCACCATTGGTTTCAAGATGAACGTGTTCCTGGAATCCAGTACGGTAGGTTTCCTCGAACACACGGTCTGCCTGGAAAAAGACCTCATCGAGGTTTTCCCCGGTCTCGGTATGCAACTCACAGAAGATGTTGTCATCGTTGACAAAAGCACCACCTTTTAGGGCAAGGCCATCTTCAATGGAAATGGCAGGTTCCAATTCCTCATAGGTAACTTTGACCTGGTCATGGAGATCGGCAAGGATATTCCTGTCTTCCCCGACCAAAAGGCCTATGGTCTCACCGACATACCTTACTTCGTTCTCGGCGAAACACTTCCAGTCCTTTGCAATCATTGCAAGTTCATTTCGTCCGTCACTCGGAATGTCTTTATAAGTAATGAAATAGTACCCTTCGGGTAGCTGGGGGACCTCAATATTCTTAATAATCCCACGGGGAATACTCGAGCGGACCATTCGACTGTACAGCATATCCTCAAATTGGAAGTCGGTAAGATATTTTTGCGTCCCGCTCCCTTTGGCTATAGCATCTACCCTTCGTACAGGGTCGGCAATAGGCTTCTGTGCCATCTACTCTGCTCCTTGCAATCAATACAGTACAATCCATTAAATGTAAAAATACATAATGGATAACCAGAGAACCAAACAGCCACAAGCCAGAAAGGCCTTGTGGCTGTATATACACAATACAAATTCTCCAGGGAAAGAAAAAGAACTATTTTTCCAAGGAATACGGAAGCATTGCGTAGAACGCACTGCAAATCTCAAGGTCCTCTATGCGGTTGATCTCGTTAGGGGCATGAGCCTGTGACTCATCGCCAGGTCCGAAACCGATAGCTGGAATCTTGTGACGACCGGTGGTAGCAACCAAGTTTGTGGAGAAAGTCCATTTGTCTACGACAGGAGCCTTTCCGAAAAGGGCCTCATGTCCTGCGACACCGGCTTCGACCAGCTTGTGATTTGCATCGATCTTCCAGGTTGGGAAATACAGTTCCTGAGAGTAAGGCTTCTTGGTCCAGCCGATTTTCTCATAGTTGGGCATCTCGACAACGATTGAATCGGGATCGTCCCCGGTAGCCTTGGAGACATATTCACGAACCTGGCTGATAGCAAGGTCGGCGTCTTCACCCCAAGTCAGGCGGCGGTCACAATACAGCATTGCATAGTCGGCAACTGCACACTGGCTGGGTCCCTTGACGTCCATCTGGCTGACCGTGATGGTTCCCTTTCCAAGGAACTTCTCTTCGTCGGGCTGGAGGTCTTTATTGAGCTGCTCAATGGCAAGGGCTGCCTTAGCGGCCTTGTAGGCTGCACTGACACCACGCTCGGGAGCGCTTCCATGACAGGAAATGCCCTTGAGAATGATCCTGATTTCCATTCTTCCCCGATGTCCGCGGTAGAGGCGGCAGGAGGTAGGTTCAGTGGAAACAACCAAGTCAGGGCGGAAATTCTCTTCTTCGATGAGGTATTTCCAGCACATGCCGTCACAGTCCTCTTCCATTACGGTAAAGGTAAAGTAACAAGTATACTCGCCACCGTAGCCAAGCTCCTTGAGGATACGACCAGCAGTGATCATGGAAGCTGCGCCACCTTTCTGGTCGGAAGTACCACGACCCCAGACCTTTCCGTCTTTGATCTCACCGGAGAACGGGTCGAAATCCCAGTTTTTGAGGTTTCCGACTTCAACGGTATCGATATGGGCATCAAAGGCCAGTTTCTTAGGCCCGTTGCCGACACGGCCGATAACCGAACCGAGTCCATCGATATATACTTCATCGAACCCTGCTTCCTCGCAAAGAGTAACGATGAGGCGGCAAACATCCTCTTCCTGGGAGCTATAGCTCTTGGTTTGCACCATTTTGGAGAGATTCAGCGCCGTATAGTCGCGATATTCGGCAGCCTTGGCTCTAATCTGTTCCTGAATACTCATAGTAAATTCCCCTTCGACATTGTCTAGTCTTATCTTCCTATCGCTCTACTTAGGGAGCGATTTTGTCAACTTTTTTCCATACGCGTTCGGCAACTTTCGCCGCCTGGGCATAGATTTCTGCTACATCGAGTCCTGGGAAGGAATGATTTTCCATAACCAGTTTCCCGTTTACAATTACACTTTCGACACAATTGCTGCTCATGCCCCAAACAAAATGCCCAGCGGCATTGCCTTCCAACAGAGGAGTCGGGTTTTGGTAGTCGAGAATAGCCAAGTCAGCTTTGTAGCCTGCCTCAACCCTTCCGAAATTCCCATCAAAATACTTCTCGACCAGTTTGTTTCCCCTGGAGAGGGCGGTAAGATAATCACCGGGCCACCAGGATCCTGTTTCGTCCTTATGCTTGAAGAAGGCAAGTTTGAGTTCCTCGAACATATTTCCACCGCAACCATCGGTCCCGATGATCAAGTTCTTTACATCCTGGATGTGCTGGCAGTAACCGACATTGTTGTTCATGTTGCTACGGGCGTTGTGGGCAAAGAAACAATCATGTTCGTTGATCTTCTCGATTTCCTTGCCATTCAGCCAAAGGCCGTGAACCAACAATGAATTCGGGGTAAGCAGACCGAACGAGTCAAGCCGGTCAACGATGTCCTTGTTGTAGTGATGGTGGGAATGTACGACATCGTACTTATCCTCAGCCACGTGCAAGTGCAAACCGGCACCCGTTTCCCTCATCGCCTCACCCATCAGGCGCAAACCCTCATCGGGAATGGTAAAGGGGGCATGGCCTCCGATCATTCCGCGAACCAAGGTGCGCTTCTTACTGGACTTGGCAAAGGAAATATTTTCACTAACCCCGTCTTCGACTTCTTTCATACCAAAGTTCCGGTCAGTTACTTCATAACAGGTAGTTCCCCGTACACCGACTTTTTCCATTCCATTGGCAATGGTATCGAGCGAACCGGCAATATAGTTTGGGCTCGCATGATGGTCGATACAGGTAGTTGTACCTGCCTTGATAGCGTCGAGAGAGCAAATGAGTGAACTGTAATAACAAGCTTCCTCATCGAGTCCGCGGTCAAGGCGCCACCACCATTCCTTCAACACTTGGATAAAATCGTTCTGGGGACCGGCTGAGATCATCATGCCCCTGGAAAGCCCTGAATAATAGTGGTGGTGACCACAGACATTTCCAGGAATGACCGTCTTGCCTTTTCCGTCGATTACTTTGTCCGCCTGCACAGACGAGCCTGCTCCCTTTCCCACGGCGCGGATGACGTCATCGGTGATGACGACATCCACATCAGTGGTAACGGTAAACGGAGGCATTGTCTGCATAACGCGGGTGTTCTTGATTACTATTGTTGACATGGCACGCTCCTTAGTCTTCTACGACACCCAGCAGATAGCTGTACGATGTAAACACTTCCTCGATCAAGGCAGCGACTTCATCGGTGATTCCCTCTTGGTCGCCTACAAGGATCCCGTCCTCGTCCATTGAACAATTGTAAATCTTACCAGCAAACCTGATAACGATTTCCCCATTGTCAGAATAGAAACCCTCGTTGGTAGAATTCTCAAAGTCATCCATTCTGCTGAAGAGCGTAAATTTCTTTTTATACGGGCCACCGGTCCAAGGACAGAAGGTGTCACAGTTCCCACATTCGTTGCAGTAAGCATCGAGATGGAGAATCTGGAACGGGTTGTCGAATACCCCGGTATTGCGTACATCGATTGCGACGTTGGCCCTGTTGGGGCAAACCTCTACGCACTTGTTACACATATAGGAACATTCAAGGCAACGCTTCGCCTCAGTCTCTGCAAATTTCTTGTCACTGACACTCTTGGAAACCAGAATCTGACTCTTCTTTTCATTGATGAGTGCAAAATAGGAATTCTCGTCAGCTGCAAGGTTTTCCATTTCCTCAGGGCTCATTTCGTCATCGTCGTCATCATCGCTGCAACAATCGTCATCGTCCTCGTCATCACCGCAGCAACACTCATGATCTTCACTGTGGTCGTGGCCACAGGAACATTCATGGTCTTCGCTATGGTCATGGCCACAACAACAGTCATCTTCTTCGTCGTCCTCAAGAGGACCGAGTACCTTGTCGATACAGGCTTCTACGGCAGTCCTTGCACTTGCGATACAGCGGACAACGGTCGAAGGACCACTTTGCACATCACCGATAGCATAGACGCCCTCGACTTCCGATTCCAAGGTCTCCTTGTCAGTTTTCGGCCAACCCTTCTCGTTTACCGGTACGCCGTACCAGGTAAGTTTTTCAGAGTCGGCATGTTCACCGATGGCGGTGATCATAGAGTCTGCAACCATGGTGAAAGTCTCTTGGGTAGCTACCGGGCGACAACGGCCGGAAGCATCTTTTTCACCGAGTTCCATTTTGCGGACAACCAGCTTGTTTCCTTCATAGGATTCAGGGTTTGCAAGGAACAAGAACTCTACGTTTTCTTCCTTGGCAAGGCCGTACTCTTCCAGGTCGGCTGGCATTTCCTTCTCGGTCCTGCGGTAGACCACAGAGACTTTCTCTACTCCAGGGACCCTGAGGGCTGCACGGGCACTGTCCATAGCGGTATTTCCGCCACCGACTACCACCACGTTTTTGCCCAAGGTTACAGAGGACGGATCCTTTCTGTAGGCACCCAGGAAAGAAAGGGACTGCAATACATTCTTGGTTTCTCCCTTAAGCGGGATTTCATTGTCCTTTTCGCTACCGACAGCATAGAAGACATAGGAATAGCCTGATTCTTTCAAAGCCTTGACGGTAATATCCTCGCTCTTTGCAGAGAAGCGGAAATCCACACCATGTGCTTTGATGAACTCAATATCACTCTCTATGGCCTCGACAGGGATACGGAAACCAGGAATGACATGGCGTACTACGCCGCCTGCATTCTCCTCCCGTTCAAAGACCGTGGTGTCAAAGCCACTGCGGGAAAGGAAATAGGCAGCAGAGAGACCTGCAGGACCGGCACCAACGACAGCGGCTTTGATTTCGCTCTTGTCAGTAGGACCTTCCCAGGATTTCTTAAACTCCTCGAATCCATTCTCCACTGCAAGTTTTTTCATCTCGCGAATCTGCACAGCACCTTCGTAATCCATACGGGTACAATGCAACTGGCACTGGTGGTCACAGATGTTTGCAGTAATTGCAGGAAGTGCGTTCTTGTCATAAATAAGGGTAAGGGCATCGGCATAGCGGCCTTCTCCGACAAGCTGGACATACTCTGGAACATCCTGATGGATGGGGCAGGCAACCTGGCAGGGAGCAACATAGCAGTCGAATAAAGGAAGGTCTTGGCCTATCTTAATGCTGTCTGTACCACGGAATTCCTTCTCGGTCACGGCAAATTTGCCAGTGCAGGCGTCATTGGAAAGCTTTTCGATTTTCTCAACATCGATGGAATCCATATCCCAGGCTTTACTCTTTTCCAGGATGGATACCATCTGGTTCAGACGGGAATACCCGCCCGGCTTGAGCATATCGGTAGCAAGGGTAATGGGGCGGATGCCGGTCTCAAAAAGAGCCTGGACGGTAAGCGCATTGGCGCCGCCACTATAGGAAACAGGGAGTTTTCCACCGAATTCCTTACTCAGCCAGCTTGCAACGGTGGTAGAAATAGGAAGAAGGACACGGCCGGACATATACATCTCTTTGCCGGGAAGAACGCCCTGGTCGTTGACAGAACCAAGGGTATTGGTCAGTTTTACGCCGAAACCCTTCCCTTCTTTCTTTGCCAGGTCTACCAAACGATGAAGCATGGCAATTGCATCATTGTACTGCAGGTCATGCTCGAAGTTTTCTCTTGTCAGACCGATATAATCGAATCCGAGGTTGTCCAGGATCTCACGGACTTTGTCATAGCCGAGCAACGTTGGGTTGAGCTTTACAAAGGTGTCGATTTTCTTTTCGGTGAGCATATAGGTGCAGATGGCTTCAATTTCCTTGGGAGGACAGCCATGCATGGTGCTGATGGTGGTCGAGGGGCTGATATTGGCGCTGATTTTGGAAGAAATGCCCTTGAGCTTCTTTTCCATACCATCCCAGGGGGAACCATCGAGCAGGCCTTCTTCGACCATTGCATCCAGTTCAGCCAGATATTCTGCAAAGCGGGGATCCTTGTTCGCATCAATCATCGAGTCGATGAATTGTTGCATCTTTGCCGTCTTGATTCCTTCAAGGTTATATCCGACGGACATATTGAAAATAAAGGAAGGCTTCTCGAATTTGCCTTTGCCCTGCAAAGCTTCAATGACATGCAGGATGATCCAAGCCTTTGCATATTCGTCCCAAGCCTTGGGAAGGGAATATTCTGTGGACCATTCCACATTATAGCCTTCGTCGCGGGCATCAATACAGGGTTTGTCGATCTCAAGGGTATCCATGACCTGTACGGTCTTCAGTTCCATGAACCGGCCACCGGCAAGGTAACTGGTGACAATATTCTGGGCAAGCTGGGTATGGGGGCCTGCAGCGGGACCACATGCGGTGCTGCAATGCTGGCCAAATACCTTCAGGTCATGTTTGCCTTTGTCTGTATAGAACTGCTCCTCGGCAAGTCCAAAAATTGAATGGTGGTTACGATATTCTCCAACAATACGGCTAAGTAGTTCCGAAAATGGAACAGGACGCATGATGTCTGCCATACTTACTCCTTCTAAAAAGGTGTCGATAGGCACAAAGGCCTGACGCCTCTCTATTCTAATGCAGATTCAAGAGAAGTCAATTGTTTTTGCAACATTTTGCAACAACTTTTACACTTCTTTGACTATTCAGTACCCTTGGGAATCATAGCAGAGCGAATATATCCAGGTAAGGATCCTAGCAACAATGCAGACGCCTGCCCTCCCTGTCTCTACTTTGTGGTCAGTTGTGCCCAAAATGTCAAGCGAATTTCATCAGAGAATCAAAATTTTAGCACTTTACCATAAAATTATATATCTATACTGACACTTAGCGCAATATATTACGTAAAAATCTCTATTTCACGTACAACTCTGTATATTGCTTTTCGCTTTAATAAGCCATAAGAAGGCGCTACCTCCAGAGAAAATTACTACTCGCACAGTAAAGAAACAGGATAAAACCCAAACATAAGCAGAACACCGGGAACATTTCATTGACAGATAACTTGGCGAGGATTTACACTGTTGCCATATAGTGAATTAGATTTTCCATGCATATATTCCTAGGGTTTTTTTTCCGAAGTTTTATATTCATTGAATGGAACAAAAAACAGATCAGGCAATACGTTGTTTGTGATGTCTTTTTGTTTTTCCGGAGACATTCAGCGGATTTACCGCTTTTTGTAATAAGGAGTTCAAGCATGAAGAAAACTGTTCTCTTTCTCGTAATCATTATGCTGCTCTGCCCGATGCTCTTCTCCCAAGGAACGAAAGAAGAAGCAACCCAGAACAAGGTTCTCAGGATCATCACCTGGGCAGGATACGCCCCCCAGGAATTGATTGACAAATTCACTGCCGAAACCGGTATTAAAGTGGAAGTCACTCTCAGCAATAACGAAGAGATGATTTCCAAGTTACGGGCTACCCGTGGTGGTGGGTTTGACTTGGCCCAGCCCTCCCAGGACAGAATATCCTCGGTTGTCGAGCAATATGGCATTTATCAGCCGATCGATTTCACACAGATCGATACAGATCAGATAGACCCTTCCCTTTTGCAGTCTGTAAAGAAAAACACCCTGGTCAATGGCAGCTCCTATGCCGTTCCCCATGTCTATGGAACAGAAGGCCTGGTAGTCAACAAGGCAAAGGCCCCTGGTATCAAAGACTTCAAAGACCTGCTTGATCCCAAATATGCAGGCCGTGTTTCCTATCGCCTAAAGAGACCTACCTTGATAGGCCAGGGATTCTCAAACGGTTACGACCCCTTCTCACTCTATTCCGACCCTGTCAAATACCAGGCTTTCCTCGATGACATGGAAAAACTCCTGATCAAGGGAAAACCGGTTGTAAAGACCTACTGGGACAACGGTGACCAACTGCTCCAGCTGCTCCGCAGCGAGGAAGTCTGGGCTGCTTCAGCCTGGGAACAGGCCGGGTGGAAACTCAATGCCGAGAATCCTAATATCGATTATATCGCACCGACAAGCGGAGCCCTTGGATGGGTCGACACCTTTGCCCTTCCTGCAAAGTCGGAAAATGTCAGCGGCGCATATAAATGGATTAACTTTATGTTGAGACCTGAAAATGCCGCCTTCTTCACCAACAAGGAAACCTATGGAACAGCTAGCAAGGATGCTGTGAAATTCTTGGATCCGGCAATCGCCGCAAACTTTACCAGATGCCTTCCACCTGAAGTTCTGGCTAAGGTGAACTGGTACCCTACCGTTCCTGCCGGGATTGAGGAGATGGAAGGGAAAACGCTCGACAAGGTCAAGGCTGCCCGTTAAATGGCCTTCCTTTGGTAGACCTGAGCGGCAGTCTACAAGGCTGCCGTTCCTTTTTTGGAAAACCAGATATTTCTTTTCCAGCTTGAAAGCAATGAGGCAAAACAAGCGAACCATAACCGTTGGACAGGAGGACTACTACATGGAAATTGCATTGTCGGTGAAGGGACTGACTAAAAAATTCGGTGAATTCACCGCAGTCGATCATGTCTCGTTTGATGTAGAGGAAGGAAAATTCTTCTCGATACTCGGCCCTTCGGGTTGTGGGAAAACAACCCTCTTGCGCATGATCGCAGGGTTCTACAGGCAAACCGAGGGAAACATTGCATTCAGTGGCGTTGACATGACAAACACAGCCCCGAATAAACGGCCGGTGAACCTGGTATTCCAGAACCTTGCACTATTCCCCATGATGAACGTACACGAGAACATTGCCTTTGGCCTGAGAAGACGGGGGGAGAAATCCGCGGTAATTGATAAAAAAGTCAATGAACTTCTGGAACGGGTCGGGCTTCCCGGATCAGGGAAAAAACAAATCAACCAGCTTTCAGGCGGCCAGCGCCAACGTATTGCGATAGCCAGATGCCTGGTTCTCGACCCCTCGGTCCTCTTGCTTGACGAACCGCTGGGAGCCCTCGACGCAAAGCTACGGGAACATATGAAAGTCGAACTGAAAAAACTGCAGGTACAGGTTGGCACCACATTTGTCTATATCACCCATGACCAGTCGGAAGCAATGATGATGAGCGATACGGTAGCGGTCATGAATGCGGGTCACTTCGAACAGATCGGAACTCCGCAGGAACTGTACCACAACCCCTCTTCTTCTTTTGTAGCCCAGTTTGTTGGCAACAACAACAAACTCCCTGTCTCCTTGAGAAAAGACGGTGATGGGCAATATTTTGCCCGATACGAGAATGGCAAGGAGTTCCTTTTACTCGGAAAACAGGAACTCCAGGAAAAGGAAGCCTATGACCTTTTCATCCGTCCCGAGGCTATGATTATCAACCCGAAGGAGAAGACAGCTTCGTTCAACACCTTGGATGTAGAGGTCAAGGCGATTCTGTTTGACGGGGGAAACAGCCGCTTGCTGGTAACCCCCCAGGGGACTGACAACGAACTGGTAGTTGCCTTGCCGCAGAACAGGCAGTTCGACAATATCAAGGCAAAAGACAAAATTCAGGTGGGCTGGGACGCAGCTACCTCGATTTGCTACAAAAGGGAAAATTGGAAACTATATGATGAAGAATAAACAAGATACTAAGCAAAGGAACTGGGGTTTCTTCGTTTTTTTCATTCCGGTATTCCTCTGGCTGTTTCTTTTGATCGTATTGCCCCATCTGGAACTGTTGAGGCTTTCGTTTCTGGGGACAGGCTATTCTGGTACCAGCGGGTTCACCTTGAACAACTACCTGGCCTTTTTCAAGGAACCAATCTATTGGCTCACCTTCGTCCGTACCGCCCTTTATTCCATACTGGTCACGTTCATCGTGATGGTAATTGCCCTGCCGGTATCCTTCTATATCACCAAAATCGCCAAGGTCAAAGCCTCAGGTTTTTTAATGATCCTTGTTCTGGTTCCCTTCTGGGTGAGTGAATTGATCAGGGTGTATGGCTGGATCATTCTATTGAGGGAAAGCGGCGTACTGAATAAACTGCTCACCTCCATTGGGTTGTTCAAGCAACCGGTGGAGATGCTCTATAACGACATAACCATGGTCATGGGACTGGTGTACACCAGCATGCTCTTCATGGTTGTCCCGATCATCGGGGTCATGGACGACTTGGACGATGCACTTATTGAGGCTGCCTATGACCTGGGTGCCAAGAAACCCGCCATATGGCGTACCATCATCATTCCCCACTGTATGCCAGGCATAGTATCAGGAGGCATCATCGTGTTTATGCTGGTACTGGGAAGTTATCTCACCCCGAACCTCATGGGCGGGAAGAACTCCCTGTGGTTTACCGAGCAGATCTATAACCAGATAATCATCTATTTCAACTGGAACCAAGGGGCAGCCTTTGGCTTCCTCCTGCTTTCCCTTTCCTCGCTCATCATCTGGGTTATCCTCAAACTGACACGGCAAAGTCTCAAGGAGGTAGTAAAATGATCCGATCACTTCCCAGTTCAAAAGCCTATTCTTGGGGTTTCCGCATTTTTATAATCCTATATTTCCTGTTTCTCTTTGCCCCTCTGGTGGTAACCATGGTGTTTGCCTTCAACAATTCGATGTACCCTTCCCTTCCCTGGGAAGGCTTTACCCTCGATTGGTTCTTTGGCAACGGACCACAGAAATACGGCATTTTCCATGACCAGTCCAATTTGAGAAGCCTTGGCATGTCTGTGCGGGTTGCTCTCTCTGTTACTGTAGTCTCCACTATATTAGGGACCTGTGCAGCCTTTCTGTTCGAACAAGAGGACTTCAGATTCAAAGGCCTTCTCTATTTTTTGATGCTTGCCCCATTGGTAATCCCTGGGGTCATTCTCGGTATCTCAATCCTCATGTTCGCAAATACACTTGGATCAGCCTTGGAGAGTCTCTTCGGGGGGTATGCAAAAATACTGGGACCTGGTTTCTGGCTTGTGGTAGTCGGCCAGTCATCATTCATATCCACTATTGTTGCCCTGGTAGTGATTGCCCGGCTGAAAAAATTCGACCGTACACTGGAAGAGGCTGCCTACAACCTAGGCGCGAACCGATTCAGTGTCTTATGGTTCATTACGCTCAAATATCTCCGGCCTTCCATAATAGGGGGGGCAGCGATGGCCTTTCTCATGTCGTTTGAAAATTTCAATACCACCATCTTCCTTGTCGGTTCCCAGGCTACCCTGCCTATCAACATGTATATGCAGGTACGCGACGGTTCAACCCCGGTGATCAACGCAATTTCGTTTTTACTCATTTTCATCACGGCCATAATTGCCGGGGCCAACTTGGTCTCAGGAAACAAAAAAGCTTACTGATTACCTAACGAAACAACAGACAACGAATCCCTTGGTTGCCCCGCGGCCTTGGGGTTCGTTTTGCCTTGTTTCCTCCAAAAGGCAGCGCTTGCCCCTTTTTTATCGTTTCCTCTTCTTCCCTTCAAAACGAAGGCCGAGGTCCACCAGAAAACCCCTCAAAAGCCTAAAAGGTTTTGAAAAAGTCAAGAGAAATAATTATAATTATCAAATAAATCGCACTTTACCATAAATTAATAACAATTTACTGATACTTAACGCAATATATGATGGTAAAATCTAACTTTCACGAATATTTCTCTTTACATTTCATTGCATTCCTGTATACTTGACTCATTGAAAATTGCAACCTAGTGACCGCATGGAGGAAATGATATGTTGATTAATTTGAATGTTAACCCTGAAGTAAGGGAAAAGAACATTAAACGCTGTAGGGAAAAAAGTATTGTACTTCCTACTTTCAAGCAGATGGTGGACCCTTCCACTGTACCTGAGGATATCAAGGCCAAACTCGCTGTAACTGGTTTGTGGGACGTCGATCCTGTCAACCTTTTCAGAGTAACCTGGCATAACGAACCCGTCGAGAAAGGCGGAAAGTTTGGTGATGTCAACTACATTGAAATCCCACGCGCGATCACAGGCTGCAAAGCCCGTATCATTGCCATGGCCGGAAAGTGGTTCCCCACCGGGGTTCACAAAGTCGGTGCAACCTATGCTTGTCTGGCTCCCGCTCTTGTCACCGGTAACTTTGACTCTGTCGACCAGCAGGCCGTATGGCCGTCCACCGGCAACTATTGCCGCGGTGGTGCCTACAACAGTGCTTTGCTCGGATGCAAATCCATCGCCATCCTCCCCGAGGAAATGAGCCAGGAACGGTTCAATTGGCTCAAGACAGTTGCCGGCGAGATCATTGCAACCCCGGGTTGTGAATCAAACGTCAAGGAAATCTTTGACAAATGCCATGAGCTTGATGCAGAACGCGGCCAGCACATTGTCATTTTCAATCAGTTCGAGCAGTTCGAGAACTACCTTTGGCACTATACCGTAACCGGTGGTGCTATGATCGAGATCGCCAAGAAACAGGGAATCAAGGACGAGAACGTCCGTGGTTATGTTTCTGCTACCGGTTCCGGCGGAACCCTGGCAGCCGGAGATCACCTTAAAGATGTCTATCCTGGCCTCAAGATCGGCGCGGCTGAAGCCCTCCAGTGCCCTACATTGCTTCGCAACGGCTTCGGCGGACACAGAATCGAAGGTATCGGCGACAAGCATGTTCCATGGATCCACAATGTCAAGAACACCGATATGGTCCTTGCCATCGACGACCAGGACTGCATGGATATCTATCGCTTGTTCAATGAAAGTGCAGGTATCGAGTACCTCAAGAAAATGGGCGTCTGTGATGCAGACATTGCAAACCTGGCTTTGTTCGGGATCAGCGGTATCGGCAACATGCTCGGCGCAATCAAGATGGCCAAGTACTATGAGATGGACGAGGACGATGTAATCTTCACTGTCCTGACCGACAGCTCCGTCATGTACACTTCCCGTTTGAAGGAACTGGATGAGAAACAAGGCAAGTTCGACGAACTCGAAGCTGTCCGCGTGCTCGCCGCTTCCCTCATGCACCAGGGAATCGACAATGCTCTCGAGCTTTCCTATTACGATAGGCTTCGCGTCCACAACCTCAAGTACTATACTTGGGTTGAACAGCAGGGCAAAACCTATGCAGAGATCAATGCCCAGTGGTACGACAAGAACTACTGGAAGCAACTTCCTGCCATGGCAGACAAGATCGATGAATTGATCGAGGCGTTCAACAAGGAAGTCTTGGCAAAATAACGATTGCTACTACCAGATGCCGGGCTTAACTGTCCGGCATTTTTTATCCTGGAGGAAAAATGCGTTTTACCTATGAATGCTGCGATTGCGGCAATGTATTTGAAACGGGCGAGGTAATCTACCAGTGTCCAACCTGTGCCAAGCTCAATGACGGGACCTCGTTCCCCAAAGGCAACTTGATAGTCAAACTTAACAAGGAAGACTTGAAAACCCTTGCCCAAAAAGAACATGTCACTATGTATGATTTCTTTCCCTACGAAGTTCCTACTCCCTCAGCCTACCCAGTAGGGGGGACTCCCTTGGCAGAACCAGTTCGCCTTGCTAAAAAATACGGTATCAAGAATCTTAGCTGCAAACTGGACAGCACCCTGCCCTCTGGCTCTTTCAAGGACCGTGCCAGCCAGTTGATCGTAGGCCAAGCCCTCGCCCATGGGGAAAACCGTATTGCCTTGGCCTCTACCGGGAATGCCGGGGCTGCAATGAGCTGTGCAGGAGCTGCCTATGGTCTGGAAATCATTCTCTTTGTCCCTGCCTCAGCCCCGATTAACAAATTGATGCAGAGCGTTCTCTATGGGGCAACGGTAGTACCGGTAAAGGGCACCTATGATGATGCCTTTGCCCTTTCCATTGCCTATACCGAGCGTTTCGGGGGAATCAACCGCAATACCGCCTACAACCCCATGACCATCGAAGGCAAAAAGAGCATTTCCATCGAGCTGTTCGAGCAGATGGGACGCAAGGTTCCCGATGTGGTCTATGTGCCAGTTGGGGACGGCTGTATCTATGCCGGGGTCTTCAAGGGTTTCTACGACCTCAAGGAAGCAGGGCTTATCGAGAAAATGCCCCATATCATCTGTGTACAGAGCAAGCAGAGCAATGCAATCAGCAAAGCGTGGAAGACCGGGGATTTCAGTTGCATCGAGGCAGCTACCACCCGTGCTGACAGCATCAGCGTCGAAAGTCCTGCAAACGGGCGTATGGCCGTGCGCTATATCAACGAATGCGAGGGTTGGGCTACTGAGGTTGACGACAGTGAAATCCTTGACGCCCAGCTTGAACTGACCAGGGAAGCCGGCATTTTTGTCGAGCCTGCAGCAGCCTGTGCCTGGGCCGGGGTTGTCAAGGATAGCAAGATGCTCATCGAGAAATTCGGAAAGGATGTCAGCGTCTGTACGCTTCTCACCGGTACCGGTTTCAAGGATATGGCAGTCTTCACCGGAAGGGTTTCCATTCCCGAGGCAATTGAGAACAGCAAGGAAGCAGTGATCAAACGGTTTGAGAAGTAACTCACAAGAAACAAAAGATAGCAAATAAGAAGGGGAACAGGCAGGCCAAATCTGCCTGTTTCTTTTTATGTATTCTACACTCGTTGTGCATGATAGCATCGATCAATCTTCACTTCTCGATTTGCCTGAGACCTAATACTTTGGGTCTGGAACGAACATGCGTTGCACTATCAATGCTTTATTCAATAGGGTGCATGCATGTATTGCCGAACAGGAATATGCTGAGAAGGAACAGTACATTATCAAAAACTGCAGGCACCTACCAACTCGGTAAACAAAGGTCTCCCCGTCCTGAGGGATTCAGGTCCTGCTGCGAAACAATACGCATATAAAAAGGGGGCTGTTCCATTTTCTTTCATGAAACAGCCCCTCATGGTTAAGCATCATGCCAGTCTTACGAAAGCTGACGGTGAATCAAAACCCTATTTTAACTTAATAGTTGACCAGGTTATAACTAGTGATTGCCTTGTTGATGTCTTTGGCCATTCCGTCAAGAGTAGCCTGTGGGGTCAACTCACTGTTGGCAAGCCGGGCAATATAATCCTGTACAATCTGGCGGGACTCGGAGAAGACGCTGAGCAAAGCCCCTGCATACTTCGGGGAAGAACTATGCAGCTGGTCGAGGGCAACCTGGAACTGAGGATACTTTGCAATATTCTCTTTGAAGGTTGCAGTATTGGCTGCAGCAACAGTTACAGGGAAATAACCGGTCTTTGCATTCCAGGTAGCCTGCATCTCAGGGGAAACCATGAATTTCAGGAATTCCCAGGTAGCATTCATTCTGGCTTCGTTACCGGTATTCATCATCCACATGGAACCGCCACCAACCGATACGCCACCGACGTCATTGCGATTGATCGACGGGAAGTAAGCAACGCCGATCTCAAAATTGTCACCTACGTTCAAAAGCAAGGATTTCAAAGCTGCCGTAGACTCAAGTACCATGCAAGTATTTCCTGCAATGAAAGCGGCCTTGGCATCATTGTTGCCTTGGTTGAGATAAGGGGCAATCCCTTCTTTGAGTACTTTGTCCCAGACATTGATAATAGCCAAGCCACCACCGTTCACATCAAAATCAACTGCTGTAGCATAATTCTTGCCACGTCCGTTGTTGTTGTTTACGTAGTTTTTGCCCATCTTGCCCATCCACTGCTCGAAGAACCAACCATAGTTGCCCATTCCGAATCCATAGCGTTTGACGCTGCCGTCGGGATTGACAATCTTCAGTTTGCTTGCAATTTCGTAAACGTCCTCGAAACAAGTCGGGACCTTATCGATACCTGCTTCTTTGAAAGCAGTCTTATTGTAGTAGAGAACAGGAGTGGAGCTGTTGAACGGCATGGAGTACAAAGTCCCGTCAACTGTATAGTAAGCTGCAATATTGGGTTCAAGCTGGCTGATATCATATTTATCGCTTGTGATGAATTTCTGGACAGGAACAATCCAGCCAGAATCGATCATGTAGCGGGATCCAATATCATAGACCTGGACGATATCACAAGGATAATTTCCGCCGGAAGCCTGGATTTTGGAGAATTCATCATCATAGGTGCCCTGAAACTCGTAGTTTACGTGTATCTTGCCTTCATAGTTCTTGTTGAATTCATCTACCATGGCAACCATAGCTTCGCCATTGACTCCGCCCATAGCATGCCAGAATGTTATCTCAACAGGTCCAGCACTCTTAACAGGAGCACTCGGCCCTTTCTCTGCCGCGCCATTGGCGAAACAGGTCCCTACCAAAAAGACCCCGACCAGAAGCAAGCACAATACTTTCTTCATTTTTCCATTCCTCATTTTTTTTCTCCTCGTTCGATAATTCCGATGGAACGCAAAATACGCCCATTTTTACCAATGCATAGATCAAGTACCGAGAATATAACAGAGTCACTATAGCAGCACACAATAACCTCTCCTCCAAAGGTTATCCTTTCACTGCCCCTGCCATCAAACCGTTGATCAATTGCTTGTTCATAAATACGAAAATGCTTAACGATGGAACAATTACTATCACAACTCCAGCCATCATCAACCCCAGTGATTGTGCATCGACGTCATACAGCATCGATATCCCAATCTGGACAGTCCGGTAAGAACTCGAATTGGTGACCAACAGCGGCCACATATACTGGTTCCAGGTATTAAGGAATACATAGGCACCCAAAGCCCCAAGAGCCGGCCTCGAAAGCGGAAGAACAATACTCAACAGAAAACGGAGATTGGAACAACCATCAAGTTTTGCCGCTTCGTACAATTCTTTTGCAAACGTCAGATAGTATTGTCTCAACAGGAATATTCCCATTGCACTGGTTAGGTAGGGGAAGATCAAGGCACGGTACGAATCCAGCCAACCCCATTGGGCCATAGTCAGGTAATTTGCAATTATGGTGACTTCGCCAGGAACCATCATCGTAGCCAGGACACTTATGAATAATAGTTTCTTTCCCCTGAATTCAAGGAACGAAAAAGCAAAGGCTGCCAGGGAACAAGTAACCATCTGTCCGAGCATTACTACAGTCGATACGATAAAGGAGTTTAAAATCATCCTCAAAAAGTTATAATACGGGTTTACGAACGCCTGGATGTAATTTACAAAATTGACTGAAGTCGGGAAAATATGGTTACTGTATATTTCGTCTGCCGGCATCACCGATATCGATACGGTATAGAGCAGGGGAACCAAGATTACCAGCATGAGGGGAATATTCATTACAAAACGCCCAAAATTCTGCAATCTATTTCTTTGAATGGTTGTTATGCGCATTAGTAGTTCACACCCCTTTTCTCAAATCTAAACTGTATTATCGTAATCGTAAGCACTATAAGGAAAAGAACGATTGACCTGGAGGCCGCCGCTCCGAACCTGAAGTTTCGGAATGCATCCTTGTAAATAGACCACACCATTACGTTTGTAGCATCCCCAGGGCCACCTTCTGTCAGCAATTTAATCTGACTGAAAGCCTGGAAGGCCCCGATTATATTGATAATAATCTGGAAGAAAAGTGTAGGCGAAATGCACGGCAGAGTAACATTGAACACTTTTCTCCAATACCCTGCCCCATCAACGGAAGCACTGTCATAGAGTTCTGCAGGAACATTACGAAGCCCTGCACTGATGAAAATGAAGTTGATGCCGCTGGTAAGCCAGATGGTCATCCCCGCGACCGAGGCCAAGGCATACCGAGAATCACCGGTGAAATTGATCTGGGTACCCATAAGTGAATTGAGCAGGCCAATGGTCGGATGCAATATCATTTTGAAAGACATGGAAGCAGCCGCAGAGGCTATTGCGATAGGCATGGCATAGACAGCCGCCGTTATACTGGACCCAAAATACTTCTTTTCGGTGAGAAGGCTGGAGGTCAACCCTATAAGCAACCCTCCCAGTGCCACTATGGCAACAAATTGGAACGTTACAACAACACTTGCCCAGAACGAGGGGTCTTTGAATAAGGCAAGGTAATTGTCATTTTCCGTAAATGCAGCAAGAATCTTAGGCTTACCTACCTTGTTAGTCAAAAAGGCGCTGAGATACATGGTACGGATAAAAGGATAGTAAAGGAACAAGGAAAAAATGGTGAGGGAAGGGAGTAAAAACAGGTAAGGCTCATACACGTGAGACAGACTTCTTTTTCTGGGAGATGAAATTTGTATTTTCTTGGATACTTTCATTAGATACTCCATCATCTTAGATATTTAGGTTCATTCCCTGAGAGCCGATCGGTTCGTTTGGTCAGGGGGAAAGCACCAGACGATACTTGAAAATAATTCTTCTCAGCTAGTAACGGTATCTTGGTTTTCAAGCCATCTTTCAAAGCTTTCGTTCGAATATCTGGTACAATTCACTATTCTTTGAAAACGTTACCAATAACGTCATTATATTTCTAGCTTTCAAAAACCGTCAAGCAAAAAGGTATTTTTTTCATTTCCCATCAGCAGAGGAAGCTAAAATTGTTCCTTAATCGTATTAATTGTGTGCATGTATACATTCCCCTCAACAAAAACCTTTCCAGCCAGGGGCCATTCTCTTTTGGTTTTCCATAACCTGACTGGCGACAATAACCCCTTATAGCTGGGAAATTCCATATGCAAACGTTTTCAATAGTATTCATTATATTTCTCCCCCAACAAAATCGTCAAGAAAAAAAATTTCAAGGGAGGGTGCAGGCAACATAACCGTCTTCATCCAGGAAAGGGAAAAAACCAGAATCAAATACTAGCTGTCCGAAAAGGACCGGGACAAAGCTCTTTTTGTGAATCCTGTAGCATCGGAGCGTTTACCAAACAGGGATACAACCAAAGGACAACAGCCTTGAGCGTTTTATGCATATCCTTGCTATCTTCACCCATTTGGCACGATCGGTTTTAGATGTTCTTTGTATATTCGGTTACAGACTCCCTTTCAATCAAAGTAAAGGGAAGGGCAATATTTACATTCATTTTACTTTCGCTGGTGATCAGGGAATGGAGCATGGCAACAGACATTTTGCCCATTTCGGAAACCGGTTGCCGAATGGTTGTCAACCGGGGAATGGTATAGGAAGATATTTCGATATCATCGCAACCGACTACCGAGATATCCCCAGGCACCTGGTACCCCCTGTCTTTCAGGTATCTCATTGCACCGATAGCCAATTCATCGGTAATGGCAAACAAAGCAGAAAACGAGATTTTCCGGTCAAGCAGTTCTTTCATACCGGACATGCCGTCGCTGATGCTGTAAGAATCGACAAAGACAACCTTTGACTCGTTGTAGGGAATACCGGCACTTTCAAGCGCATTTACATAGCCTTGCAGGCGCTGACGCCCAAAGGAATACCGTTTGCCACTCAAAAGAGCAATTTCCCTATGCCCAAGCTTGATCAGATGGTTCACCGCAGCGCTAGCGGCCTCATTCTCGCTGATATGGATACTGGTCGATTTCCATCGTTCCTTCTCAAACGTAGCGATTACTGAAGGAATATCATTCTTTTCCAGGTATTCGCGAAATTCAGGTAGTTCAATTTCGTGGAGCAGGATAACACCATCGGTCTTCTCACCTTTCAAACGTCTCAGGCAAGCCTCTTCGCTCTCCTGACTCATTGCGACGAAATAGAAACTGGAATGATATCCGAAGTCCTCCAGATGATGCTCAATATCGGAAAACAGCTGGCGTTGGAACATATTGAAGGTCATCGGAATGATTATCCCGACGGTGAAACTACGTTTCATGACCATATCCCTGGCTGCCCTGTTTGGAACATATCCCGTAGCTTTTACCATCTGCATAATCTTAGCCCTTTTCTCAGGACTCACATTCTGCTTCCCGTTGATAACCCGGGAAACGGTGGAAACTGATACTCCGGCCTTTTGTGCTACTTCTTTGATACTTACCATATGCAATTCCTTTCGAGCCTTAGAATCTTAGCAGAGAATCCTTTTTTTATACAACTTCATGAAGAAAAAAAGCAACAGCCTTAGGCAAGGACTACTTTGATGCAAAGACGGCAGCAAACCAAGTCACATGCAATCCCCTTTGCCAGGAGGTCTTCGACGGATCTCAAACCACTAGGCTCCACAGGCTGCAAAACAGTACCATCCGGCTATCAGCAAGCACATACTAGCATAAAGGCAAGTCCTTTGTTTGCCTGAATTAATTGCCTGTCGACGAAACAGGAAGCAACCAACCTTTTCAAACACAATTTCAGAATCCATACCTTGTATTCCAGGAGCATGTAGCCATCGCAGGCATGCTTGCACTGCAGATAGGCCAGTACCATTTTTCAAGGTATTTTTATGCACTATAAATGAAAACGTTATCATTATTTTATGCTCACATCTATTTATACATTTGTCAATTATTACTTTTCAGTTTCAAGATTATACTCTATTAACTACTGACAAGAGAAAATACTTTACAAATAATGACTTCGTAGTATACTCAATATTAATTGGTAACGTTTTCATAAATTTTCAAAAAAAGCCTCTGTACGAAATAAGAAGGAAGGAATCCAAGAAATGAGCGGAAAATATAAAATCGGCATCATCGGGGCAGGCAGGATCGGGCGGTTGCATACGGAGAATATTTCCCGCATGGTCCCAAGCGTAGAAATCATCGGGATTGCCGATGTGAACATGAACGAAGAGACACGGCTCTGGGCTGAAAGCCTGAATATACCTCTGGCAACCGGGGATGCCATGGACCTCATCGGTAATCCCGATATCAAGGCCGTGGTCATCTGCAGCTCCACTTCGACCCATGCCGATTTCATAATCGCCGCGGCAAGGGCAGGGAAACATATATTCTGCGAGAAACCGATCGACCTGTCCGTACAGAAGGGCCTTGAGGCAATCAAGGTTGCAAAAGAAGCAGGGGTGAAGCTCCAGCTTGGGTTCAACAGACGGTTTGACCACAACTTCCAGCATATACGGGAATTGGGAAGAACAGGGCAGGTCGGGGACATCCAGATCGTAAAGATCACCTCTAGGGACCCGGCCCCACCCTCGGCTGCCTATGTTGCGGTGTCAGGCGGGATTTTCCTTGACATGATGATCCATGACTTTGACATGGCCCGCTTCCAGGCAGGGAGCGAGATTACCGAGGTCTATGCCACTGGAGCTGTACTGGTCGACCCGGAAATAGGAAAAGCCGGCGATATCGATACGGCAATCGTCACCCTCAAGTTCGCAAACGGGGCTATCGGGGTCATCGACAATTCCAGGCAGGCTGTCTACGGCTATGACCAGCGGGTCGAGGTTTTCGGGTCGAAAGGTTCGGCCCAGTGCGAAAACGATACCGCCAATTCAGTGACACTTGCAACCGTTGACGGGGTGAAGGGAGAGAAACCCCTCCATTTCTTTCTGGAGCGGTATAAGGATGCGTATATCGGCGAGATAACCTCCTTTGTGGAGGCAATCCTCAAGGACACTGCTGTCGAGGTAGGCGGAGAAGACGGCTTTGAGGACATGGTCGCTGCCTTGGCAGCCGGGAAGTCCCTGAAAGAACACCGGCCCGTCACAATCAAGGAAATGAAAAAAGAACTGGGAGTATAGGCGATGCAGATGAGACACAAGGGGCCCTATGTTCGAGGCTATACCGAACTGGTACCCCGGTCGGGTCCGACAAGCGACATGTTCATGAGTTTCGGGGTCCTTGTCCTGAAAGCGAATGAGATCTGGCAGGATTGCGCAGGCACCGGCGACGAGCGCATCTGGCTGCTTGCAAAAGGTTCGGCGACGATTGCCTGGGGAGAACGGGAGCAAGAGATGTTCAGACCCGATTTGTTCGACCATGGGCCTTGGGTATTGTCAGTACCTTCTGCCATTGCAGTAACCATCAAGGCGGGGGAAAGCGGGGCGGAGTTCTACCGCTGTGCCACGGACAACCCGCTGCAGTTCGAGTCCCGGCTTTTCACCCCCAGTGAATGCATGAGCGAATTCAGGGGTGAAGGGATGATGGGCGAAACCTCGACGAGGATCGTACGCACGGTTTTCGACGATACAAACAGGCCTGAGTCGAACCTTGTCATCGGTGAGGTAATCGGAGTCCCCGGCAAATGGTCCAGCTACCCTCCGCATCACCATCCCCA
This sequence comes from Sphaerochaeta pleomorpha str. Grapes, assembly GCF_000236685.1. NCBI lineage: Bacteria > Pseudomonadati > Spirochaetota > Spirochaetia > Spirochaetales > Sphaerochaetaceae > Sphaerochaeta > Sphaerochaeta pleomorpha. Next base: position 3,412,866 of record NC_016633.1, on the reverse strand, counting down.
ACCGGAAATCTACCACTACAGGGTCCAGCCCGAACAGGGATTCGGTTTCTGTGCGATCGGGGAAACGCCCTACCTTATCAAGGATAAGGACACCATCCTCATACATGACCAGGAAGTGCACCCGCATGTGACGGCACCCGGCTATGCCCTGTGGTATCTGTGGGTGATCAGGCATCTCGAGGGAAACAGGTATGGGGTACAGACAGTCCCCCCCCAATACAAATGGGTTACGGAACCTGGGGCAGAAATCTGGGAACCAAAGAGAAACCAATAACAAAGGAGCCTATATGGACACTATTCGATTGACGATGGCCCAGGCCTTGCTCCGTTTCCTTGACAACCAGTACGTGGAGTTTGACGGGGAAACCACTAAATTCGTACAGGGCGTATTCGGGATATTCGGGCATGGATGCGTATTAGGGCTCGGGGAGGCCTTGGCGGCGGCGGAAAACTCGCTGCCGTTTTACCAGGCAAAGAACGAGCAGGGCGCCGTACATGCCGCCACCGGGTTTGCCAAGGAACACAACAGAAGGAAGATACTGGCTGTCACTACTTCGATAGGACCGGGCGCACTGAACATGATATCGGGTGCAGGGACTGCCACGGCAAACCACATACCGGTGCTCTTGCTTCCCGGCGATGCGTTTGCAAGCAGGCAGCCAGACCCGGTCCTGCAGCAGATTGAAATTCCGAACGACTATACCAACACCGCAAACGATGCTTTTCGGAGCGTGAGCCGCTATTGGGACAGGGTCAACAGGCCCGAGCAACTCATGACGGCCATGATCAATGCCATGCGGGTCCTCACCGACCCTGCGGAAACCGGGGCCGTAACCGTGGCGCTGCCCCAGGACGTCCAGGGGGAAGCCTATGATTACCCTGCGGAATTCCTGGAGAAGAGAATACACCACATAGAGAGAAGGGAGCCCACCGAAAGGCAAATACAACGGATGGTGGCCTCGGTGCAGGCCTCTTCCAACCCCTTGGTAATCTGTGGGGGAGGAGTCCGCTATTCCGAGGCCGGTGCGGCCTTGGAGAAATTCTGTTCCAACTTCAAGATCCCGTTTGCAGAGACCCAATCCGGCAAGGGATGCATCCTTTGGGACAACGGGCTGAACCTTTCGGGAATAGGGTCCACCGGGGGGCTTGCAGCAAACACCCTTGCAAAGAAAGCAGACCTTGTCATCGGGGTGGGAACCCGCCTCGGGGATTTCACCACCTGTTCAAAATGGCTGTTCCAGAACCCCTCCTGCCGTTTCCTGTCAATCAACGTATCGGGTTTCGACGCTTACAAGATGAACAGCGAGCCCATCATAGCCGACGCAAAGGTGACTTTGGAAGCACTCACCAAAGCATTGCTACCCTCGGGATATCTTTCAAACTGGGGGTCCCAGATCGCTAAGGCAAAGGCCAAATGGGATGAGGAGGTCGACCGTCTTTTCTCCGAGGAAATCCCCGGCAGCCTCTCCCAGGTACAAGTACTCGGCATGTTGAACGAGAAGCTCCTGCCTAACGATGCAATTGTCATTTCAGGATCAGGCTCCATCCCCAGTGATATGCAGCGGGTCTGGAGAGTCAGAAAAAGAGGGACCTATCATGTTGAGTATGCCTTCTCGTGCATGGGCTATGAAATCGCCGCGGCCCTGGGTGCCAAGATTGCCCATGAGGACAGGGAAGTAATTGCCCTTGTCGGGGACGGGGCCTACACCATGCTCCATTCGGAATTGCTCACCGCAGTCCAGGAACAACAGAAAATCATCGTAGTGGTGCTGGACAATGCCGGATTCCAGTGCATAGACAATCTGCAGCAGAGCCAGGGGATCGTACACTACGGCAATGAGTGGAAGACAAGGGAAGATGCCACCGGCAGACTTACCGGCCCTTCCCTATCGGTCGACTATGCCATGAACGCACAGAGCTGGGGGGCTATCGGGCTCCGTGCCGATACCATAGAAGAACTCGAACACTGCGTGTCCCTCGCCTTGGCTGAAACAAGGCCGGTGGTAATCCATGTCCATGTTGCCCCCAAATCCATGTCGAAGGGATACGAATCCTGGTGGCGTGTCGGGACTGCCGAGGTATCGAGCAACCCCGAGGTCGTCAAGGCCTGGAAAGAAATGCAGCCTGAAATCAAAAAAACGAGAAAATTCTAAGAGAGGATTCACCATGAAAGAATACAAGGTTTCGCTGGCAATCGCCCCGATCGGCTGGACCAATGACGATCTTCCCGAACTCGGGGGGAACATCCCCTTCGAGCAGTGTGTCAGCGAGATGGCCCTTGCCGGATTTACTGGGTGCGAGGTGGGCAACAAATACCCGAAGGACACCGAGGTGTTAAAAAGGGAACTGGGAATGCGCAAGCTCTCCATCTGCAACGCCTGGTTCAGCACCTACCTGACCACCCAACCGTATGAGGAAGTCGAGAAAGACTTTGCCAGGCATTGTGATTTTTTGCACACCATGGGTGCAAAGATCGTGGGGGTCGCGGAACAGGGGAATTCCATACAGGGCAAACAGGATGTCCCTGTCTTTGACGCAAAGCCCCATTTCTCTGACATGCAGTGGAACCAGGTCTGTGCGGGATTGAACCGCCTTGGAAAGGTTGCACAGGAAAAAGGCCTTCGCCTGACGTATCACCACCACATGGGAACAGGCATCCAGACGACTGCGGAGATCGACCGGCTCATGGAATCGACAGACCCTGCTCTGGTCGGGCTTCTGTTTGACAGCGGGCACATTGCCTTCTCGGGGGAAGACCCTATGGCAACGCTTTGCAAATGGTACCCCAGGATCTGGCATGTACACCTGAAGGACGTGAGGGAAGAACGCAGGAATCTTGCGATAGAAAAGAAATGGTCGTTCCTCCAGGGGGTAAAGAACGGGGTATTCACCATCCCCGGCGATGGCTGTGTCGATTTTAAGCCGATTTTCAAGGAACTGAAGGACAGGGGATACTGCGGTTGGTGGGTCGTGGAGGCAGAGCAGGACCCTGCGCAGGCAAATCCCCTGGAATATGCAATGCGGGCGAGAAAATTCATCCTGGATTCTGCAGGGATCTGAGGCAAGGAGACAAGAATGGAAAAGAAAATACGGGTAGGTGTCGCCGGATATGGCGTTATAGGGCAACGGCTGGCAGATGGGGTTGCCTTGCAGGGTGACATGGAACTGGTTGGGGTTGCAGATGTTATGCCCACCCTCAGCGTGAGGGCCCTGAAAGAAAAAGGGATGCCCTACAGATTGTTTGCCGCATCGGTTGAGGGCAAGGCAGCTCTTGAAGGGGCAGGCATTCCTATCAGTGGTATGCTCGAAGACTTGGTCCAGCAGGTTGATATCATGCTCGATGCCACCAGTGCGGGCATCGGTGCGAAAAACAAGCTCCTGTATGAGAAATATGGCAAGCATGCCATTTTCCAGGGCGGGGAAAAAAACGATGTCGCAAATGTCTTCTTCCATGGCTATGCGAACTTTGAGAAAGGGCTCGGCGTCGATTTCCTCAAACTGACCTCCTGCAATACGACCGGCCTCATCCGTGCCGTAGACTGCATCGACAGGGCCGTCGGGGTGGAAAAGGTGGCCATCACCATCATAAGGCGTGTCGCCGACCCCGGGGACTACCACCGCGGGCTGACGAACGCGCTGCAAATCGACAAGGCACCAAGCCACCAGGCACTGGACCTGATGACCATCATGCCCCATGTCGAGGCAACGGGTATCCTGATCCATACCCCGGTCACCCATGGGCATATCATCACGGTGGTACTCACCCCGAAACAGGATATCAGCGTCAAGGATGCCCTCGAGATCTTCGAGAAGCACCCACGTATCAGGGTGGTTTCGATAGGCGAGGGATTTTTAGGGAATGCGAGCCTGTTCAGGTATGCCCGTGACCTTGGCAACCCCCGCGGTGACATGTATGAGATTGCCGTATGGAGCGACTCCGTGGTAAAGAGCGGCAGGGACCTGATGTTCGCCATCAATATCCCCCAGGAGTCTGTGGTCATCCCGGAAAACATTGACGCGATCCGGTCTTCCATGAAGATGCAGCTCACCCGTGAGACAGGGACGGCTGAGACAAACAAATACCTCAGGATAGGAACATGGAAAAAAACCGTATAAAGATAAAGGTCCTGGAAGACTTTGAAATGAAAGGGCGGACGGTACTGTTCCGCCCCGACATCAATTCGCCCCTCGATGCCAAGACAAAGCAGATAACCAACACGAACAGGCTGGAAAAGGCTGCCCCTACCTTGAAAGCGCTGCTTGTAAGGGGAGCCAAGGTAGCCTTGATTGCACACCAAGGTGATACGTTGGATTACCAGAATCTCATTCCCCTATCTGAACATGCCCGGATCCTTTCTGCCCTCACCGGTTCGAAGGTAGGCTATATCGATGATGTATGCGGCCCTGCCGCCGTCACCGCCGTACAATCCCTCAAGGAAGGCGAAGCCATCCTACTGGGAAACCTCAGGTATCTCAGCGAAGAGGTGACCGCCTTTGAGAAGGAGGTAAAGCTTACCCCTTCCCAGATGCTCGATACCTGGCTGGTGAGATCGCTGGGGCCCCTGGCGGATATCTACGTCAATGATGCCTTTGCCGCGGCCCATAGGAATGCCCCCTCGATGGTAGCCTTCCAGGAAATACTCCCCACCGCCGGGGGGCGGCAACTTGTAGCAGAATATACGGCCCTGTCCAAGGTTGCCGAGAACCCGGTACGCCCCTGCGTGTTCGTGCTCGGGGGAGGAAAAATCTCCGATGCCTTCGGTATGATGAGAAGCGTGCTGGAAGCAGGGACTGCCGACAAAATCCTCACAACGGGAATCACCAGCCTGGTCATGCTGCTGGCAAAGGGGGTCGAGCTCGGGGAGCGGACAAGAACGTTTTTGGACGACAGGGACCTGACTGTATTCATCCAGGAAGCTGAATCCCTTTTGGAAAAATGGGGAGATTCTTTCCTTGTTCCCGGGGACCTTGCCTATGAGAACGAGGAAAATAGGGCAGAGACAGAGGTCTCGTCCTTTGCCGTTCCGTCCGGCCTGCAGCAAAAGCTCTTTTTGGACATCGGAAAACGGACAATAGAGCGGTACTGCGGTGTTATCTCACAGGCAGGCACGGTTTTTGTAAACGGACCTGCCGGGGTATACGAGGATCCTCGATGGGAAAACGGTACCCGGGAAATATGGAAATCCATTGCCGAGGCTCCCGGCTATACCGTAATCGGCGGGGGCGACAGCGTCAGTGCCGCTGCAAAATTCACAGGGCTTGAAGGTTACTCGTATGTCTGTACCGCAGGGGGCGCAATGGTCAGGTTCCTGTCCAAAAAGAAATTGCCCCTTATCACTGCCATGGAAAAGGCCTACGACCGCAACCTTACCGAGCCTATACGGTAAAGATTCCGCTTTCTCCCTTCGAAAACAAAAATGTCGGATGAACCTAGCTCCCTGGTTGAAAACCGGGGAGAGGGGTTCTGTTTTTCGGTGACAGGATGCAAAAGGCCTTCAAAGACAAGGAGATGCATATCATGCAGGTTGAATACCAAAGGAACCGGCAATCTTTTTCAATAAAGGAAAGGAACCTGCTCGGTTCCTTTGAGCCCAATGAGTTCATAGCATCCCAAGATGCTTTGACTCTGCTGGCACAGGCCTTGGAAAAACCACGGGGAGGCCCCGACCTCGACACGTTCCTAAAAGGCGCGAAAACGGTACTGGTCATCGTAAATGACGCCACCCGCCCTACCCCTACCTCAACCATGCTCGAAGCGTTGCTTCCCATCCTAGCTAAGCATGGTATTTCAGAACGTACGGGCCTTACGGTCCTGGTAGCCACGGGAGCCCACCGGGGGGCTACAGAACAGGAATTCTCACAGATTCTGGGTCCGTTGGAACAACGTCTGCGTACTTGCTGTGTTTCGCATGATGCGAAGAAAAAAGACGAACAGGTCAAGGTAGGGACAACAAGGAACGGGACACCGATAATCCTGGACCGGCGCCTGTTCGAATCCGACAGGGTTATTGTCACGGGGAGCGTGGAACCCCATTATTTTGCCGGTTTTACCGGGGGAAGAAAGGCTTTCCTTCCGGGTATTGCCGGCTATGAGACCATTGAGGCAAACCATAGGCTGGCGTTGTCCCAGAGGGCCCAATCGCTTGCACTGGAAGGGAACCCTGTCCATGAGGATATGATGGATGCCCTGCATGTAATCACCACCCCTACATTCTCCATCATGGCTGTTTTGGACAAGGAACAGAAAATCGCTTCGGTTGTCGCCGGGGATATCAATCAGTCATTCTATGAGTCGGTAAGGGTTGCAAAACAGATTTTCTGCGTACAGATTCCCCAGAAAGCAGATGTCGTGGTGTCCGTAGCCAGGTTCCCGATGGATATCAACCTGTACCAGTCACAGAAGGCGATTGACAACGGGGCCCTTGCAGTAAAAGACGGGGGGACCTTGATCCTGGTCTCTTCCTGCAGGGAAGGGATAGGGGACGAGACCTTTGCGAATCTGCTTTGCGAAGCCTCTTCTGCCGGGGATGCCTTACACAGGATTTCCCGTTGTTACAGGCTTGGCTACCACAAGGCGGCGAAAATGGCTGCGGTCTCGCAGAGGATTACCGTGCAAGCATTCACGGAAATGCAGGATGAACAACTTACCGGCCTGTTCATTACCCCTGTCCACAACCTGCAAGACGCTATCGAAGAAGGCATCCAAAGGGCAATAGACAGGGGGATCCAGGAACCCAAGGTACTCATACTCCCGGATGGATGCGTGACAGTTCCCGAATTGGAGCCTCTGGACACCAAAACAAAAACCAGTTGAGTCGCTACACCCTATTGATGAGAGGAAAAAGAATGCCAGCAACGAGGGCAGAATGGTATTCTTTTTCCCTGACTATCAGGAAACCACATGTACAGGCTTGCCTGCAATCCAGGCTCTGATATTATCAGCAACGATATCGGCACGCTTTGCAAAAGCTTGGCTGCTTGCAAAGGCAACATGTGGGGTAAGTACCGTATTCTTTGCACCCAAAAGGGAATAATCGGGAGCAAGCGGTGGTTCTTTGTCAAAGACATCGATACCGGCCCCGGCAATTACCCCATTGTTGAGAGCGGTAACCAATGCCGCGGTGTCAACCACAGGACCCCGGGCGGTATTGATCAGGAAGGCACTCTTCTTCATCAGGGCCAATTCCTCTTTCCCGATCATGCCGATAGTCTCTTTGCACTGGGGAACATGTAAAGAAACGATATCTGATTCTTTAAGTACCGTTTCCAAATCGGTGAACGTTACCCCTGGAATTGCTTTTGCTGTCCGCGAATACGCAGAGACTTCACAACCGAAAGCCAGGGCAATCTGTGCAACCCTTGTCCCGATGGCTCCCAAACCGATTATGCCGAATTTCTTGCCTTCCAGCTCAAAACCCACCAAACCGTCTTTCGTCTTACCTTCCCTGGTAGCTTTGTCGCAGGCAACAATGTTTCTGGCAAGGGAAAGGACCAAGGCAAATACGAGATCGGCTACGGCAACTGTGGAATACCCTGCACAGTTGCAGACAAGAATTCCTTTTTCCTTGCAACACTCCATATCAATATGATCGAAGCCGGTAAAGGCAACGCAGATCATTTTCAAGGAAGGACACTGCTCGATGACGGTGCGGCCATATTTGATGTTTGACAAGACTACAATGTCTGCATCCTTGCTGCGTTCCACAAGATCAGCGTCACTCTCTTTCCTGTCATCCCAGAGCATGAGTTGAGGATCTTCTCCAATGGCTTTTCTCAGTTTTTCTGCAAGAACTTCCTTTTTGACCCCCAAAGGCTCAACAACCGATATCTTCATATGCAACTCCTTACATACTATTTCCATTCCCTCAAGCAAGAGAATGTATACAAATTCACAAAGCATTCAATTGTATTTTGTTATAACCTACGGTCTTTCATATTCCAATACCATTGCACCTGATTGCATACATAATTTACGCTACGCCTTTGCATTTCCAGGATTTTAAACCCAAGACAGGATACTGAACGGCAACAGGCATTTCAGCAAAGTACTGCAGAAAACTTGTCCACTTGGGCTACCGACCAAACGAGATTACTGCCGATATTTTTACATTTGCAAAGAAATCATTGAAAAAAAGTGTCATTGCCGGCTGAAACAGGCTCTCTTTCCTCTTTCTCCTTTGACAAAATCCTTCTCTTACAGTATTTTTAGCTAGAGTTCATACGTTAGGAGTAATGCATGCAGAACTTTCTTATCGGTCTTGCCATAGGTGTTGTTCTTGCTATCGTCCTTGTTGTCAGCATGTCGGTAAAACGACACAAGGAAATCCTTGTTGCGACCAAAGAGAACGAGCGTTTAAAACGAATGCTTACCGACCGTATGGATCTTGAGGGCGATGGGATAATGAAGTTGAAAGACCAGAACGAGGAACTCAAGAAACAGAATGAGAACCTTCGCATCAGTCTGAGCACCTACTCCCAGAAACCAGGAAGAAAAGAAGTTGCAAGGCTTCATGTGTACCAGCTGGCAGTTGACCGTTTGACTATCAACAGTCCTGGCTTCGGTGCAGCCTGGCAGGCAGCGCTCAAGGAAAGCGAAGATGAGTTCCAGAAGACCTATATCGGGGTACAGCCGTTTATCAAGCGCCTGATTCCGATCAAGACTGATGCCTCAGTGCTTCCTAACCTGATCGATACTGACGAAAAGAACTGATTCTCTCGCCGAAATGGTGGAACTGGTAGACACAAGGGACTTAAAATCCCTTGACTGCAAAGTCGTGCGGGTTCGATTCCCGCTTTCGGCATCCCCTATCACCCAAGATATCAAAAGTCTTGGGTAATTTTTTTACAGTTTCCAAGTATCTACGAAATTCACCAAGTTTGCCTTGTATAGAGAAATCCACTGGCTTGAATTATCAGCAGAGAGCCTCTAAGGGTATGCCCCATTGCAGGGGCCAATGGACATCTCTAGGGTTATGAAGTTATGCTAAAAAATATCTCACTGCAATTACCCAGACAAGACGGACAAGACATCATTTCCTGCATAATTGGTGTATAAAAAGCAAGGTATGGGGGCGGCAAATTTAATCAAGGGCTGCGGGAGAACCCCTCCTCTACCTGTGAATATTGTTCAAAAGTTTTAATTACTATGCCTTGCATTCACAATCTTCATAAACAATAATACTTTTATCACTATTAGCCATATTTTAAGAGGTATCATGAAAAGAATTGGCTCAATTATTGTATTTCTACTAATGGAATCGGTTCTATTCGCCACTCCGCTTTGGAATGGAACAATGCTCAACATGACAATCGCTGAAGTAAGCAATTTATTCCCTGATGCCAGTTTTGAGGAACCAGGGGAGGATATCCCTGGTATTAGCCATTTTGAAGTTGCCAATCTTTTAAATTTCAATATCGGAAGAAAAATGTATAATGTCTACTTCATGTTTATAGATGGACAACTAAGCTTAGTACAGTTGGCCTTACAAAATGAAGACTTTTTAGTAGGAAGAGATGTAAATGATATCCGATTACAATTGATTTCAAAATATGGACCTTATATTGATAAGTCGAGCGACAAATCCGAATTGAATATGAGTTTTGATACGTATAACTGGATAAAAGATGGAACCAAAATCCAATTAAGGTGGAATATTGTTAATGGTAGTCACAGTGTCCTTATCGAGTACAGTGCATTTGAAGATCAATCATTATTTTAACGTAAGAAACCATCGATTTGGAATTTAAGTAAACATTTGTAAAACCAAATAAGGCTTTAAAAATAACAACGTTATATTTTCATTGAAATTCATGATACAGATTGGGCAGAAGGAAATTCATTCTGAGGGCTAATAAGGAACCCTTTGTACGATTCCATAATTCCACTTCATTTGAAATACATTCACATCGGGGAAAATACTTTTTATAAGTGGCATATAGGTTTCCCAAAACGATGTCGGTAGGTTATCCCCAATAATAATTTCACTTAGAGATTCTGTAATTGAAATTTTAATTGTGCAATTATCCTTCTGGGTTAGAATCAGTAACCTGAATTCGTTCTCATCTCCATAATTTTCATCTTTTGAGAAAAAAAGAAAATCTCGTTTTCGTTTATCACTTAGGTATTTCTCGATATAAGGGGGAGGGGCATAATCCTTTACAACTTCATATGCATTTATAGCATGCCATTCCTTTGCAAAATTTAAATAATTTATCGGGTCGTTAAAAAACTCATACTCTTGTCTGGAGTATTTTGATTTCATACTCGTAAAAGTACTAATAAGCTTATCTTTAGAAAAACCAAGGCAGATGCCATTATTTCCATCACCATATTGATCCCACATGCGTAAACGATCAAACTCATGTCTGGGATTTTGATTTCCTTTATGGTTTTCCATTGAAAAACAAAGAAACTTGGAATTGAATTTATATTTTTCTAATGCTTCACGGAAATCATTAAATTTTGTCGTCTCATTTTCGTCTGTTGTATAACTGTATCTGCTTAGCGATTTATACTCATTCGGATCCCTAGATGTGCCCATTCTTGAGAATAGTAGTTCTTTCTGTGGAAGAATATGGATTAAAAAAGTCTCAAGTTTGGTATAGTGGTAAAGCATTTCCTCCATAAGCCCTCCTAAACTACTGGTTTTACAATTAAATATATAAGTCATAATACCATGATTATATTTTTACCGCTAATATATGGCTTGAAATTATCAAAAATTCCTATTTATACCTTAAACTTCTTATATTCAAAATCTCGTTACTTCATAGTCATTTTCCTGAGTGAAAAGACTGTATGGTTTTGTCAGGAGGACAGACATGGAAGAAGAGAAGATCACGAATCTTGCTGATCTTACCCGTACCAGTTGAAGTTTATAGACGAATACATGAAATGCGGTAACAAGCGGGTTGCAATGATGAATGCCAGGTACAAGGGCAAAGTGCTTTTAATCAAGTAGAATATCAAAAGCACACCGGATCTCGCGCTTCGGCGAGAATGTTGTGGGCAGTATGGTAATTTTACTGGAGTTGACGGTAAGGACGTTTTGGGGTTGTATAACAGTATTTAATGTTTTGCAAGAATTTCATCATTCCCAGAAATATTGTATTTGTTATGCAGGGTAAGTGTATTCCCACTAAATTCATAATCTTCCCATTCTTCCCAATCTGAGTATTTATTATTCCAAAGTCTAGTACGATATTGTCCATTCTGAATTTCAAATTCCAAGTCCCAGGAATAATAATCTCCTATATAATCGCCTGAATAATGCCAACCAGAGCTAGTAGAATAACTATAATACTTGGTGTAATAATGCACTTTATTTGTACCATCAAAGTTGTATGAGGTATATTCATATCGTTCATTTATTCCATAGGAGTCAGTCCAATGCTCAAAAAAAGTAAAATTACCATTAAATCTGGAATCTGTTAGCTGTTCTGTATTAAGTATCGAAGCAAACCCTCCAAGACTATCATCACAACCAATAAAAACAAAAAATAAAAGTGTCATTACGATCAAGACTACTATTCTTCTTTTCATTTATAGCTCCCCCCTCAGAAAACACATCCAATGCCAATCATATTTCAAAATTTTCCTCATATATCAATAAAAAGCCACAGAGCTATTCTATGGCTTGAAAGAAAGTTCATTAGGTTCCTTACTCAGTCTTTGCAATTGCTGGTTCATTTCCATTAGTAGGCATATTGATAATTATATTTTGGCTTTGTGATTGTTGCTGCCCTCTTCCATAAAGAGCATTATACCTATCTACTTGTCCGCCAAGCGTAAACAAATCAAAAAACCAACCAATACCAAAAATACCAGCAGTAAGAAGATACAAAACGCCCATTCCTGTTCTAGCAAGATAAAACTTATGAACACCGATTAACCCTAGGAAGAACCATAAGACATACGCAGTCCCTTTTGACTTCATATCGTAACCCTCCTATATAACACTTTAGGTTATAATAAACTTGCTCAAAGCATATGTAAAGAAATTTATCGCTTTTGGCGATATTAGTTAAAAATAAACTGTTTTGGTATTATTTTTTAGTAATCAAGATCACATCAAAAGTGAATCATTTTTTTAAGTCTTTAAAAATTCAAAATTGCTAACTTAGTAATTCTTTATATTTTATTCTTTTATAAAGTATTTTTGCGATTTTATAATCTTTTAAAATGATCCCAGAACGACTTAAAATCCCTTGACTGCAAAGTCGTGCGGGTTCGATTCCCGCTTTCGGCATCCCCTATCACCCAAGATATCAAAAGTCTTGGGTAATTTTTTTACAGTTTCCAAGTATCTACGAAATTTACCAAGTTTGCCTTGTATAGAGAAATCCACTGGCTTGGATTATCAGGGTAAAGGCCAATCTTACCTTCACTTTCCAATCTTTTCTTGTAACACACTCATAGCATATTGCCATTGGAACCTTTACCATATTATGGTAATCAGGTACGATTCAAATTATTGCATGGAGTATATTTATGAAAAGATTTATAACCATTCTCGTAGCTACCATCCTCGCCTTGAGTCTCACAGGATGTGCTACGTTATTGAAAGGGAATACACAAGAAGTGGCATTTGCCTCGGACCCTGCTAAAGCACAGGTATATATCAATGGATCCTATTTCGGGGACACCCCGTTTACCATGAACATGGACTCTTCCAATTCCTACACTGTGGAATTTCGGAAATCCGGATACCAGAGCAAATCGTTTTTGATCAACAGTGAACTTGGACTCGGTTGGGTAATCCTCGATGTCATCTCGGGTTTTTACCCTGTTGTCATCGATGCTATCACAGGCGACTGGAAGGTTCTCGATACAACGATAGTGATGACAAACCTTGAAAAACGCTAGATAGTCCCTTTTTTCAAGGGTATCGACCGGCAAACAAACCCCAGGGCATGCCAGCAATAAAGACAAAACCTATAAACCATTCTTTATAGGCAATTCTTTCTGTGGAGCCATTCTTTATGGGAAAACATTTTATTGACAGTTCCTTGCAAGCGGTCGTAAGATTAAAAAGGTTTATATAGATACATTATAAAATTTTACTTACCACTTAGAAAACGGTTCATTTTTTCCATTCCATATTCTCTCGCATCTTTTACAAAGAGCTATTGAGGAAGGAACACCATGTCAAAGAGAGAACCTGACGTTCTGATTACTGTGGAGAAACCAAGCAGAGAGCTTCGAATTCGTATCAATGGAATGTATCATACCTTTCTTTTGGAAGGTGACCTTGACAATGCTACGACCCTTTCCTATCTCCTTCGAGAGAAACTCGGTTTTACGGGACTCAAGGTGGCTTGTGATGAAGGAGCCTGTGGTGCCTGTACCGTGATTATGGACGGCAAGGCAGTACTTTCCTGTATGGTGCTCGCCATAGAGGCCGATGGACATGAGGTGATCACCATCGAAGGACTTGCCAAGGACGACCCGGTAATCCAGGCCTTCGCCGAGCAATCGGAACCCCATTACGGTACGGCAATGCAATGCGGCTATTGCACCCCGGGCTTTGTCATGACCGCAAAGGCTTTTCTCAATGAGAATCCAAATCCTACCCTAGCAGAGATCAAGGATGCCCTCAGTGGCAACATCTGCCGCTGTGGCTGCTATGCAGGCATTGCCCAGGCAGTATTCAGGGCCGCCGAAAAAATCCGGGAAAGGGGGGAAACCCTATGAACGAACCCTTCAAACCAAGAGATGCGCATACATTTATCGGAACCTACCGCCCAAAAATCGATGGGTGGGAGAAAGCAAGCGGGAAAGCATTGTTTGCCGATGACATGACTATCAAACGAAAATTTCCTGACCTGCTCTATGCAAAAGTGCTCAGAAGTCCCTACCCGAATGCAAGGATCGTGTCCTTTGACACCAAAAAAGCAGAAGCACTTCCCGGAGTAGTGACGGTCATGACCTACAAAGATCCGGAATTCTCCAATCTCAAACTCACCAATGCAGGTTGGACCGACTGCGTCGACACCGTAACCTGGGACCGCATGATGTTTCCTTTCCGCGACCGAAGGGTCCTTGGCGAAGGAGCAAGCTGGGTCGGAGATGAAATGGGCATCGCAGTAGCTGCCGAAAGCGAAAAAATTGCAGAACAAGCCTTGAAACTCATCGATATCGAATGGGAGAAAAAACCTTTTGCCCTCGACCCCATCGAGTCGATGGCCATCGACTCCCCCTTGGTCCATCCCGATTTGACCAGTAGCAACGTGCTTGCCCCCGACCCTACCGGCGGCCCCGATGTGTTCGAAGACAGGGGAAACGTCGATTCCGATTTTAAAACTGCTGATGTAGTAATCGAAGTACATTCCACCCATCACAATGCGACCCAGGCAAGTATGGACAACTGGTGCTGCCTCATGCAATGGAAAGAAGACAATCTGACAGTCTGGTCAAACTCGTATGCTGCAGACCAGTTACGGATGCATATCAGTGAGATGCTTGGCTTGCCCCTGCACAAAATCAGGGCAATCGCCTCGTACGTAGGAGGTCAGTTTGGCCGTGGAGACACCGGAGACCAACCCTTCTTTCTTATAACCGCCCTACTCTCGATGAAAACAGGGAGGCCGGTCAAATACCGCCATACCCGCCATCAGAGTTTCCTCAACACCAGACAACCTGCCCAGTATACCTGTAAGGTCGGGGCAAAGAAGGACGGAACGATAACCTCGATGCATTTCAAGTCGATAGGCAATGTCGGCGCCTACGCAGACCTCTCGATGTTTGCCCTCAAGTTTGTACCCAAAGAACTTGCAGAAGTCGTCCTTGCCCACATTCCCAATTTGCGCATGGAAGCCTATGGGGTATATACCAATGTCATCCCCGGATGCATGATGCGGGGTGTCGGGAATTCACAGTTCAACCTTATCTTCGCCCACCTTATCGATGAGCTGAGCGAGAAGTTGGATATGGATCCAATAGATCTCTGTATCAAGAATTTTGCCCATGAATGGGAAAAACTTCCCAGTAAAAGCCTGCAGGTAGTGTTGGAGGAAGGAAAGCGGAGAATAGGGTGGAAGGACCTACGTCACAAACCAGGGAAAGGACCTCTTTTTAACGGAACAAAGAAACGCGGGGTCGGGTTCTCCTGCCATCCCTCCTGGCATGCCGAATGGCAGGAAAAACGCAGGGGGAAGGTTCAGGTAACCCTTACCTTGAATCCCGACTGCACAGTTTTGTTGAAGGCAGCCTCCATCGAAGTCGGAGGAGGGTCGAACACCTGTAATCTACTGGGGTGTGCTGAAGCCCTGCAGTTTCTAAATATCTCCCTGCAAGACATCCAATGGACAAGTATCGTCGACACCAACGATGGAATCAAGGACTGTGTACAGACTGATAGTGCAGTTTCCTTTTTGCAATCAGAAGTACTAATCGATACCGCCAAGGAACTCAAGCTCAAACTCGGAGAGGTAGCCTCTGAGATTCTCAAGGTCCCTTCAACAGAGATTTTCTTCGAACAAGGCAAAGTCTTGGTCACCTCCCAGCCTTCCTTGGACCTGACCATCAAAGAACTTCTGAGAAAAGGCGACAATGCCCCTATCACCGTTGCAAGCAGTCGCACACCGGATGTCAAACTCACCGGAGTTCCCTTTTTTGCAAATTTTGCCGAAGTTGAAGTCGACACCGGGACAGGAAAAGTCGAGGTGGTGAAACTGGTGGTAGTCAATGACTGCGGAACAGTCATGTATGCCTCAGGAGCCGAAGCGCAACAAATCGGAGGCCAATGCATGGGCATGGGCGAAGCTTTGACCGAGGAAATCATCTATGACAAGGCAACAGGCATTCCTTTGAACTTCAACTGGATAGACTACACCATCCCTACCATGTCAGATATGCCTGAAATCGATCCTGTTTTGCTTGAAGTCTGGAAAGGGACCGGCAAATATGGCGCTTGTGGCATTGGTGAGGGCACAGTGTCGTGTACGCCTGGGGCAATCCAGAATGCAATCTACAATGCCATCGGCGTTAGGGTGAACGATATTCCAGTCAAACCGGAAAAAATTCTCAAAGCACTGGGAAAGGACTGAGGGGAAAACCATGGGAATGCAAACGTTCGAACATATAGCGGTACAATCACTTGAAGAAGCTACAAGCCTGTTGGATGTCGAAAAAGGGAAGGCTGTTGCCATAGCTGGGGGAACCGATATCCTAGGAATCCTCAAAGACGAAGTCCATGCTGAAAATCCAGCTTTCCTTGTCGATTTGAAAACAATCAAGGGCTTGGACCATATCATACACGATGCAAACGGAATTACCGTGGGCACCCTGACAAAACTCAGTGACCTTGCCAAGGACAAAACAGTCCGGGAAAAACTCCCCTTACTTGCCAAAGCCGCCCATGCGGTGGCCTCCCCGCAAATCAGGAATATGGGCACAGTCGGGGGCAATATCTGTCAGGAACCCAGGTGCTGGTACTACAGAAACTATGAAAACACCTTTCACTGCCTTCGCAAGGGTGGGCAGAAATGCCCAGCCCTGACAGGGGAAAACCGATTTCATTCCATTTTCGGTTCTGTGCCCGTAGGCAAGCCGGGTTGCAGTGCCTCTTGTCCCGATTCTGTCGATATTCCTCTTTACATGGAAAAAATACGTATAGGGGAGATAGAGGAAGCAAGCCGGATTATCCTGGAAAAGAATCCGATGCCTGCCATTACAGGCCGGATCTGTCCACATTTCTGCGAGCAGGGATGCAACCGCGGCGAAATCGACAGTGCAGTGTCTATCAGGTCCATAGAGAGGCATATCGGAGACTTTATCCTGGAGAACCAGGAAACCTGGAAAAAAGAAAGTATACAGGAAAATGGCAGGAGTGTTGCTGTTATCGGTGGAGGCCCTGCAGGCCTAAGTTGCGCCTATTACCTTCGCTTAAAAGGCTTTACCGTTACCATATTTGAAAAACAGCCTAAGCTAGGGGGAATGCTCCGCTATGGAATTCCAGAATTCAGGCTATCTGGCAAAATAATGGACAGACAAATCGAATTTCTCGTCTCTACAGGCATACGGGTAAGCACATCACAAGTCCTGGGAAAGGACTTTACCCTGGACAGTCTCAAGCATGAGGGATTCGAGGCAATATTTCTGGCTGTGGGCTCATGGGTTCCAAAATCTTTGGGAATCGAAGGTGAACAACACAGGAACGTTCTCAGCGGAATCTATTTTCTGGAAGCTGTCAAACGAACGGGTTCTCCAAACCTGAAAGGTACGGTTGCTGTCATCGGTGGAGGGAATACCGCAATCGATGCAGCACGTACCGCGCTTCGATGCGGGGCAAAACACGTAGCCCTCCTGTATAGAAGAACCCAGAATGAGATGCCCTCGGAAGCCGAGGAAATAGAAGATGCAAAAAGAGAGGGAGTCGAGCTACACTTTCTCACTTCCCCTAAAAAAGCAGTTTTGGAAGGGAATACCCTTGTAGGTCTCCAATGTTGCAAGATGCAGCTTGGCGACCTCGATGCATCAGGAAGGAGAAGACCGATAGAGATTCCTGGCAGTGAATTCCTTTTCAAAGCAGATTGGGTAATCGCCGCTATCGGGCAGGACCAGAACCTGAAAGGACTGGAAGCGCTCAAACCGACCAAAGGGAATGGTATCGAAGTCAATCCACTTACCATGGAAACCAGCATAGAACGAATTTATGCAGGAGGCGATATTGTAAGCGGACCGGCAACCGCGGTAGAAGCCATTGCAGCAGGCAGACTCGCATCACATGCCATCGAAGCATCGCTTCTAAAAGAAAAGAAAGCTATGGTAAGCCCCACAGCACAGATATTGAGACCCGAACTCCGAGAGATTAACAGAGAAGCCTTTACAACCTCACCGAGAATCACAGTTGAAGAAATTGCAGTCTCCAATCGTAGCCTGAAAAAGGAAGATTACCAAACGATTGGCCGGGAAAAAATCGAACTGGAAGCCCATCGTTGCTTCGACTGTAGCTGTGTCGCAGTAAATGCTTCAGACTTGGCCCCAGCGCTTATAGCCCTTAAAGCAATGATAAAAACAACAAAAAGGAATATCCCTGCCGAAGATTTTTTCTCTGCCGCTCTCATGAAAACAACGGTGCTCGCCGATGATGAACTCGTTCAGGAGATTTTCATCCCCTTGCCAAAGGAAAACTCCAGGGGAAGCTTTGAAAAATTTAGGATCAGGAACTCGATTGACTTTCCTATCGTGAGTGTGGCGGCAGTGATCACCTGTAAAGACGACGTTATAACCGAAGCCAGGGTCGTGCTCGGGGCGGTTGCACCAATACCGGTGAGAGCATCGAAAGTCGAGAAAATGCTCATCGGCAAAAAGATAACCGAAGCAACTGCTGCCATGGCGGGAAAAATCATTGGCAAGGAAGCCTTTCCGCTTGCCTGCAACCGGTATAAAGTCCAAATAGCACAGGAACTGACGAGGAAAGCAATCCTGGGGGTATAGGTTTTTTCCCTTTAGTCTTCGAAAGGAAACCATAAAGCCAATTCTTTATAGTTTCTTTTCGAATGTCCCTTGCTTCAGGATATACCAGAGATTATGCCCAAACCGCGGGATAGCCAAGACTTCTTTGGCATACTCGTCTACTGGATATTCCACCCTTTTTATCATATTTTCCCACTGTCCCTTTTCAATGGTTGTCAGGCAATAGGAAGCTCTGTTGTCCCTGTCAAAGGAGTACCCTACGGCCCCTGCATTCACTATGCGTTTCTCTTTCAGGCTAAAGATCTGCGGAATGTGCGTATGGCCACAATAAATATGGTTAACCGGTTCTTTTTCAATCCTGGCGGCCAATTCTTCGAGTTGCCTGCTTTGCAGGGATAACTGATCTTTGAAATGGTAGGGACTGCCATGGCAGACTAGTATCTCTTCATTCTCCAAGGTGATTCTCTTTGCAATAGGCCAGGAGGCTATAGTAACTTTAGCCTCTGGGGAAAGTTGCTCGTTACAAAATTGAATATTCTCATACAGAATCCTCTCTTGTGGTGAAACCGGGACAAACGTTTCAAGCTCTTCCAAGTTTGCATCGGTATTGCCCTTGATGCAGCAAATCGGATGTAAGGAGACAAGCAAGTCATAACACTGACGGGGATAGAGCCCATAGAAAATTAAATCACCCAAAAAGATGACTGCCTCGACGTGTTCTTTTGTAAAGTCTTTCACCACAGCTTCAAAGGCCTGCAGGTTGCCATGAATGTCACTTATAAAAGCTATTTTCATACACACTCCCCCGTATTATCATCTAGTGTGAGTATAACCCTTTCACATTCCCTGCACAGGGATATTGTAACAGCAGAGGAATCTTTTTCTGCAATTACCACAGAGGAAATCATTGTACAGGGTTGGCATTTTCGCTTACTTAGTTTTTTACTATTGACAAAATTAAAAACAGGTGTTCTGATTTTTCTTTATATTGTATCAATTTATTCCATATCTAAAAATAAATAAAATAAATGATGCAAAACTATGTAAATTTTGTTAATATAATCTAAGTTGTGGTAACTATTATTACAGTTATTGATAACCTAAACAACGAGAAAAGCGGTTTAGGGCGCCTTACCTACTTTGCCGAGCCCAAGCCCTAAACGCTTTTTTCTTTTTCCTCCCCTTTTCAGTACGCATTTATCGTATAAGGAGCATGATATGGTTCGAGACAAGATCAGAAAAAACCTCGCTTCGATGTCTCTTTCGTATCATGAGATTGCGGTCTATATACTGGAAAACTATGATGAGATCGGATTCACCTCTGTAAATGAATTAAGTAAAAAAATTGGAGTGAGCAATGCATCCTTGGTACGGTTCACCCAATTCATGGAATTCAAGGGGTACAAGGAATTTCGGGAAGCTATCCAGGATGAGGTCAAGAACAAACTGAATAAGGACACCCAGGTAGCCTTAAATGAGCTTGATATACTTCCGGCCACAAAACAGCTGGAAAAACTTGCCGAGAATGAAATCTTCAACTTGAGCAAGACACTCCATGATATCAATGTCCAGACTCTTTCCAAAATGGTCCAGAAGGTTTTTGAATCCGAGAAAATATTCATCAGTGGTTTTGGTGTCAGCAAGAATATTATGCAGATTTTTGAATATGCCCTGGTAAGCATGCAGATAAAGGAAATTATCGGCATTACAGGATCTATCTCAGATTACAATCCAAGGTTGCACTCGATAAAACCAGGCGACATTCTCTTTGTCATGACGCTCCCTCCATATTCCATCGAGGCAATCCAGGTAGCAACCTATGCCAAGGGAAAAGGTGCGGACGTATTTTTGTTCACCGACTCCCCCCTGTGCCCGATTTATTCGTTTGCTAGCGCCGTAGTGCGTTGTGAAAACAATTCTTTGCTCCTAACGAATTCCTATGTAGGAATGGTTGCCATAGTACAGGTTTTGATAAACATGTTATTGCTGAACAGCAAGGAAAACCTACTTACGGGAATGAAAACGGTTGTTGAAGATGAAAGGGCTGCGTACCAATTTGTTAAAATCCAGAAGGATATGTTCATATGAAAATTTATATTTCAACTGACATGGAAGGAATCGAAGGGATCTCGTCCTGGAATGAGATGGAACCGAATGTAAGGGGCAGGGAATGTGCAGCCTTGCTCAAGCAGGAATTGACTTGGGTAATTGATGAATTATTTCGGATGGAAAGAGAAGACAAGCTCTTTGCAATCGAAGAAATCTGTATCTGTGATTCCCATTCCAGGGGAGAAAACCTCTCTTTCGGATCGTTTGGTGATGAGCGGGTCAACCATATCAAGGGCTACCCCCGCCATTCCTATATGATGGAAGGCCTGGATGAAAGTTTCGATGTAGTATTTCTCATCGGCTACCATGCCATGATCGGTACCCTTCACGGCATGATGGACCATTCCTATTCCGCTTCCTGCATTTACAATGCCCGCTTGAATGGCAGAACCGTAGGGGAAGTAGAGATCAATGCCTATTTCGCCGGTTTATTCGGAGTACCGATAGCAATGATCAGCGGCGATGATGTGCTGGAGCAGCAGCTCAAGGATTTTTTCCAGGTACCCTATGTTTGCACAAAACAAGGTCTTGGGCGATTCACTGGGAAAATGTTCTCACCCGAGTATGTTGAAAAGAAATTCAGGGAAAAGACCAGGGAAGCGATTGGCAACTATAGGGACTTGGAGGTCAAACACTTCGAGGGAACCTATGAACTTGAAATTGACTTAACCACTACAGTCGTTGCCGATGCTGTAGCTATAGTACCAGGGATCATACGGCTTTCAGGCCGGACGGTTGCCTACCGTTCAAAGAACTATAGCGATGTTTTCAGGATGATTCTGACAATTGCCATCGTAGGAGGCCGGTTCTCCCAGTACACCTAAGGTCTATCAACGTGATGTCATCATAAAATGTCACGCATCTCTTTTACAGAGATACTCTTAGTAAAGCACACCTAATACAGGGGTTTTCATATATATAGTTTTTAAGCTTTTAATTTGGAGTCACTATGGGGAAATACATTCTCAAGCGTCTCTTTATGATGATCCCGGTGTTGCTCGGCGTAACGTTCATTGTTTTCTTTATCATGTCCCTTACGCCGGGAGACCCCGCAGCCATCATTCTAGGAGACCAGGCAAGTGCGGAAGCCCTTGCGCTTAAACGAATTGAGCTGGGGCTCAATGATCCTTTGATCATACGCTATGCAAAGTACATGGGAAACTTGTTGCAAGGTGACCTCGGCACATCCTACAAGAACCAGATCAGCGTGGCAGCCCAGGTATGGGACAAATTCCCCAATACCGCAATGCTTGCGGTTGCGGGTATTTTCGTTGCCCTGCTTATTGGAATACCTGTCGGTATTTTATCGGCAAAAAAGCAATACACCGTGATGGACACCTCTTCGATGGTGCTTTCCCTTATCGGGGTTTCCATGCCTAACTTTTGGCTCGGGCTGCTTTTGTCCCTCCTTTTTGCCTTAAAACTGGGGTGGCTTCCTTCCCAAGGTATGGGCCAAGGTTTTCTGCCCTTGCTGCGCTCGCTCGTCCTTCCTGCCATTACCCTCGGGACAGGGGCTGCCGCAACTGTTGTAAGGATGACAAGGTCTTCCATGCTCGAAGTAATTCGCCAAGACTATATTAGTACGGCCAGGGCAAAGGGTATCAGTGAAAAACAAGTAACCAACCGGCACATGCTCAAGAATGCACTAATTCCCATTGTTACTGCAGTAGGATTGCAATTCGGCCAGCTACTTGGGGGAGCAATGCTCACCGAGACAATCTTTTCCTGGCCTGGCTTGGGGCGTTTGATGGTCGAGTCGATAACCAGCAAGGATATCCCGATGGTTCTGGGGGCTGTTATCTTCATGGCAGTCATGTTCTCCTTCGTAAATCTCTGCGTTGATATTCTCTACGCTTTCATTGACCCAC
Organism: Sphaerochaeta pleomorpha str. Grapes; assembly: GCF_000236685.1. Lineage (NCBI taxonomy): Bacteria > Pseudomonadati > Spirochaetota > Spirochaetia > Spirochaetales > Sphaerochaetaceae > Sphaerochaeta > Sphaerochaeta pleomorpha. The sequence continues at coordinate 3,390,471 of NC_016633.1, read as the reverse complement.
GGATTAAATCCCAGTACGGCAAAGGCTTTGGAAAGAAAAAGGGTGTAGCTGCATGAACGTATTGCAAGATAAGAAAAAACAAAGGTCTTTGGGTGCCGAAACCTGGAGACGGTTCAAGAAAAACAAATTGGCATTGGCAGGCATGTTTGTACTTGTGGCCCTGGTAACCATAGCGCTTACCACCATGGTCATTGACTTGGTAACTGACAATGCCATCTATAACAGCCATGTTATCAAGCAGAATCTCAGGTTGCGGCTCCAAGGTCCAAGTTCCGAGCATATTTTCGGTTTGGATGAGTTCGGCCGTGATATTTTTTTGCGAATGCTCTGGGCTGTACGCTATTCGCTGTTCATGGGAACAGTAGCAATTGCCCTGTCTACTATAGTCGGGGGCCTTCTAGGATCACTCGCAGGATACTACGGCAAGGTAACCGATAATGTAATCATGCGTATTATGGATGTTCTGCTGGCTATTCCTTCCATGTTACTCGCTACAGCGATCGTCGCGGCATTGGGTACGAGCCTGACCAATGTCTTGATTGCAATCGCCATCAGCTATGTACCCACTTTCGCCCGTACGGTAAGAGCTTCTGTGCTAACCATAAAGGACCAGGAGTTCATTGAAGCCGCCCGAGCCATGGGTGCAAGCGACTTGCGTATCATCTTCAAGTATATTCTCCCCAATTCCATGGCCCCACTGATTGTGCAGGCTACCTTGGGGGTTGCCGGTGCAATTCTTTCCATCGCGGGGCTTTCCTTCCTGGGCTTGGGAATTCAACCCCCGACACCCGAGTGGGGTTCGATGCTCTCTTCAGCCCGTTCCTATATCCGCGAGGGTTGGCATATCACGGTAATTCCAGGACTGGGAATCATGATTACCATCTTGGCTCTCAACGTCATGGGAGACGGCCTGAGAGACGCACTTGACCCAAGATTGAAAAACTAGGAGTTGTCATGAGTAACCAAAAAGAATTGATCAAGATAGAAGACCTGACAATTCATTATGAGACCGATGACGGCATCGTCAAGGCACTCAATGGGGTCTCTCTAAGCATGAAAGAAGGGGAAACCCTGGGACTCGTAGGGGAAACTGGAGCCGGTAAAACAACCTTGGCCAGGGGAATCCTTGCCTTAGTCCCCTCCCCTCCGGGAGTTATCAAAGGCGGGAAGATTACGTTCCAAGGAAATGACCTACTGAAATTTACCGAAAACCAGATGCGCAATGTACGGGGCAATGCGATTTCCATGATCTTCCAGGATCCCATGACCAGCCTTAACCCGGTCATGTCCGTCGGGGACCAGATTATGGAAGTTGTCGAAGCCCACAACAAGGAAATGGACAAATCGGAGATTTGCAAGCAGGCAAACAGGATGCTGGAAATGGTTGGTATTTCCGCCGACCGTGCCCATGAGTACCCCCACCAGTTTTCAGGGGGCATGAAACAGAGGGTAATCATTGCCATAGCCTTGGCCTGCAACCCTGTCTTACTGATTGCCGACGAACCTACCACTGCCCTCGATGTTACCATCCAGGCCCAGGTACTCGATATGATCAGGGCTTTGAAGGCCCGCTTGAATACGGCAATGTTGTTGATTACCCATGACCTTGGGGTAGTTGCCCAGAACTGTGACCGTGTGGCTATCATCTATGCAGGCGAGATCGTGGAAATCGGAAGTCTCCACCATATTTTCAAGGAAGGAAAACACCCCTACACCCTCGGCTTGCTAGGGTCGATTCCATCCCTCACTAAGAATGTAAAACGATTGAGCCCCATAAAGGGACTTATGCCTGACCCTACCGATTTGCCGCCAGGTTGTAAGTTTTCCCCCCGGTGCAAATTTTCCTGTGCTGAATGCAACGAAAATGTTCCAAACCTGTACGAAGTAAGCGAAGGACATTGGGTAAGGTGCATTCTCTGCAAAGACGAGGTACAGCATGGCTGAGAACAAGAAGTCTGAATTGGTACGGGTCGAGAACCTGAAAAAATATTTCAACACCCCAAACGGAACCCTCCATGCCGTCGATGACGTCACTTTTACGATCAACAAAGGGGAGACCCTTGGTGTCGTAGGGGAATCGGGATGCGGAAAATCGACACTGGGAAGAACCATTCTCCGGTTGCATGAACCAACCGAGGGAAAGGTTTTCTTCGAGGGCAAGGAAATCACCAATCTGGAAAAAAATGACATGAAAGCGCTTAGGCGAGACATGCAGATTATTTTCCAAGATCCTTTTGCTTCGTTGAACCCCAGGATGACTGTAGCCGAGACCATCGGTGAAAGTCTGCTCATCCAGAAAATTTTTACCCGTCGCCAAGGGGCAGAACTACGGGCAAGGGTTGCAAACCTCATGGAATTGGTCGGACTTTCCCCGCGTCTCATCAATAGCTATCCCCATGAACTCGATGGCGGGAGAAGGCAGCGCATCGGCATTGCCCGCGTACTCGCACTCGATCCGAAGTTCGTTGTCTGTGATGAGCCGGTTTCCGCCTTGGATGTTTCCATACAAGCCCAGATCCTTAATCTGATGCAGGACCTTCAGGATGAATTCGGTTTGACGTATCTGTTTATTACCCATGATCTCTCGGTGGTAAAACATTTGTCAAATGACATTCTGGTTATGTACTTGGGACAGATGGTTGAAAAAGCACCCTCGCAAGTATTGTTCGCCAACAGCTTGCACCCCTACACCCAGGCGTTGCTTTCGGCAATTCCTGTTCCAGATCCAGATTATGAGACCAACCGTGTCTTGTTGCAGGGGGAACTGACAAGCCCGATAGACCCTGGTCCGGGATGTAGGTTTGCAAAACGTTGCCCGTATGTTTCCGAGGCCTGTAGAAAGGGTGACATTCCTTTCAAAGAAGTTGAAAGCGGTCATTTCGTCGCGTGTAACTTGGTATAGCTCGTTTGTTCCCCAGTAAGGGGACTTCGAAATAGGAGAAAGAAATGAAAAAGATTCTGACTGTACTTCTCGCGCTGCTCTGTGGTACTGTGCTTTTTGCCGGTGGTGCCAAAGAAGGATCTTCTGCAGCCACAACAGGCTACAAAGACACCATTGTCTTTGGCCAAGGTGCTGATGTCACTTCCTTTGACCCTCATGTTGGTAAAGAAACCCCGGCTGTAGCAGTCACCAACCACATTTACGACACGCTTGTCGATACCGACCCGGTAACCGGTGAGGTAGTTCCCCAGATTGCTGAGAGATGGGAACAACTCTCCCCTGTTTCCTATCGCTTCTTCATCCGCAAGGGACTTACGTTCCACAATGGCGAAGAACTGAAGGCCGATGACGTAAAATTCTCTCTCGACCGTGCCATCGCCAGTGCTTCTGTTTCCTACATTGTCGACTTCATCAAAGAGGTTGTCGTTGAGGACGATTATACGGTAGTTGTTACCACGAAGGCCCCCTATGGACCAACGCTCCGCAACCTTGCCGTTCCCTTTGCAGCAATTGTCCCTAAAGACTATGTCAGTGCCAATCCCGATGCACTGAAGATGAAACCAGTCGGAAGTGGCCCTTACAAGTTTGTGTCCTGGGCACAGAGTGATAATGTAAAGCTTGAAGCCTTCGACAGCTATTTCAAGGGTGCCCCGAAAACCAAGTATCTGGTCATGAAGGTCATTCCCGAAGCTGCCCAGCGTACTATCGCCCTCGAAACTGGCGAGATCGACCTTTCCTACGATATTTTGGTTTCTGACATGAAACGCGTTGAGGCTAACAAGAACCTTACCCTTTTTGAGGCTCCTTCCCTTACCTGTTTCTACATTTCCTTTAACATGAAGAAAGCTCCCTTTGACAATCAGTTGGTCCGTCAGGCAATCAACATGGCTATCGACCGCCAGCTTCTCGTTGACACAGTAAACAATGGAACCGGTGCAGCTGCAGATGAAATCATTGCACCTGCTGTCTATGGCTACTATTCAACAGGTGTCTGGGAATATAATCCGACCAAGGCAAAGGAACTCCTTGCCCAGGCTGGTTATCCCAACGGGTTCTCCTGCACCCTCTGGGTCAATAACAACCAGAGTCGTGTAGAAATGTGCCAGGCTATCCAGGAAATGCTCCGTGAAATCGGAATTACCTGTAAGGTCGAAGTAATGGAATTCGGTACTTTTATCAGCCGTTCAACCGCAGGCGAGCATGACATGGGTTATTTTGGCTGGGTAACATCTACCAAAGATGGCGACTACACCTATTATTCCCTGGAACACAGCTCACAGCAGGGTGCCCCAGGAAACAGATCCTTTATCAATGATTCTGAAGTAGACCGCCTTGTCGAACTTGGTCGCACCAGTGCAGACACCAAAGTTCGTGACGCAGCATACAAAGATCTTGCCCTTAGGTTGAAGGAAGTTGCGAACAATGCTCCGATTATCTACACTGCCATCACAGCCGGTGCCAGTAACAAGGTCCAGGACTTTGTACTGGATCCAATTGGCTATCATAGGCTTGAGGGCATTTCCGTAACCAAATAACCAATTGGTTGCGAAATCCTACGATTCTGGCATTTCTTGGGCAAAGAGCTGGAGTTATCCGGCTCTTTGCCTTCAGAAGGAGTGAAATGTGTATCTTGCAGAAATGACCTGGCCAAAAGCCGAAGAATACTTTACGAAGTCCGATATGGTAATAATCCCTATCGGCAGCATCGAATGCCATGGGAGGCATATGCCTCTTGGTACCGACACCATGATTCCCGATAAGATCCTTTCTTTGGTGGAACAGCAGACCGATCGTATCCTGATCGCTCCAACCATTCCCTATGGGGCCTGTGAAAGTCTGTGGCCCTTCCCAGGGACGATTAATCTGGGAAATGACCTGCTCTACCAGCTGGTAAAGCAAATTGTACTGAATTTGAGACGTCATGGAGCCAGAAAATTCCTTGTGGTCAACGGCCACGGGGGAAATATCAAGGCTCTGGAACGAATTGGATATGAATTGGACAGCGAGGGCTGCATGATGGCCCTACTTAACTGGTGGCAGAACGTCTGGGAGATGAACCCTCTCTGGAAAGGTGGACATGGAGGCGGAGAGGAAACTGCCGCAATTATGGCAATCGACCCTTCTCTGGTCGATACAAGCCAAATCGAGCTTCCTCTTGAACTGAAAGACGTGAGCGCCACTATCAAAGCCTCAGGATTTAACACAGTCAAATACAAGGAAGTCACCTTGACGATTCCCCGTTTGACCAACCACGTCACCACTAATGGATGGATCGGAAGCGATCATCCAAAATATGCCACTGAGGCATGGGGTACTGAAATGTTACAGGCTATGGCCGACTATATAGTTTCATTTATTGAAGAATTCGAGAAGGTAGTGCTCTAATGGACAAAACAAAAACGATCGAAAGAATAATGAGAATCAGCGATGCAAATGGCATCAGCGGTTTTGAGGATGAGGTTCTCTCTGTTATCCGTGAGGAAGGCAAAGATTTTGGTACTTTTACGGAAGACAGAATGCGCAACCTGTACCTCTGGCGCAAAGAAAACATCGAAGGGCAACCGGTGGTACAACTCAATGCCCATACGGATGAGGTTGGCTTTATGGTAAAGGCTATCCGCCCTGACGGTATGCTGGAGTTCATTACCATCGGGGGCTGGATCCCCACCAACATTCCTGCCCATCTGGTACGGGTCAAAAACCAAGAAGGGGTGTATATCCCCGGGCTGGTAGCCAGTAAACCCCCACACTTCATGAGTGAAGCAGAAAAGAAAGCCCCGCTTGAAATTGCCAGTCTGGTAATAGACATCGGGGCAGTCAGCGCAGAGGAAGTTATCAACGACTACAAAGTAGGTATCGCAGCTCCGGTTGTGCCTGAAGCGATGTGCACCTATAATGAAAAACACGATATCCTGATGGGAAAAGCCTTTGACTGCCGAGTCGGTTGCTCCTCTGTCCTCTCTACCCTGGAAGAGCTGGAAGGCCAAAAGCTTGCGGTAAATCTGGTGGGAGACTTTTCCAGCCAGGAAGAAGTAGGTACCCGCGGTTCCATAGTCAGTGCCAATACGATCAAGGCTGACATTGCCATCGTATTCGAGGGATGTCCCGCTGATGATACGGTAGTGCCTGCCTACCAGGCCCAGACGTGTTTAAAGAAAGGCCCGATGCTCCGGCATATCGACTCAAGGATGATTACCAACCCCCGTTTCCAGCGCTTTGCCCTGGATTTGGCGAGAGAATATGGCATTCCCGTACAGGAAGCAGTAAGGAGTGCAGGATCAACAGATGGTGCTCCCATTCATCTTTCCAATGATGGTATTCCCTGTATTGTTATTGGAGTTCCGGTGCGTTATGCTCACACTCATTACGGGATCAGTTCTTATTGTGATATTGAAAATGGGATCAAGCTTGCCATCGAGATTATCAAAAGGCTGAACGAATCGGTAATCAGGGGTTTCTAGGATGACAAGTCGTATCGGTGGTATGTTTTGCATGGAGAGGATTTCTAAAGGAAGCAATACGTTTCTGGAAAATAAAGGTGATGATGTACGGTTCTATATGTCTGGTCGTTGCGCCTTGTATGCCTGTCTCTGTGAAATTCGTACCCTCGATACGAAAAAAATTGCCTATGTACCCGCCTATACATGCGAAACCGTTTTGGCGAGCTATGAAAAGGCGGGCTATTCCCTCCGTTTCTATGACGTTGACGAATACCTTTTGACTCCTTTATTCAAAGATACTGATTTGCAGGGGGTTTCTGTACTGGGTTTGAGTGCATACTACGGGTTCAGTTCCTATTCACGGTCTATCCTACAGAAATGTAGGCAAATGGGAATTACAATCCTTCAGGATATTACCCACAGTCCCTTCTCCCTTGACGGATATTGCCCTGAAGCCGATTTCTATGCGGGAAGCATCCGAAAATGGATGGGAATCGCCTGTGGCGGCGTCGCTATCAAAAGGGAAGGAAAATTCGAAATCCCTATAGACCCACCTGATCAGGACCATCTGAAGGGACGATATGAAGCGATGGCGTTCCGTGCAAAAGCCTTGTTGACGAAAGACAGCTGCTATGACCAGAAAGCCTACGAGGTGTTCTGGAAAACAGAAATGCAGTTAAGGCAAAGCTTTGCCAAACAAGGAAGCGATGAACGTTCGGCAGAAATACTGAACCATTTCAATGCAGAAGGCCTTGTTGCCATAAGAAGAAGGAATTACCAGACTGTTCTCGATACGCTCAAGGAATCGAAGCAATGCAGGGCCGTATTCCCTGTCCTGGGAGAAAACAGTTGCCCCAGCCATTTTTGCTTTTATAGCGAAGACAGAGAGAGGGCACAGAGACAGCTTGAGGAGATGGGAATCAAGAGCACCGTCTACTGGCCCTTGCCCCCTCAGTTAAAAAACCTGGAAGCCTTCCCCCACTCCCTCTATATCTATGACCATATCGTAAGTGTCCAGATTGACCAGAGATATGGGGTAACTGACATGGAATATCTGGGGAAAAGCCTGTCACAGTTAACCTAAGAAAACTTATACAGATATTTCAGGGATGAACAAGGGACGAAAATTAAAAACTGAACAATTCAGAATAGGGGAAAGACGCAGATAGTTCTTCCCTCTTTCTATTGCATCCCCATATACATCGGGTAACTGATATATACCAAAGGAAAATGCGTCCATTTCTGTACTACATTTTTCCAGCCTATCGCATCAAAAGGCCTTATAGATAGGCTCATCTCCCTTTTTTTGCCTGTTTTTTCTTTTCCTTGTGAAGCAGATAGAGCCTTTCTCCCCTCGTCTCTCTATTCTGTTTTCTGATTTGCTTACGCTCTTTTGCCATCAATTCCCGTTGTCTCTGCAAAGCAATCTGGCTTGCTGTCCCTATTGCGGTACTTGCTTCCTTTTTCGCATTACGCATCGATCGCTTCGCTCCAATCTTCTTATGATTTGAAGAAATACCAGTCTTGACTGGTATGCTGAAGATTACTCGATCATAGTGGAAAGTGAGAAAGTCAAGAAATTCCTGGGAACTTGGTTCTGATCCGAACACCACCCGCGCAACCTGATACGTACCTCTATAGGTACGCTCAAACACCCCTACCCAAAAGGGGTCATCAAAATAGACAGTACAACTGCCTTCAACCTTTTCCATTTTCATGGCCTCCTGTAAAAATCCAAAGGTCGAAAACGGACAACCGAGGAGGCAGGTTACTTACAAGTTACTGCGTCCGGACTACCAACCGGAACTGTGTTTTTATTTCGACTAGATTACTGTATACAAGGGATAGAAATTGGTCAAGAAACAATATACTCATTCGAACGACCCTGTATCCTACCAAAAGGGTATTATGCAGGGTTTTCAAAAGAGGCAGGGGGCATAATGACCAATCAGTCGTTTGGAAGTAGCTTCTGGTTATACTCGACTATTACATTATCGGGTCCAAAGACCGAGAAATATCGCACCCCGGATTTTCCGAACGGAAGGAACTGGATTCCTTGGTCTACAAAGGACAGATCCATTTCCAATGCTTCATCGTAGGCTGCCTCAATGTCTGAAACATCCAAGGCGATGTGGTCTATGGCGCCGACTGAGCGAGGACTCTGCATGCTACTCTCTTCCCAGATTTCCAAGACCACATTACTGCATTGCATAAATACAACCCTTTTCTGTGAATCGGGAAGTTTTTCCCGTTGCACAACCGAAAAACCCAAGGAAAGAAAGAAATCGCTGCTCCGATCCAGGTTTGAAGAAGGGATCCCGATATGCTGCAAAGCCAATACATATTCACTCAGTGCCATTGAACACCTCCAAATGAAGAATTAGCAGGTTGCCCTGTTTCCAGTACGTTGCAGTACTGAGTCCTTTTTCGTAACTGCAATAGCTCAGACCTGCTAAAAGAAAGGATTTAAGGGACTGCGACCATTGCCATAGCTTATGGTATCACCATATCGCTAAACTGCCAGAAAATTCCGCTCCTTCCTGAACCAAGAAAAGCCCTTTGGGTAATCAGTATTGAACATTCTCCCAAAAGACACTCTGTTTGGTTACTAAACCCAGGCATCTGCATCTGCAATCGGGTACTTTCTGAACCAAGACGATTAAAACAATGCTAGCCCTGAAAAAGAATCTCATTATTTCTTCCATACATGGTAATGGGTACAGAACTGGTCTTATAGGATAGGGGAAAGTATCTCTCTTCGGTAGTTATCAGCGAATAGGGTTTACGCTCCCTTATCGCCTGACAATAATCCTGGATTGATTCCCACTTTTTTTCGAATACCACACCTCTTTTTTGCATTGCTACATATTGGCCATGGTGCAAGTCAGATCCACTGGTCATGGGAAAGTCAAAAGCCTGGGCATAGGAAAGGGCTCTCCGGTCGAAATCAATTTCATTCGCTCCATTGCTTACCTCTACAGCATGGATACACTCTGGATATAATTTTATTTCAGTAATAAAAAACTGTTCTCGAAACGGATGGGCATGGACAACGCAACCACCCTCTGCATCGGTTGCTTCGAATATCTGACTAGGACTCCAGTCTACCACCTGAGGATGACCTAGCAACCATGTTTTATCCAGGCCATAGACAAGATAGTCATCAAAACGATTCGTCGATTCCCAGCCAAAAAATACCTGTAGGCCGATCTCATCACCCAATTTCTTTGCTTTTTCATATCCCAGGAAGAATTGGTTGACTTTTTCTTCCCAGCAGAGCCAGTGGGGAACCGTACAGTTCCCGTTGAAAAAATGATCAGTGACAATGATGCCAGCATACCCAAGGTTTTTGAATAAAGGGACATAGGTCGAAGCAGGGCAAGAGGAACAGGCACTGCCTTCTTTGGTGTGGAGATGGGTTTCATAGGCAAAGCCTTTCATAAAAATTCACCTCGACAATTCATTATATGTAAGGGAAAAGCGGATTTGCAAGGGTAAGGGCAAGGAGAATCACTCTGATAGACAATGACTTTTTTCCATGCAATTCCTTTTCCAGTACATCTACACATTGTGGTGGCGAAACAACCTGTACGAATGTCAGAATTCTCCTCTCCGGCTCTCTGTACACAGGTACGAACCGTACCATGGCGGGAAGGATACCCATAGGCAAAATCCCTCGGGGTTTTGAACCGGTAGTGAGTAGGTAATACCTATAGTATTTACAACTATGCTAAATGTCATAGTTTGTAGGCACTGCTTGTTTCATTACTCCACTTGGGCAGGCCTATTCGATACCTACTGAGATGGGTGGAGCAAATGTAAAAACAATTATGGGTTTTTTTACATTTACTGTACTGTAAGTATTGGTTTTTTTGTTTGAATGAGTAGAATACATACCAGAGGTGTAAATATATGGCATTTGGAGAATTGTATGAAACAGGACAGAAAGTACCTTCCCATGCACGCTATGTCTGGGATCATTACACAGATGGGACATATGCTCCGTTCCCGACTATAGAAGAATTGACCATCGTGCTTAATGAAGGGGACACCTTTCCTCCTATCCATTCCCGTAATAAAGGGGCATGGTGGAAAATCGTGACCTACCTGTGAGCTAATGATTTTTTGGTAACCTCTGGCACGCCTTGAGATACTGTCGTATTTCTCAAGGCAATACGTAAACACTTATCGCTTACCGCTTAGCACCATAACAGACAAGAATCCTTGCATTACCCTCGAATGTATGGGGCTCGTCAAAATAATATTCCTTCCCCTTGTCTTTGCCTTCCAGCATAATGACTATGGCAAATCGACTGGGAGCTATGGTAAAGGGAGTGTCAATCAATCGGTCCTCAAAGGCAAAGGAGGGAACAATCACAATATTTTGGCTCTCGCCCTCGTTTTCAAGACGGCAACGGTACACCTTTGCATGATGAATGAACCGATTTCCAAAACCTTTCACTGGATCATGGGCATAAGAAAAGACCAGGAATTATGGGAAAAGGCTTTCCATGGTTTCTGGTTTTTTGATTTGAAAAGGATCAATAATTGACGAGCAAATTTACTGTGTCTGGTTTTTCTGACTTATCTTAATTCTATATGAAAAACTTCTTGCAAGCCAAAAGGACAGCACTCTTCGAACCTAGAAAAGAATCAAAGGAAATGAATTCGATTTTCATCCCGTCTTAACGGTATTCATAGAATCCCCATTTGCAATAAAGCACTACATTTTTTTTCTTTGATTTATATATACCAAGGGCTACCGCTTGTATATAGGCACATCCTGCCGACACCTGGTTTATTCCCGGGAACAGTGTACATATAAAATACAAAACTTCCTTTTCTGTATTAATACCGAAAAATTCCATGGTATACTCATATGCATAGAAAGGTTATTATATGCTACAAATTTCCAAACAAGATGCTGCAGAAATAGTTGATCAACTCTCTAGTCTTATTAACCTGAAAATGAATATCGTGGGAAGCGATGCAATCATCATTGCCAATTCTGACAGGGAACGGGTCGGTGACTTCCATGAGGCCACGAAACAGATAATCGAGAACAGACTGGAAGAACTGGTAGCGGTAACTGACGATCAATTTATCGGAACCCATGCGGGAACCAACCTGCCTTTGGTTATTGATGGCCAAATCATTGGAGTTGTCGGAATTACAGGGCCCTACAAGGAAGCCAGGGCCTATGGCCAGATTATCAAAAAGATGACCGAAATCCTCATCCTGGGAAAAGACAGGGATTCCAAGATTCTCAAACTCAAACAGGATAAGGAACGGTTTGAAATTGAATGGATCTGCAACCCCCAGACAGTCATTACTGACAGCCTCAGGGCAAAAGGCCAGGAATTCAACATCGATATAACGAAACCTAGGAGACTGATACTTTTCTGCATGGAACCGAACGACATCGAAAGCAATCTGAAAAGCGAGATTATCCATGAAATACGAAAACAGGACAGTGAAAACGTAGCATTCAGGAATCTCAATTTTGTGGTTGCTGCAATTACAAACAGATCAGATGACAAAATTGTCGAACTCATAGAGAAACTCATCAATAAATATGCTGACAATCCCATGAAATTCTACATCGGGGTCGATGACGGCTTTATTGATATGCTTAAAATCTATGACCAATATACAAAAGCAAGAAAAGCCTTGATTTCCTGCAGCCAGTTTGGGATACAGAGATATTGTTTCTACAGCAAGCTCAACATCGAGCTGGTGCTTGACGAAATTCCCTTGAATGCCAAGCAGCTCTATATCTCCAAAATATTCAAAGATTTCTCAGCGGAAGAAATTGAAGAAAGCATCAATGCCATCAAGGTGTTCTATGAGGAGGATGGATCGATCAAGCGGGCGGCAGAAATACTGAACATCCATCCGAATACCCTCCAGTATAAACTCAAACGAATCGAAACAAGAACAGGCCTAGATTTAAGGAAACTCAAGTTTGCGGCACCTTTTTCCCTTGCAGAGCTCTTTATGATCGAATTGAACAACCTGTAAACCATATTTCAAAGGTGAAGTACAGTAGGTTCCCAGAGTGTGCTATTCAAAATCTCAACACCAGCCTTTTGCAAGCAAAGCAACTGCATCCTCCATATTTTCAATTTTCATCGTGGCAAATCCAAGTAGCAATCTGCCATCGTCACCCCCTTGCAAACATTCCGAATAATAACGCGACAGACCATAAACCTTTATCTGTTGGCTTTCTGCAGAAGCCACCAATGCTTTTTCATCCATGCCATTGTTGATTCGGACAGTCACATGCAACCCCGCTGATGCTCCTTCAATCTCAGCAAAGGGAAGATGTCTTTGTATTGCCGTAACAAGGGCCTCCCTCTTCTGTCCATACAGATTGCGCATGCGGTTGAGATGGCGTTCGAAATGACCTTTGTCCATGAATTCTTTCAACGTCTTCTGTGCAATCGTCGGCACAGGGCAATTGTAAAAACTCAATGTATCATCAAACGAATCGATCAGTTTTTCTGGCAAGACCATATAGCTGATTCTCAAAGAGGGAGAAAGAGATTTTGAGAATGCTCCCAGGTAGATGACCCGACCAGCCTGATCCATTCCCTGCAAGGAGGGTATCGGCTTGCCAGAGTACCTAAACTCACTGTCATAATCATCCTCTACGATATAGCGTCCAGCCTGCTCGCTCGCCCACGCAAGTAATTGGAGCCGTCTTTTGACCGGCATGATACAACCTGTAGGAAATTGGTGCGATGGCGTTACACACACTACATCCACCATTTCTTGCTCGAGCCTCTCAGGCCGCAGGCCTTGCTCATCCAGTGGCAACGACTTGAAATTCACACGGTTTCTCTTGAACAAGAGATTGAGTTTCTCATACCCGGGATTCTCGATGGCATAGATGGTAGAGGGATCGAGCAGCTGAATGAGCAACTGCAGAAGGAATTCCGTTCCGGAACTGACAATAATCTGATGTGGGGAACATACCACTCCCCTGGATTGATGCAGATACCTTGCAATACTCGAACGTAATGGCAAAAGTCCTTTGGGATTGCCCAGAACCAGAAGGTCTTTGTCATCTTCGTTGATCACCTCCCGGGTAATCCTGCGCCATATACGGAAGGGAAACTGTTCCAAGTCGACACCATGATAAGAAAAATCGTACCGGTACCCTTTTGACAGGGGGGTATCTTCCACAACCTTTTTTGGTATCGCGGCCAAATCAAGAATCCCGTCCAATTCTGCAACGAAATAGCCGCTTTTTTCTTTCGCGACCAGATACCCTTCGTCGACTAGTTGGTTGTATGCCCCTTGGATTGTATTTATGCTGCACTTCAGATGTGAGGATAACTTTCGCTTCGAGGGAACCTTTTCGTTCTTTGCAAGGTTCCCCTGCATGATTTCCGCCTTCAAGAATGCGTACAGTTGTTCTGTCAATGTCCGTCTGTCATCCCTATCGAGGGTCAAGGTAATTTCATTCATCTGTCCACTTCCATTCTGATACCATAAAATATTCAATATCTGAGACTTTTCATACAATCAGATTCCCTTCTAGGATAGGGTTGCATTTCAATCGAATCAATAGAGGAAGGAGTGAATTTGCCATGGAAAACAGATACGAACTGAACAAGAACCTCGCCCAGATGCTCAAAGGCGGTGTAATCATGGATGTGACAACACCTGACCAAGCTAAAATCGCCGAAGATGCCGGAGCATGCGCCGTGATGGCTCTCGAGCGCATCCCTGCCGATATACGCTCAGCGGGAGGCGTCTCCAGGATGAGCGACCCTGCGATGATAAACGGAATCCAGAGAGCCGTCACTATCCCGGTCATGGCGAAAGTACGAATCGGTCATTTCGTGGAGGCTCAGATATTACAGGCCCTCGAGATCGATTATATAGATGAAAGCGAGGTACTCTCCCCCGCCGACGATAGATATCATATCGACAAGAGAAAATTCGAGGTTCCGTTCGTATGCGGGGCCAAGGACCTCGGAGAAGCCCTTCGTCGAATCTTTGAAGGGGCTTCCATGATACGTACAAAGGGGGAACCCGGTACGGGGGATATCATCCAGGCAGTCCGCCATATGCGACTGATAAACCAACAAATCGGAAAATTGCGCAGTATCCGCGAGGATGAGTTGTATGAGGAGGCGAAACGATTGCAGGTTCCTCAGGATTTGATGCTTTTTGTAGCCCGTGAGGGCCGACTTCCTGTGGTGAATTTTGCCGCCGGGGGGATCGCGACCCCTGCAGATGCCGCATTGATGATGCAATTACATGCGGAAGGCGTTTTCGTCGGTTCGGGGATTTTTAAATCCGGGGATCCAGCCAAACGTGCGCGTGCTATCGTTCAAGCCGTCACAAACTATAACGATCCCGATATCCTTGCTTCTCTTTCTCAAGGTTTGGGAGAGGCAATGGTCGGAATCAATGAACAGGAAATCAAAGTATTGATGGCGGAACGGGGCCTATGAAAATCGGTGTCCTTGCACTGCAAGGGGGATTTGCAGAACATGTTGCAGCTCTGGGCAAGTTGGGTGTCGAGAATTTCCTTATTAGGAAGATGAGCGACCTGGACAACGGTATCGATGCTTTGATCCTTCCAGGAGGAGAGAGTACCGTCATCGGGAAACTGCTTCATGAGACCGGACTTTTTTATCCAATAAAGCACTTGATCGATAGCGGTCTGCCTGTATTCGGAACCTGTGCCGGAATGATCTTGCTTTCTGGGGGCATTGAGAATGAGGATGAAGTCTATTTTGGAAGTATACCGATCAGAGTGAAAAGAAATGCCTTCGGCAGACAGCTGGGTAGCTTCCAGACTATAGGATTTTTTGCGGATATAGGTGAAATACCGATGACCTTCATCCGCGCACCGGTCATCTCGAAAACCTCTGAAGGTGTCATTGTCCTCGCCACAGTAAAAGGCCAGGCCGTTGCTGCCGAATGGAAAAACATTCTGGTAACTGCCTTCCACCCGGAATTGACTGCCGATTGCAGATTTCTCTCCTACTTTCTTAAGAAGCTTGATTGTCATTCCGTTTAAACCAGCGGGGAGCAGCTGGCAGTACACCTATGTTCAGCATAAAGCATGACCATGCCGGACAAACCAAAAAAGGCAGATGGATATTTTCCACCTGCCTTTCTTTAGTCATGCTAGCTTTGCATTATAACTTTGCGTCTGCGACCATTACTTCTGCCACAGCAGCTACTTCCGTCCCAAATACCCCACCGGCAAGAGGAACGTCTTCATTGAGTACGCCATGCTTTGTATCCCACTTATAGAACCAGTCTACGAGGAAGGGCACCAAAATTGCGGTAACGATAATCGAAGCAGCGACTTGGGCGGTTGCAGTAGCAGCATAGGGACCCCAAGTTGCATCGATAGCAGCAATAGCTGCAGGGGTTGCAATCGAGTTACCGGCTGAGGTACCTACAGCTGCACCGACGGCTGCACTTCTGCGATGTTTTCTGGGTACCAACCACTTGTAGATGAAGTAGGAAGGGACACCAGTGATGATAAGGGTCATCAGACCAAGAAGGATGCCAGGGAAACCTGCTACTACCAAGGTCTGCAGGTTGAGTCCTGCGCCCAAGGGGAAAGCAAAGAGGAAAATGGCAATAAACATTCCAGGTTTCAGGAAAGACCTGAACTTGTCATCAAGGTTTCCAAGAATCATACCAGCCAAAATAGGAACGATAACAGCAACAAGGGACATGAGGGGAATGGTTGCAACACCTGCGATACCCATGAACATCATTTCAAAGAATGGTCCGTCATTTGAAGACAGAACCGCAATGGCACCAACGTCAGTGTCATCACCATACTTTGAGGCAAGTGCAGTGTAAAGGCCACCATTGGAATTGGACATAGCCGCAATCATTGCAAGTGGGGTAACGCCCAAAAAAGCCGAGGCAGGGCCGGCGACTTTTGCAAGGACAACACCGCAGATAACGCCAAAGAAAACCTTGCTGGCGTTCAAAACGAGTCCCTTATACAAGGACATACCTGCAGACTTGAATTGAATCTGGGCTCCACTACAGAAGAACAGTACTGCAATCAAAGTCAAAGCGCCTGTCTTGTACAACGCAGTGGTAAAGCTACCGATCATCAGAGACTTGGGCAGAAACGTGTTAAACAAAACACCACAGAGCAAAGGCACCACCATGAGGCCCCCAGGGATTTTGTTCAAGGTGTCCAGAATTGGAACTTTTCCCATTTTCATAAAATACACTCCTTACTTGAAAATTGCATTTACGTGAATATAAACCTGTATATTGGGACTGTAAAGAAAGTTTTTTTTTGTAGTTTTTCTCCTTTTTTTTCATCTTACAAAACAATTTTTTTTTATATTTTTCATTTTATATACCAATTCTCATGAGTATTTTCCTATGCTAGACTTTTTGATGCTTACTCAAAAAACTGATTTACTATTTTTTTTACTATTTATATTTATCAGAGGTGATTTTTCATGAACATTGACTTTCCTTATGGCAAGAAAACCCTTGGAATAGATATTCCAGAGGACCGTCTCCAAGGGGTCCTCATATCTACCTTACATAGTTTCAAGACCGAAAAGACGCAGATTGAACTGGTTGAGGAAGCTCTCCAGAATCCTATCGGTTCCCCGAGGCTTTCCACCCTGGCAAGGGGCAAACAGAATGTCGTATTGATTGCAAGCGACCACACCAGGCCGGTGCCCAGTAAGGCAATCATTCCCCCTATGCTAAAGGAAATCAGAAAGGGCAATCCGAACGCCGATATTACAATCCTTATTGCTACAGGCTGCCATAGGGAAACCTCGAAAGAGGAACTTGTCAATAAATTCGGGTCCGAGGTAGTTGCACAGGAGAAAATCCTTGTCCATGACAGCTCCACTTCACCTATGGTCAAAATCGGAACACTTCCCAGCGGCGGGGAATGCATTATCAATAGACTTGTAATAGATGCAGACTTGGTAGTCGCTGAAGGTTTCATCGAGCCCCATTTCTTTGCCGGGTTCTCAGGGTCCAGAAAAAGCATTCTTCCAGGTGTTGCAAGCAGGACAACTGTTTTAGCCAACCATTGTTCCGAGTTTATCGCACATCCAAAGGCGAGAACCGGGATTCTCGAAGGCAACCCCATTCACGAGGACATGGTCTGGGCAGCAAGAAAAGCAAAGCTGGCTTTCATCGTGAATGTAGTGATCAATGCTGAAAAAGAGGCAATATTCGCTGTGAGCGGGGATATGGTTGAAGCCCATGCAGAAGGTTGCAAGTTCCTCAGCAGCCTGTGTAAGGTCGATGCCAAACCGGCAGATATTGTCATATCCACCAACGGGGGATACCCGCTTGACCAGAATATCTATCAGGCGGTAAAGGGCATGACTGCCGCTGAGGCTACTGTCAAGCAAGGTGGGGTTATCATCATGCTTGCCAGATCCAATGACGGAATCGGAGGCGATGCCTTCTATCATCAGATGGCCGACGAGATGGATATTACCAAGACTATGGGAATCTTTCTTTCCAGGGACAGGAACCATACCGAGGCAGACCAATGGCAAACCCAGATTTTTATCCGCCTTCTTCTGAAAGCCCAGGTAATCTATGTTTCTGAGGCACCTGATGAAATTGTCAGGGGTCTGCATATGATACCTGCCCATTCCCTCGAGGAGGCGCTGAAGAAGGCCGAAAAAATTGTCGGCAATGACAAAGCAACTATAACTGCCATTCCTGATGGCGTATCAGTTATGGTAATCGAATAAATTCTACAAAAAGGGAAATAAAAGTATGAAAGTTACAATCGCAAGCGACTCCTTCAAGGGAAGTGCATCATCCCTTGAGGTTGCACGGGCAATAGAGCGGGGCATCCATAGGGTCGACCCCACGGTAGTCTGCGACAAATATCCGGTTGCAGACGGTGGAGAAGGTCTTATCGCAACCCTGCAGAAAGCAGGGGATGAAGAGGTAACCGTTACCGTACATGGTCCGCTTTTTGAAAAAAGACAGGCTTCCTACCTCAAAAGGGGTAAGCTGGCAATTATCGAAATGGCGACAGCCAGCGGCCTCCCCCTTGTCCCTGTTGACCAGAGGAACCCTTTGCATACGACTTCGCTTGGAACAGGGGAACTCATTCTCGATGCGCTCGAAAAGGGTTGTGACAATCTGATCGTAGGAATCGGTGGCAGTGCTACCAATGACTGTGGTATCGGCATGGCAACCGCTCTCGGTGCTCTTTTCTATGACAAAGAAGGAAACCTTGTAATACCCACAGGAGGAAATATATCTTCCATTGCAGCCATAGATACTTCAAAGATGACTCCCTTGCTTGCAAACACGTCGATTCGGGTTGCCTGCGATGTTGACAATCCCCTTTGCGGTCCCAATGGTTCATCCGCAATCTACGGGCCCCAGAAAGGGGCCACGGCCGAAATGGTCGCCACTCTCGACAGCGCCATGGATACTTTTTCCAAGCTTCTGGGGAAACAGGAGCTGGCCATCTATCCAGGAGCTGGGGCTGCCGGAGGTCTCGGCTTTGCCCTGATGACCTTTGCAAATGCGCAGCTGGAAAGCGGTATCGCCCTCGTTCTGAGTGTTATCGGCATGGAAGAATCACTGAAAGGTTCAACGCTCTGTTTTACCGGTGAAGGAAAGATAGACGGGCAGAGCAAATGTGGAAAAGTTCCTGTCGGGATAGCAAAACTGGCCAAAAAACACAACGTTCCGGTAATTGCTTTCGCCGGTGATATCGGAGAAGGGACAGAAAGTCTCTACGAACTCGGAATTGACGCAATCGTAAGCACCACCAATGCGGCAATGCCTTTGGAGAAAGCAATGGCAAGGTCTTTGGAGCTTACCGAGGATGCAGCTTTCAGAACCTTCCATCTTATCAAGACCTGTAGGGAGTTACGATCATGAAAAAAGAAATCATACAGACTGACAAAGCACCAAAGGCAATCGGTCCCTACAGTCAGGCTACTGTCTATAACGACGTTGTCTACACCTCTGCCCAGTTGCCTATCGACCCGGTTACCAACGAACTGCTCGATGGCGATATTGCCCAGCAGACGGACCTGGCAATGAAAAACCTTGCGGCAGTGCTTTCTGCTGCAGGCTCTTCTTTTGACAAAGTTCTCAAATGCACCGTCTTCATCACTGACATGAGCCAGTTTTCCAAGGTCAATGCAGTGTATGCACGTTATTATGAAGGAATTGAGCCCCCTGCCCGTGCCTGTGTCGAGGTTACCAAGCTTGCAAAAGGAGCAATGGTCGAGATCGAAGTGATAGCAACGCGATAACGGCAAGCAAAGTTTGTCTTTTGGTATCTTTTGTTTGCCTTGTTGTAAACAGAAGGGACTTGAAACTGCAGTGTTTGGAAAAGCCCTACTCCAGGGAGAAATCTCTTGGGTGGGGCTTTATCTTTATACCCAACTGAAAGATATACAGGATTATAGGACAGTAAGGAGAAAAACGATAGGGATACATAAGAGGCAGCATCCATTCGATACTGCCTCTTCTCTCACTATTTTGTTTTCCGTACCTACTTATTTCTCATTTTCTGCTTAGCAAGGTCTATGGCATTGTCAATCGCATTGATCAGACTCAGTTCGTCAGCTGTACCCTTGCCTGCCTGGTCGAAGGCAGTGCCGTGGTCTACCGAGGTCCTGATAATGGGAAGCCCCAAGGTGATATTGACCCCACTGACCGATTTCCAGGCCTTGGAAGCCCTGTCGTAGACAAAGCCCACTACTTTCAACGGTATATGCCCTTGGTCATGATACATTGCCACCACGATATCATACATTCCCCCAAGGGCCTTGGAAAAAATAGTATCAGGGGGAATGGGGCCTATAACGTTGATCCCTTCTTTTCTGGCTTCCTCGATCGCAGGGGAAATCTCCTCGATCTCTTCTGTGCCGAACAAGCCCCCTTCCCCGCAGTGGGGATTCAAACCGGCGACCGCAACCCGGGGGCTGGCGATGCCCAAGTCTTTGCAGGCCTTGTCAGCTATCTCGATAACCTCCAGCACCCTTGCCTTTTTCACCCGGTCGCAAGCTTGTCTGAGACTTACATGCGTAGAGACATGCACGACTCTCAAATCGCCATGGACAAGCATCATGGTCTGGTTCGTGACCCCCGTATAGTGGGCGTAGATTTCCGTATGGCCATCAAAATGATGTCCGGCTTTATTCATTGCCTCTTTGTTAAGTGCGTTGGTTACCGTAGCATCGACTTCGCCCGACTTTGCCAGGTCGATTGCCTTCAGTACATACTGGAAGGCTGCATCGCCACTGAGATTGGAGACCTCCCCTACAGGGGGCAAGGCATTGTCACAGATACCAAGGTCGAACACATCAATGGTGCCCTGTTCAAATTTGGCATCAGAGACGTTCTGTATCGCATTGAGTGCTACCTGAGGAATGCCAGGGAAGGAAAGAGCCCGATGGAGTATCGTTACATCCCCAACAACCAAAGGCCTGCATCGATCAAGCAAGGTATGAGTGGAAAATGCCTTGATGGTTATCTCAGGTCCAATGCTTGCAGGATCTCCCAACGTAATTGCCACTATAGGTCTTGTATCCATATTCACCTCATTAAGTTTTCTATTGTCTGTACGGTTCCAAAACCACCTGATTTCGATATGAGCATCATTGCCCCTTTTCCTGTCGCAAGCCTGGAGTAGACAACCCCACGCTCCAATTCCCCCAGTGGCAACAATTCCTTGAATTGTAGGTGCTCAAGGACAGCTAGCAGGGTGTCTCCCCCTATTACCATGAGTTGATGCTCACTAAGCAGTTCCTTGGCATGCAACAATGCCACTATCTGGGCCAAGACAGAGACAATATGCCTGCTTGCCCTTGTGTCATCAATGGCATTCTCTTGCAGGTAGGTTTTCATGCGTTGTTGGTCGGAAATACCCGGATCGATTGCAATATTCGAGCCCTTTTCAAGTGCTGCGGCTATATCTTCGAGAAAGGTGTTTTCCATCCAGGAATCAGAGAACAGGTCCTCAGGTTCCAATTGAAAGCGAACCAAACCTGTTGCCTCGGCACTTTCCAGTTGCCGTTGGGTAATTGCATTCAAGCTGCCACTGAGTATGCACAGTGGCTTTGCCGTGTCCAAAGGCTGGGATGGGCAATCAATATCCGGTCGTAACTTTTTGACTAACTCGCCCCCTAACGCAGCGCAGCCTGCAAAGAGACGCACCTTTGCAGAAAGAAGCCGGGAAACCAGGTTGGCAATCTCCTCTGTTGTAGCAGAGTCATAGATGTGTATTCCCGAAGACTCATCATCACTGAGCAGAACCGAGGAAGGAAAAAGGTCTTTTATAGCGGTAATGGTTACTGGATTGAGTGGGTCGCGGCCAAATACGCTCTCCCTCACCGGTTTTCCCTCGACAAAATATTTGCCGTCTATAGCTATCCTGCCTAGCTGTGGGAAACTGGGGATAAAGGCAAGGGGTTCGTTTCCGTAGACAAGCGAAGCAGCTTGCAAGGAAGCCCCTATGGGGCCACGAAGACCCGAATCTGTTTTTACAAACAGATAGTGCGGAGAAAAAGCTTTGATCTGGGTAACCAATGCAATAATTTTCTCTTCGGCCTTCGCATCACTGAGATGCCTTTGTTCTGCATCGATGATCAAGACTTCAATGTCTGGAGAGGGAATCTCTATCAGATAGCGAGTGGTAACGACCTGCAAGGCCGTAGAATATCCGTTTTTGGCGAATTGCACCCCGGTATCGAGAGCCCCGGTAAGGTCATCGGCTATAATCACTAGTTCAAGCATTGGCATCTCTCCAAAATTGGTTTGAAAAAGTCACGTTTCTACTGTACCGTACATTGTCTAAAAGTAAAGTGGATGGAGACCCTCTTGCTTGGCATTACCAGATTTTGTTATGCAAATACAATCGAGCGGATTGTCTCTCCTACATCCCGGCAATGATCGGTAATTTCGTTTTTCAATGCCTCACTGCTTTGTTCCATCACAAAAGCCTTGCCGGCGAGACGTAACATAGAGAGGTCATTTTCGCTGTCGCCAAAAGCAAAGGTTTGTGCTAGCGGAAGGGAAAAATGGGTTGCAACCCGCTGCAAGGCAATTCCCTTGTTGGAAGCGGAAAGGTCAAACATGGAATTCCCGCTGACTGCAATATGCGCTTCATCTGACCAAGTTTTTTTAAAATAGGGTAAGACTTCCTCTAGATTTCCATTACAGCATACAGTTATCTGATGTGCATCCTGTCCTACTTGCGCTGGGTCTGCGATAGATTGTGCATACGACCTGTTCTCATAGTGTTTCTTGCGTAAAGGAGTGTCTTGCTGCAATGAAAGATATATTCGTTCTGAGGTGGCGATAATTGCCAAACAGTCCCTTGCAAGGCAATCTTCATAGACTCCTTCCAGCACAGACCTTTTTAGGAACACCTCGTCTACCAAGGGTTTGCCTTTATAGAACAAGGCACTTCCATTACAACAGGAGAATATTACTTCCTCTTTGACTTCCTGGAACAATTCCTGAAGTGACAGGTACGGACGCCCGCTTGAAATGCAGACAAGATAGCCTAGTTCCGTTATCTGGTGTATGAGCTCGATCACCTCATCTGATAGTCTCTTGTTCCCGTAGGGAAGCAAGGTCCCGTCGACGTCACAAAAGAAGATTCCTTTCAATGCAAATTGTTCCAAAAGATTCAGGCTCCTCATCAAGTTTGCAAATTTCGGCACAATGCCAAGGCTTTTCTGCTTCTATTGTATACCGAATAGACTGACAAAGAATACAGGATTGAGGTAGTGACCCGGTACTTTTTACAAATAAGAAAATGGTTGATGCAGGAATATTAGAAACAGTGAAAGAAGAGCTTTTTCTTTCGAGTTCTCTGGAAAACAACTATTTTTTGGTTACCAGGGTATACATTTTCAAAACAAAAATGGTTACTAGACTAACCATTCTGACTATATGCATTAGTTGCATGAAGTTCCTTGCGATTCATCGGCGGTAAAGATTTCCTTGATAGTATAAATTTGTTTTAAATGCACTTTATAAAACAGTGTTTTTTAATACTAATATAAAGTATACTTTACAACAATCAACATTGATGCAATACTATTGTCATGAAGATAGAACATCCAGAATATATTGTAAGACCTATGTATTTGAACCGTATCAAACCCCATATGGGCAGTAGTCTCATTAAGGTTCTCACTGGCCAAAGACGTGTGGGAAAGAGCTATTTATTGTTCCAAGTAATCGATGAAATACAAAAAGAATATCCGAAGGCAACAATTGTCAGTATCAACATACCAAAGGATCGATTTGATCATCCCCTAAGCAACAACAAAGAGCTTTACAAATATATTGTCTCCCAGTTCAAGGATACCGATACCCATAAGGTTGTGCTGCTGGATGAGGTCCAGGAAATTGCTGGTTTCGAACAGGTTTTATCCGCCTTGTACGAGCAGGGTGGATACGATATCTACGTGACTGGCAGCAACAGTCACCTTCTCAGTGGTGATCTGGCAACCTTACTTTCCGGACGATATACAGAGCTGGAGATACATGGATTATCGTATTTGGAATTTCTTTCCTTCCACAATCTGGAGGATTCGGAAGAAAGCTTAGGAAAGTACCTCCGCCTCGGAGGACTCCCTTATCTTTCCCATATATCCTTGCAAGATCATGAATTGGTACAAGACTATTTCAACACAGTCGAGGAGACAATACTGCTCAATGATGTGTTGAATGCTCATAAGGGTTCAAGCAAAGAGTTGTTCCGGTTTCTGGTACGGTTCTTGGCAGACAATATTGGAAACCCTGTTTCGGCAAACTCAATTTCGAAGTATATGAAGTCCCAACACATGAGTATTACTGTTCCCACAATAATTTCTTTTCTGGAGACGCTCGACAGAGCATACCTAGTGCATCAGACTCCCTTCTATGATTTGGAGGGAAAACAATTTCTGGATATCTCCGCCAAATACTACTACGAAGATTTGGGGTTACGAAATCACCTCTGTGGAGGCTTTAAGGTATCGGACAGGGCCAAAGTGACGGAAAATGTTGTATATCTGTCTCTCCTACAGAACGGTTATACAATCACTACAGGCAGGGGCCCAAAAGGCAAAGAAATAGATTTCATTGCTTCCAAGGGAGAGAAAAAAATGTATTTTCAGGTTTGCGAGCGTTTTGAGACGAAGGAAAAAATGGAGACTGAATTTGGGAATTTATTAATGCCCAGAGATGGATACCCTCGTTTCATGATAACAGCCGATACCTCCATGGATGGTATGGTACAGGACGGGATCAAAGTATTCAGTCTCAGGCATTGGCTCAAGGAAGTGCAATAAAAATGAAGAATATAAATTGAAACACCCTTTTCGATTTATATTGGTATAGATCAGGGAGCAAATCCCTCTCACTTGATTTCAATGAAAACTCTCCGTGTATTGAATCTTTAAATTCTTATCAAGTCTCTCAATATCCTTCATCCATTTGTTGAGTGATTTGAGTTTATCTGTATGTTCATTCCCCCCTTGACTTAGAGAAACTAAGCTGAGTTGCACGAACTCTAAGCAAGCACTATCTTGCAGTGTGTAGCAATCTATGGCACAAGAACAACCTTTGATCGTTGCCCTTGACGAATAGCGGTAAATCCAAAATGTTCTAGAAAATATTTTCTACAACTTATTTCTTTATTCGTATTAAGATTAACTACTCTTTTAAAGAGCTCAAACAATTCCCAGAAAATGATGGTTTTAATATTCGAAAATGATAATTCTTCGAATAATGCAAAAATAACAAATGTTAGTAAAAGCTGAACTAAAAGAATACTATCGATAATCCATAATCCTGGAGAAAAGGCAATCTTTATTAATTTTACACAAGACTCTCTGATATCCTTATTTTTAATAATAAAAATGATAGCGAAGGGCAACCACGCCAATATTGCTATTTCTTGATTTGTAAAAATATGAACACCTCCCATAATAGACGCTGCTCAATAGGAAGAAGCATACACAAGAAAATTCACTCTGGCCATTTTCTATTGGCGTGTAGTTAACAAAAAGGCCTCATTCCTCCTCTATAAAAACCTTTCCCTTGGTGATCCTTTGGCAAGGCAAGTACACATTACTTCAACTTCTTGCTTACTTCCTTGGCTGCAAGCCTTCCGGTCAATGCCGATACAGGAAGCCCCGAAGGACTGAAGGACCACTGCCCTGCCTGGTAGATATCATTTATCGGGGTTCTTATCGACTTGGCTATATGGGCAAAACGGCATTCAGAGGGAATAGTCTCATTGGTAAAGGCCCAACCGGTGATAGCCCCTTCACTGTTACCGGTAAGCTGTTCGATGGTCATAGGAGTCGAACACAGGGAAAAAAGAACATGATCTGCAAGGTCAGGCAACAAATCTTTGCCAAGCACCTCGAGAGATGTTTTGATGCAAAGCTCCTTGAATTCATCATACCAGAGTGAATCCTTTATGAATTTAACCAGGTCATATTCAAACAGCGTACTGATGATAAGACCGGTTTGGCCTTCGGGGGCCAAGGAAGCATCTCTGAGGACAGGGCAGGAAATCTCATAGGTTGTGCAGGTAAAAAATTCCTTGATATAGGCTTCCAGTTCCTGGTGAGCCCTCTGTCGGCTCATTTTTCCATTCTCGATGATAAGCTTCCATCTATTTAGGTCCATGGAATGAAGACCCTTGCGTGCCGGCGTATGGAAAGCATGGGCCCCACAATGGTTTTTGACATACTCACGGGTAAGGGACGTGGCAACAAAAATGCTGAGAATGGAATCACCCCCATGGCTATGCTCGACAAGCGCTCTCCAGTTGCCGATGAACCTCCGCTTTTTATCGTTTGCAATAGACTCGGGAATCACAGACCGGTAGAGCGCTTTCATATCGGCAGCCCAGATCAGTTTCTTATAGGAGAAAATTCTTCCATCCCTTGCCTTTATCACCCTCTCGTCCACATCAATGGAAGTAATCTCGGTATCAAAGGCAATCATACCACCCCGTTCCAGAATATAGGTAGACATCTTCTCGGCAAGGATGCCTGTCCCCCCTTTAGGGTACGTATAATCGAGATAGAGGCCAAAGTAGCTCATGGCAAAAAAGGCCGGGGTATCCTTGAAGAAATGCTGGGCAATGCAATCGACAAGGACCTGGTTTGCCGTAAATCCCCTGAGATACTGATATACGGGCATTTGTAGCTTACGGATCTGTTTGAGTGTCTTTCGATACTTTGCAAGCCAGGGAAGCAGGGTACTGAACATATATTGGGTATCGGAATAGGAATCGAGGAACAGGGGGTTGTCTATTCCATAGAGGATATCCATATATTGCATAATCTTTTTGATCTCTTCGATAATCCTGGCAATATCCTCCTTGGAGGTAGGGAAATTCCTTTCGAGCAAGGCTTGGTAATCCTTCAGACTCTCTTTTGAGGTGAGGGTAATGATATCGTCCCCGATCCCAATCGAAACAGGGTTCTTTACGAATTCCAGGTCAATACCCAACTGCTTGAGCATAGGTATGATTATCCCTGAGTTTTCAAAAGCCCGTATGCCACCGTCAAAAGTAAATCCGTCCTTATCGAAGGAATTGACCAGCCCCCCATAGGTTTCACCGCGTTCACAGACCAAAGTCCGTATTCCATCACGGCATAGAAAGGCAGCACTGCTTAGGCCCGCAATTCCTGATCCCACGACGATTGCATCATAGATTTGGCTTGAGTCCACGATTCTCCCCCCGTTTCTTCAGATAGTGTATCACCTCAACTATTTCTACAGGTTTTCCTTGCAACCCATTTTGGGCACACCGTTGCTGGCAAGCTGCAATCAAGGCCGATTCACCTGCATAATCGGAAGCCAGATTCCAAGCCCCGGTAAAATTCCCTACATTTACTCTCCGCATTATACCACGGATATCGAAGTGCAGACCTTCACTACAGAGCGGGTGTTCACAAAACAGGCACCGGGAAGCTTCCCTCATAATCTTTTTTTCTTCATCCAGATACCCTTCGAAAAGACGGTCTGCAGTATAAGGCGCATCTACGATACGAACGTATTGCTTCCTGTCCGGTTCATAGACAAACGGTTTAAGGCCCTTCTTTTTCAAGACGGCATTTGCAGCACTTATAGCTGAAGTAGTTACCGTAGGGGTTCCAGTCCCCATTACCGTCGACTCCCCGCAACAGAAGAGAGTATCCCACTCACTGCGTATATGGAGCCGTTTGAACATGTGCTGCCCCAACATCTGCTTGGGACCTGCCACTGCACCACCATTTTTCATGGTATAACGCTCGATCGTACGGGGAGAGGAAATTTCAACGTGCTGCACGTGCTTTTTTATTCCAGGGAATCGGTTTTCAAGGACTGAAAGCAACCGTTCTTCTTCCTTTTTCTTCTTTGCCTCGTACTGTCTCTTGGTAAGGCCTTCCCATGTTTCCAGACTGGGCCCGATAGCCATAATGACATGTTGGTTCTCACTGCAGAGTGTCTTATCGTCTATACTATGGATATAAGCGGTAACCTCACTTTCATCCACGGCATTGGGATTGCCTACAAGCAACTCCACCACTTCGGTATCCTCAGGAATAACCTCTTTATCGACTACCGCATACAGAATAACGCTGGGGAAAGTCGGGACCAGGTTTTGTGCCCAGGCAATTCGGTCGGCTGTGGTCTCTTTTGAAGGGATAAGCTTGCCATACAGGTTCCATACAGTCCCCGAATACACAATAGTTTCAGCATACAGTTTTCTTTTGTCATCGAGTTCCACCCCAACGGGCTTTCCGTTCTCAAACAGGATGGAAACAACCTCTTTTTCGCCGATCATGGTTCCCCCATGCTCCTCAATGACTTTTTCCAGTTTACCGGGAAGATATACTGTCGACCCTGCAGGGTAATAGCTTCCCCCGACATGGTTGTCGACAAACATGACAGCCGCCAGAATTGCCGGCGACTCTTCCACCGTCGCATAGCAGTAGCTCGAAGTGAGTTTATCGAAGAACTTGAAAATCTCAGGGTCATCGAAGTACTTTTGTAAAAGCTGTTTTGCGCTCTTATTCAAATAGCTGAGAAAACGGGCATAGGAAACCGGATGGCGAAGCAAAGACTTCAGGGAACTCTTTCGGTCAGCTTCGTCTGCAGAGGCATAATTTGGATTCTCAACCATAACGTGCTGGTAGATTTTTCGCATATCGTGGTAGAAACGCGCAATATTCCGTTTCTGGGAGGGAAAAACTGCGGAAAGTTCTACAATGAACTTTTCGATATCGTCGTAAAAGTGTATCCGGTGCCCTTCAAAAGTCACACAGTACAAAATCCTGTTTTTAATGACGTCGATCGGTTCTTCAAGGCAGTTGAATACAAACCGATGGGCATTGAATCCATGTTCACCGAAGCCAAAAAGCATGGAAGAACCCTGGTCAAATATTGCGCCGTCACGCTTGAAAGTTCCGCATGACCCGCCTGGGTTATAGCTCTTGTCTATTACCGTGACCTGCAAACCGCGTTTTGCCAGAAGACTCGCTGCAGTCAAACCGGCTAGCCCCCCTCCGATTACAATGACATCATCGTTCATTCAGTATCCCCTCTTCGTTTTGTGACAAGGAAAAAAAGAATAATTGCTGCCTGTATTGTAAACCAGAGATTTTGGGAATGGTAGGGAAAAAATCAATAGAGCGGTTTTATTCATGGGTTTTCGTTGCAAAACAAAGATATAGGCATCAAAGACTTCTTTGTATTGACAAAGATAAAACTTCTGATATGATTTTGACTATAAAAACATTTTTAGTCAAAAGGATTATTACTTTGCCAAAAGCACTTTCGGAACATGAACGAACCGCAATAAGAATCAGATTGAAAGAGGAAGGAAAAATCTGTCTGGGACTCTATGGACTGAAAAAAACCACTGTTGACGAACTGGTAAAACGAACACAGATTCCAAAAGGAACCTTCTACCTTTTCTATGCTTCAAAAGAACTCCTGTTTTTCGAAATCCTCATGGATTTGCACGATTCGCTCCAGCAGAGTCTCTTATCCCAGGTGCAGGAGAAAGGAAGAACTGTAGGATGTGAGGAATTGACGGATTTACTATACAACCTGTTTCGCGAAATTGAGAAAACCTTCCTTCCTTCATTTCTGGCAAGTGGAGATCTTGAGTTATTGATGCGAAAACTCCCACCGGAAATTGCCCGTGAACATATGAAGAAAGATGACTTCAGTGTTGGACAGTTGCTAGACCTTCTATCCATTGAGACCACCAAGGAAATGATCGAAGTGTTCAGTGTGGCTTTACGGGCAATTTTCACGAGTCTGTTGCATAAACAGGAGATCGGGGAAGAACACTTCAACGATGCAGTAAAAATGATGCTCAGAGGAATAGTTTCCCAATTGTTTTAGGAGGATTTTATGATATGTGTCCAAGACCTTCAGTTCAGCTACACCCATAAGCCATTCATTCAACAGATGGATTTTTCAGTGCAACAAGGAGAAATCTTTGGTTTTTTGGGCCCATCCGGGGCAGGGAAAAGCACCGTCCAGAAAATTTTGACCGGCTTGCTGCCGCGCTACAAGGGTTCTGTCCTGGTAAATGCAAAAGAGATTAAAAGACATGACCATACATTTTATGAAACCATCGGGGTCGATTTCGAATTCCCCAGTCTCTATGAAAAACTGACCGCAAGGGAAAACCTCGAATTCTTTGCTTCCCTGTATACGAAGACCCTCCCCCTCGATCCATTGCTGGCGAGTGTAGGCCTGCTTACAGAAGCCGACAAGAAAGTATCAGCGTATTCCAAGGGCATGAAATCAAGGTTGAATTTCATCAAGGCGTTGGTACATGACCCCTCCTTGCTTTTTCTGGACGAACCGACCTCCGGGCTCGACCCTTCCAATGCCCGCCTGATGAAGGACCTGATCCTTGTACAGAAGAAACAAGGAAAAACCATTCTTCTCACTACCCACAACATGTATGATGCTACCGAGCTCTGCGATCATGTGGCATTCATAGTCGATGGGCAGATACGGGCCCTCGACTCCCCCAGGAATCTCATCATGCAAAGGGGTGCCACCAAGATTACCTATTCCTATCTTGAGGAAGGCAAGGAGACAAAGCGGGAAATTCCCCTAAAAACCACCAAAGAAGACCATGTATTGGAGAAACTCCTCCACGAAAACAAGATTCTCTCAATTCATAGCTCAGAACCAACCCTCAATGATATCTTTACCGAATTGACCGGGAGGAAACTGCAATGAGGATACAGGCACTGCTGTTAGGTGATATCCGTTTCCAATGGAAATATGGGTTCTATTTCCTCTATTTGGTATTCTCCTTGCTCTATGTTTTTCTTTTGCAGTCATTTCCTGCTGCATGGGCGGATACCGCTTCCCTTATCATGGTTTTCTCAGACCCGGCTGCGATGGGGCTTTTTTTCATGGGAGCGATCATCCTTTTGGAAAAGAGCGAACAAACCCTGCAGAGCCTTGCCGTTTCCCCGATACAGCCGTTTGAATACGTGCTTGCAAAACTGCTGTCCCTAGCCTTCCTTTCCACCCTTGTTGGATTTGCCATACGCCTTTCAGTAACGAGGATAGAAAGGCCGATTCTCTTTTTTCTCGGAGTTTTCTTGGGGTCGTGTCTGTTTTCAGCGACAGGTCTTCTGGTTGCGACGAAGGCGAAAACCCTTAACCAATTCATCGTTTTCACGATTCCTTTCGAGCTTATCATCAATCTTCCCGCCTTTGCGTACCTGTTTGGCTGGAAAGCCCCTGCTCTTTTGCTACATCCCGGGGTGTGTGTTATCGAATTGTGTGGAAACGGAAACCCTTGGATCGTATCTGGCTCTGTGCTATTCGCCTGGACTGTAGGGGTTTCATTGCTTGCCACTTTGCAGATGAAACGCTATTTCCTTTCCCTGGGAGGATCAAAATCATGAGACCGATACTCAAATCCTTTTTTCTGTTCATACAACAGATACGAAGCGACAGCATGCTGGTCATCGTGTGCTTTGCCTCGCTTCTTGCAGCCTTCTTTTTCAGGTTTGCAATCCCCCAGATAGAAAATATTCTCTGCAGTGTTCTCGGTTTGCAGGCGATTCTTTCCCCGTACTACCTGCTTTTCGACCTCTTGCTGATTATGTTGACCCCCTTCATGTTCTGCTTTGCCTCGGCAATGGTGATGTTGGAAGAATATGATGTGAATTTATCGAGTTATCTCTCGGTAACCCCAGTCGGGAAAAAGGGCTATCTGGTTTCCCGCCTGCTTTTGCCCACTGCTATCGCCTGCATTGGCTCTCTTGCATTGCTCACTGGCTTTTCTTTGACCGAATGGTCATTGCAACCCCTTTTCTGGACCACCCTGCTCTCTGGTTTTTCGGCAATCATCGAGGCAATGCTGGTCTTCTCCTATTCCAGGAACAAGGTAGAGGGCATGGCAATCGCAAAGCTTTCGGGTCTTTTGATGCTGGGCCTTCCCATTCCGTTCTTTATGCAATCGAATCTCCGATACCTGTTTTGCCTGCTGCCGTCTTTTTGGATTGCCAGCTATGCACAAACAGGAATCTTTTGGCCAGTGATTCTCGCCCTCTTCCTTTCTTTCGTATACATAGGGGGATTCTACCAGCGGTTCCAACTGAAATTAGCCTGAATATAGGGGGAAAACCTGCTAGAACCAAACAACCTTCCTGGTGAACAAGTCCCCAGGAAGGTTATACTCCAGATAGTTGCTTTTATTGTAAGACCTTACAATATGCTATACTGCAAATTAGTATTTCTCTGGCTTTATCATTGCAAGCCAATGCTTTTGTTTTTTCCATTCATACTTACAGTCTTTGCAGTGTACGTTGGGACTATCCTCAAAGATATTGCATCCCCCAAGAATAATCCTGCCCTCGATCTGCTCTTTCCATATTTTGGGGCCTGGCTCCCCGTAGGCAATGGGTATGACATTGGATGAACCGCACTTAGGACACTTCTCGACTTTTCTGGCCATCGACTCATCTTCCTCTTGTGTTTTCAGGGATATTGCTTTCCCGCCTGGATAGCCTCGCAGAACCTATCGAATTCTCCTTTCATTGTTTCAAAATTCTCTTCAGTCGGCTGGTTGAACGAAGCCCAACCCTTGAGCGTATTGTCCTCAAGGTACTTGCTCATCTGCGCAAAGCATTTATCGTCCTTTCCCCCGCTGTTGCAGGCAAAGAGATAGACTTGCTTTCCCTTGAGGTTCTCTTTGGCAAGGAAGGATCGGATAGGGGAAGTCATGGAACCCGCCCAGGTAGGGGTTCCCACGACAATTGTATCATAGGTATCGAGCTGCAACGGTTCGTTGGAGAGTTCCGGTTTTTCATGAAACATAGAACTCTTGCCACACCAGAAATATTTTTTGAAACCGTCGTTGGGAAATTCCTTCTTGGGGAATAATCGAATGGGGACCGCACCGGTTTGCTCCCAGATTTTCCTGGCAATAAAATCGGTATGTCCCTCCAAAGAATAATATACGACTGCTATGTCCATAACCTTTGGCACTCCTTGGTTTTTCGATAATCTATACTCTCACTGTACCACTAATTCCACTACACTGCATTTCTTTTTATCCGAGTCACTTGCAAGCAAATAGGAACTCGTCTATAACTGAGCCATGCAAAAAATATATTCAAACTTAATAGATTCACACTTCCACCTCCAGTCAATGGAGCATAAAGGCATAGAAAGCCTGTCAGTACTCAAACAGATGGAAGAAAACCATATGGCAGGGGGCATCGATATCGGTGTCGATTGCGACGACCTAGCCGAACGTTCCAAACTGGTACAGGACTTTCCCAGTATCAGGCTGAGTGCGGGCATCGGGCCCTGGGGCGTTGAGGATGGAAAACCGTCCCTAGAAGAGCAAATGAAAACACTGGTCAACCAGATTGATACCTATCAAGTGTGTGCCATCGGCGAAATCGGTCTCGACTACCATTGGAAATACGGAACAGCCGAAAAACAGCACAGACTCCTAAAAAGCCAGATTGATCTTGCAAACAGCCGGAATCTGCCGATAATCCTTCACAACAGGAAGGCAGACCAAGCAACATTGGAAATCATCAGGAATACGAAGTTTGCAAAAGGAGGTCTCCTGCATTGCTTCCAAGGCACTGAGGAACTCGCCTTTACCGCTATCAAGAAAGGGTTCTACATTTCATTTGCAGGTCCACTGACCTACAAAAGCAACAACTTGATGCGTGAGATACTTGCCAAGCTCCCAATAAACAGAATTCTGTTGGAAACTGACAGCCCCTACCTCAGCCCAGAACCCTATCGGGGACAGATCAACACACCCCTGATGATAAGTCACATCTATGAAAAGGCAGCGGAAGTCAGAGCAATGAGCGTCGAAGCCCTTGCAGAGCAGATTCAACAAAACTTCCAAGCGTTCTTGTCATAGGATAACAACTCCTGAGCAAGGGGAGACTCAGTGGGTTGTCCCGTTTCTCAGGTCGTTGGTCCAGTATAGGGAGCAAGGGAAGAAGAGATTGCGAAAGGTCATCGGCAACAACTGCGAACAATTGCCTGACAGGCACAATCGGCTTATACCGGACATCGACCACCCACTGAAGTGAATTGTCTGAAGCGAAATAGGCATCCAGTCTGTCAGCCCCTGCTGTGGCTACCAACATGACATGCTCTTTTTTGAGGGAATCCAGAAGGGCGGCGGCAAACAACGGCCCCCCTTCATCCTTGCCTTGACTCACGGTGACCAAAGAAGCATCTGAAAAGGAAGCGGCAAAGGTTTTTGCCGCAAGAGTCGAGCGCTCGTCCCCTTGCTGGGACAATACAGCCGAGCCAAGATGGGTTTCTGCCTGCCTCTCCTTTAAAAACACGGCGGCTTCGCTCCACCCGGCATCAGCGTCAGCGAGAAGAGCTATATCGAAAAAACTATTCTTTTGGGCAAGCATTCCCATTCCGATAACCAGAGGTTGTCCATCTTCTGGTAAAGCCCCCTTCTCCAGAGCTGTCAGCAAAGGGGAAAATACCATTGCCTTGGTTTTTTTATGGGAAGCGACCTTCGCAAGGGTCTGCTCATCGAGGGGAAGCGGGTCAACTATAATTACCTGTGCAGAGAGGCCATGGCGAAGCAGCATCCACTGTGTCTTCTTGCCTGTTTGTTCCCATTGGGTCTCTGCATAAGGTCCGTCGAGGAAAAACACAACCCTCCCTAATAGATGCGGTACGGCAAAAACCATCAGTGAACCGAGAATCAGGGCTAGAGAGAGGCTTGATAAGGCAATGCGAACTTTGCGTTTCATCCCCAAACTGTACCAGTGCAGGATAGTAAGGTCAACAATTGATTGTATACAGGTTGACCAGTTTGGGTAGATTGATTAAATTTGTATCGATACAACACTTCATCTATTTTTTTGAAAGGAGCAACACATGACGTCCTATAAGGAACTCGGCCTTGTAAATACCAAGGAAATGTTCGCAAAAGCAGTGAAGGGTGGTTACGCCATCCCTGCCTATAACTTCAACAACATGGAACAACTTCAGGCAATCATCATGGCCTGCGTCGAGACAAAGTCCCCGGTTATCCTCCAGGTGTCCAAGGGTGCACGCGATTACGCAAACATGAATATTTTGAGAAACATGGCTCGTGGCGCTACGGAATATGCCAAAGAACTTGGTTGTGAAATTCCTATCGTCCTCCACCTTGACCATGGTGACAGCTTCGAGACTTGCAAAGAATGCATCGACAATGGATTCTCCTCTGTCATGATCGACGGATCACACTTCCCGTATGACGAGAATGTTGCCCTGACCAAGAAAGTTGTAGAGTATGCTCACCAGTTTGGCGTAACCGTCGAAGGTGAACTTGGAGTTCTCGCAGGCATCGAGGATGAAGTTTCCTCAGCTGTCAGCCATTACACCCAGCCAAGCGAAGTCATCGATTTCGTTTCCAAAACCGGTGTAGATTCCCTTGCTATCAGTATTGGAACCAGCCATGGTGCAAACAAGTTCACTCCCGAGCAGTGCACCCGCAACGCCGAAGGCATCTTGATTCCCCCTCCGCTCCGCTTCGACATCCTCGAGGAAATCGAGAAGAAACTCCCAGGCTTCCCAATCGTACTGCACGGGTCATCCTCTGTTCCCATGGAATATGTAAACATGATCAACGAGTATGGTGGCAAACTCAAGGACAGCGTAGGTATTCCTGAGGAACAGCTTCGCCTTGCTTCAAAGAGTGCCGTTTGCAAAATCAACATTGACAGCGACGCCCGCCTTGCCATGACCGCAATGGTCCGCAAGGTCTTTGCAGAAAAACCCGGTGAGTTCGATCCCCGCAAATACCTCGGACCAGCCAGAGCTGAACTGAAAAAGATGTATATGCACAAGAACATCGATGTACTCGGTTCTGCAGGCCAGGCCTAAGCCTTTGTAATACTTTCAGAAGCCATCTGTAAATTTCCAGATGGCTTTTGGTTTTTCTAGGTATTCAGTACTTTGACATATGCAAGCGCATGTGTTATATTATTCCTTGCTGGCTATTTGGCTGGCTTACCCTCACAAAATTACAGTGGTTTTCTGCGAAAACACAAGGAGCTCGATTGGCTACGAAGGATTTGAGGATCAATAGACAGATCCGTGCTAAAGAAGTATATGTCATAGATGCTGATGGAAATCAGAAAGGCATTATGAGCGTATTTGACGCAGTATTGCTTGCCGAAAGCGCTGGGCTTGATTTGGTGGAAGTGTCCCCAACCGCAAACCCACCTGTTTGCAAGATACTGGACTTCGGAAAGTACCGGTATGAACAGGAAAAACGGATTCGGGATGCAAAAAGAAACCAAACCGTAATAAAGATCAAGGAAATCCGAATGCAGCCCAAGATCGAGAAACACGACCTTGAGACTAAGTCAAAATTCATCGGTGATTTCCTCGCCGAAGGCAATAAAGTCAAGGTAAGTATCCGTTTCCGCGGTCGTGAGCTCGCTCACACTGAACTTGGTAAGGTAGTATTATATAAGATACTTGCCCAACTGACTGAAAATGGTGTAGGTTTCAACCTTGACCGCGATGCATTGATGGAAGGCAAGATGATGAGCATGATTGTCAGCCCTCTGAAAAACAATCCATCTGCTGCCAAAAAAGACTAATTTCTAAACAGTATCCTGTATGGGATGTTGAATATGCTGCTCCAAGGGGTTCTTGTTCCTTGTGAGCGCAAGTATGGAAGGTGCAAAAAATGCCCAAGATGAAAACAAGACGGTCCGCTGCAAAGCGTTACCACGTTACCGGGACTGGCAAGGTCCGCTATAAAAAGCAAGGTCTTCGCCATATTCTCACCAAGAAGAGCAGCAAGCGTAAGGGTAACCTTCGTGCAACTGGAATTCTAGCCGACATGGAAGCAAAAAGAGCCAAAACTATGCTTCCTTACGCGTAGGGGGTGGGAAAATGCCAAGAGCAGTAGACGGAACAAAACACAAGGACAGAAGAAAGAAGATTCTTGACCTTGCAAAAGGTTACTATGGACGCAGAAGTACCAACAACCGTGTTGCAAAAGACGCAGTTGCAAAAGCTGGTAAATATGCATATCGTGGTCGTAAAGAGCGCAAGCGGGACTTCCGCAAGCTCTGGATCGCAAGAATCAGCGCAGCCGTACAGGCTGAGGGTCTCAACTACTCTCAGTTCATGCATGGCTTGACCCTCGCAAACATTGAGATCAACAGAAAGGCTCTCTCCAATATGGCTATTGAAGACAAAACAGCTTTTTCTGCTCTCGTTGCCCAGGTAAAGGTTACCCTCGGTAAATAACCGGGAGGTATTTGTCCAGACTTTAGGAAGGAGTGGCTATGTCAGTTGTCGATACCGTTCAATTGTTGGAACTGCGTACCAAGAAAGCCGCAGGTTTGATTGCAATGCTCCGCAAGGAGAAAGCAGAACTCCAAGAAAAGTTCGACTTGGTCAACACCCATAACGCCGAACTCGAAGAATATGCAGAAA
Organism: Sphaerochaeta pleomorpha str. Grapes; assembly: GCF_000236685.1. Lineage (NCBI taxonomy): Bacteria > Pseudomonadati > Spirochaetota > Spirochaetia > Spirochaetales > Sphaerochaetaceae > Sphaerochaeta > Sphaerochaeta pleomorpha. The sequence goes on along the minus strand of NC_016633.1, from coordinate 3,353,133 downwards.
GTTTCACGACGAGCAACAAGCTCATCGAGGAAAGTATTGCCAAGGCAATGGATAACCTCTCGACTATCGACGGGTTGGATGATATTCCTTTGATGGACGATGTCGCACTTGAGTTGGAAGCCGCCGAAGGCTTTTCCTCTGGTGATGCACTGGCCATGGAAGAGGATATTGATCTGGATTCACTCCTTGGTGATTCTCCAGCACTCTAAGAGACTTTTTATAGTCTGGGCTATGTCCAGGGAAACGGGACCTTCGGGCCCCGTTTTCTTTTCTTTCAACCCTCTTCTACAAACCCTATTCTTATTGTAGGATGTAGACGTGACAGGGAAACCTGTCCCTCGATATTTGACAAGTTCCTGCGGTGTTCGCCCGGAGCCATAGTCTCTTGGCTCAAATTACAATTACGGGATACGGCATAGCTGAGTTGCATTGATCCAACCTTTCGGGGTTTAATGGAACAGAATCTTCAGCACAACTGGCATCCCCCTTGAACCACAGGTTCAAGAGCATTCTCCGGTACCGGCACCGCAGGTTTTTCTTGCATACAGGAAACAATAATCCATGACAGAACAGAACCAGAAATTCAAAGATCTACTCTTTATTCACCTACCCTCCTCTATGGAGAGGGACATCAACGGCTTCCATGTCGACAGTTCCATCGAAATACCGGTGCAACTTCCCGATGGAAAGAAAGAAATAGATGCAACTACAGAAATCAGCATAGAGATGATCATAGCGGGAATGCTCAAGATCATTGCCTACAACCCAGAACACCCCCATTTTGCCTATTACAGGGATTTTGTCCTGGCTTCCCAAAGCGATGCAGTGAACGAACTCAACCTTGCAGCGATTGCCAAGGAAAAGAACAATGACCTTGATTTTGCAGAGGAACTCTTTTTGACGGTAAACCACCTGTATCCTCAGAGTGCAACGTTTATCAACCTTGCGACCTTATATAGCAAGCGTGCGGCCCTGGATGAGAAGAAAGGGACCCAATACGATTTCTACCAGCAAAAAGCTTTGAACACCCTTAACGAAGGACTCGAGAAACTCGGTGACGATGAGAATCTCCTCAACGAACTCGGATTCTTTCATATGTACCAGGGTAATATCGAAATTGCAAAGAACTATCTCGACCGCTATCTCGACCTTGCCCAGGATAGTGACAAAAAGACCCATGTCCAGCGCATCGTCTCAGATATCGACAACAAACTGAACAATGACAAGGCGCTGATGCAGGCCTACGACGAGATCCAGATGAATAACGAGGAAAAAGCCCTTACGTTATTGGAACCCTACCTGACGGAAAACCCAAAGGTATGGAACGGCTGGTTTCTCAAGGGCTGGGCTTTCAGAAGACTTGAGCAATTTTCCCAAGCCGAAGAAGCTTTCCTCAAATGCCTCGCCCTCGGCGAGAGCAGCAGTGACATTTATAACGAACTTGCCATCTGCTCCTTGGAGAGTGGAAAAACAGAGCTTGCAAAGAACTATCTCAACACAGCGGTCGATCTGGATGCAGAGAACCTCACCCTGCTTTCCAATCTCGCCTATCTCCATCTCAAAGATGAAGAATTTGACGAAGCCAGGGAATTTCTGGAACTAGCCCGCAATATTGACGGAAACGATCCTGTTATCATCAAACTGATGGAAGACTATCAGAATGCTACAGGAGAGGCCCTTGCATCCCCGATAGTACAGGAATTCGTAGATACTGCCATGCTCAAGGAACAGGAATTACAGAGAGCAAGGAAAGAAAAACCTTTCCATATCCAGGGAAAGGAAGATACCGACGACCTCGAGGTTTCTTTCGAGGCCCAGGAAGAAGGACATGCCTGCTCGTGTGGCCATCAGCATGGGGAAGAAGGGTGTTCCTGCAACCATGACCATGAAGAGGAATAGCATACCATGCAAATAATTAGCAAAAGCGCCCAGGAAACCATTGAGCTCGGACGCCGCCTTGGCTCTGTTTGTAAGGGCGGCTCAGTGATTTCTTTACGCGGAAGTCTGGGAGCAGGTAAAACGGTGCTTGCCAAAGGGATTGCCCAGGCACTGGAAATCAACGAAGCCATCGTCAGCCCCACCTTTACCTTGATCCAGGAATATGAAGGGAAATACAAACTCTTCCATATGGACCTCTATCGCCTCAGCGGGACTGATGAATTCGAAATGATCGGCGGTGAGGAAATGTTGTACGGAAAAGGTATAACCTTGATCGAATGGAGTGAAAAAATTCAGGAAATGCTTCCCGATTCGACTATTTATGTCGATATTTCCATTATGCCTAACCAAGAACGCGTCATTACCATTGAGGGAATCGAACTATGAACATCCTAAGTGTCGACACATCGACTGAAGCCATGGCCCTTTGTCTCGCCAGGGGAACAGAAGACAACCTGTTTGAACGGTTTGAGACCAGGACTATCGCAAACGGAGCTCAACATTCCGAATCGCTGGTCCCCCAGATGCTTGAGCTGTGTAAGCACAATGGCCTTATCCTGAAAGACTTGGATTTATTGGTCTGTACCAACGGTCCCGGGTCTTTTACCGGACTGAGAATAGGCATGAGTGCCTGCAAGGGCGTTGCACTGGCTGCATCGATTCCTTTGGTTTCGATATCTACGCTTGATGCCCTGTATGAGTGCGTAAGCTTCTTCAATGGTGCGGTCGTTCCTGCGATTGACGCCAGGAAAAAACGTTTTTACACGGCAATTTACGCTGATGGAAAACGGCAGACCCCTGACCTCGATTGCGATGGTGATGAAATTGCAAAACTGCTTGAAGGCCATACTAGTACGTTGGTAACCGGTCCCGATGCAGTCGCTTTTTCCCATCAGCTGAAAAACTATGACGGGGCACTTTTTGTCGATGGCAATCCATCTGCAAACCTAGCATTGACCTTAATCAGGCTTGGATTCAAGAAATTCAGGGATAATGGTCCTGATGATATCGGAACGGGGCCTGCCTATGTCAGAAAAAGCGATGCGGAATTGGCATTACTTGAAAAAATTCGCAAACTGGAGGAAATCAATGGTTGAACAGGATATACTTATCATAGGTTCAGGTGTAGCAGGAATGGCCGCTGCCCAATATGGAGCCCGCGCAGGGAGAAGCGTTACTCTCATTGAAGAAATGGCCCCCGGCGGACAAACAATGTATATCGACATGGTAGAGAACTATCCAGGATTTGACAAACCGGTAAGTGGATATGACCTTGGCATAAAATTCCAGTCCCAGGCAGAACAATTCGGGGCCAAAATTGTCTATGGTTCTGTCACTTCCTTAAAAAAAGAGAAGGATGTGTTTATTGCTACTACAAGCGGGGAAACTTACCAGGCCAAGGCAGTAATCATTGCAACCGGGGCAAAACACCGTCACCTTGGGGTCGAGGGTGAAGAAACCTACCAGGGCAAAGGGGTTTCCTATTGTGGTACCTGTGACGGTCCTTTCTTCAAGAAAAAGAAAATCCTTGTCGTAGGTGGTGGTGATACCGCTTTGACCGATGCCCTCTACCTTTCCAAACTTTCTGACGACGTGGTAATCGTACACCGCAAGGACCGCTTCAGAGCCCAGGACAACCTAGTCGACCAAGTGAACAGGAACGGACATATTGAAACGGTGATGCAACAAACCCTTACCAAGATCGAGGGGGATGGAAATCGCGTAACCGGTGTTATCCTGAAGAACCTCGTCACAGGGGAAGAATACCACAGGGATTTCGATGCCGTGTTTATTTTTGTCGGGATGCTTCCCCAGACAGCACTGCTCGATGCCAAACTGCTTGATAAGAGCGGCTATGTTATCACGAACGAAAAAATGGAAACCAAAGAGAAGGGCCTGTATGCAGCGGGTGATGTCCGCGATACTGTTTTCCGACAGTTGATCACCGCAGCAAGCGATGGAGCCATTGCCGCACATTGCGCAAGTGAATACATTGATGAGATTGAAGGCCGGGAATACCGCTAGATAGCACTCTGATTTGGCTTTTTATCCTTGACGATACCCTACGGTTAGTGTTCTAATTGGTTTATGAATATTTTCATGGTTTCCAGTGAATCTGTGCCGTTTTCAAAATCCGGGGGTTTGGCTGATGTGGTAGGGGCTCTCTCCTCCGCATTATCCTCCCTCGGTTCTGATGTTCGGGTGTTAGTTCCATGTTATGGCAATATGGACATTTCTGGTTTTTCCGATATGACAATCGGTATCGATATACCGCTTCTCGGGAAAACCGAACGAGTCACTTTTATTGAGACAGAACTCGACAACGTCCATTTCTATTTTCTCTGCCACCCCTGGTTTCAAAACAGGAAAGGCATCTACGGCGATAGTTCTTATACCCCCTACAGTGACAACCTTGAACGATACATGCTCCTTAACAAAGCAGCATTGCCTCTGTGCAAGGCTTTGCACTGGAAACCTGAAATCATACATTGCCACGATTGGACCTGCGGTTTCATCCCCTACCTGATGGACCTTGAACGGGATGCATTCTTTAGTGGGACTGCAAGCATTATGACCATACACAACCTGGCTTACCAGGGAGACTTCTCCCGTTTGCAGCTATTGGGTGGAAACCTTCAGAGCGACAAGCGGATGTTCAGTGGCGACACACCTGAAAAACGGGTCAACATGCTCAAGACCGGTCTGGAATTTGCCGATGCCATCACTACGGTAAGCCCTACCTATGCCAAGGAAATCCAGACTGCCGAATATGGTTGCAAATTAGATCACCTTATGAGGGAAAGAAGCAACAATCTTTGCGGGATTATCAACGGCATTGATTATGAGGAATGGAATCCCCAGACCGACACCTTCTTTGATGACCATTTTTCTCGTGAGGATCTGCAGGGAAAAGCAAAGACCAAGGCTTTGGTCCAGAAAGAATTCAAGCTTCCCGTTGACCCCAATATTCCACTTATCAGCATGATCAGCCGCATAGCAGACCAAAAAGGGTTCGTCGAATTACTTGAAGGCTCTCCCTGTGCCCTTGAAAAGCTGGTACGCGATTACCCTTTGCAGATGCTCATTGTGGGTACCGGTGACGAACGCATGGAAAAGCAAATGCTGGAACTGGCAAATAGGTATGAGAACCTCTCGGTGAACATTATGTTCTCCAACCGCGGGGCACATCGTATCGAGGCTGCCTCAGACTTCTTCTTGATGCCAAGCCGCTATGAACCCTGTGGGTTGAACCAGCTGTATTCCCTTCGCTATGGGACGCTCCCTATTGCCCGAAAGACAGGAGGATTAGCCGACAGCATCATAGATCTGGATGAAAGCCCTCAGGAGGGCACCGGAATTCTCTTTAAAACAATAAGCGGAGATGCTATAATTGAGGGCGTTAAACGAGCATTATACTGGTGGGAAAAAGGATCAAAGGAAATGGACCTTATTCGAATCAGGTGTATGGATTCTGACGCAACCTGGGAAAGATCAGCTCGATCTTATCTGAATATATACGAAACCAGCATAAGGGAGAAAAAAACATGGTAAAAAAGGAAAAGGCAATCGCAATCGTTCTCGGTGGTGGAAAGGGGACGAGACTCTATCCCTTGACCATGGACAGATCAAAGCCAGCAGTTCCCTTCGCAGGGAAATATCGTCTGGTGGACATCCCAATCTCAAACTGTATCAATAGTGGGATCAGGCAGATCTATATCCTGACCCAGTTCAATTCCGCTTCCTTGCACAACCATATCTCCAATACGTATATTTTTGACACTTTCTCCAATGGATTCGTAGAAATCCTTGCAGCCGAACAGACCTATCACAGCGAAAGCTGGTACCAGGGGACTGCCGATGCAGTAAGGAAAAACCTCAAGCATTTCCATGACCAGAATGCCGACTACTATATCATTCTCAGTGGTGACCAGCTCTACCGCATGGATATCCAGGAAATGCTTGACCGCCATATAGCCAGTGGTGCAGAACTTACAATCGCCGCGAAACCAATTAGCAGGAAGGAAGCCACGGGCCTTGGGATTATCGGTGCCGATGAGAAGGGCTATATCCAGAAATTCTATGAAAAACCAGCCAATGACCTCGATATCAGTGACTACAAGATTCCTGAGACATATATGAAAGAGGCTTTGAATCTCAAGGTAGGATCGTCTAACGAGTACCTTGCAAGCATGGGTATCTATATTTTCAATGCCAAGACGTTGGAAGAAGTGCTCAACAATGATAAGACTGACTTTGGCAAGGAAATAATCCCTGATGTGATCAAGACCCGCAAAGTGGCCACATTCCTCTTCAATGGTTTCTGGGAAGATATCGGAACGATCAAGGCTTTCTATGAGACCAACCTCGATCTTGCCTCGATAAACCCACAGTTCAACTTCTATGATGAGACAATGCCCATTTATACCCACCGCCGCCACCTGCCGGCAACGAAAGTGAACTTCTGCAATATCAGCTGTTCACTGGCTTCCGAAGGTTCGATTATTACCAATGCCTATATCGTCAACTCGATTATCGGTGTCCGTACGTTGATTGAATCCGGGGCAAGCCTTGACGGTGTCTACTGTATGGGAGCTTCTTTCTATGAGACCGATGAGCAAAAACTTGAAAACACCAAGAAAGGGATTCCAAACATCGGCATCGGCAAGGGAACGATTATCAGAAAGGCTATCATAGACCAGAATGCCCGCATCGGTGATGGATGCCGCATCGGTATCGATGATATCCCCCGCCAGGAAGGTGATTTTGCCATGTATTCTATCCATGACGGTATTATCGTCATCAACAAGAATGCCGTTATCAAAAACGGGACAGTGATGTAATACACTGTATTTCCAATGCAAAGAAAGGGCTGTTTCAGAAAGTACTTTTTGAAACGGTCCTTTTTTACAGGTGCACCACCGAGTTAAATAGCAGTAACGGTTTTGAACTATGTCGTGAAAAATCACCAGATGTAATAACGTTATAGGTTTTTCACATACCTATCAAATTCTCCCAGCCATGTACAATCTCTAGCATTTTTTCCAATTTCTCTATATATCTATCACCACGCAGAATTTTCCCAGGGGATTTTTATTTGATGTTTAATGTTATTTTCTATAATATCTCGTTGCTTTTGTCACTTTCAGTTCTCTATTTTCTGTATTCACAGAAAACCGAACAAAAGATTACCTACATTGAACTAGTGCTAGGTCTCATTATCAGCTCATTTGGACTTATTCTCATGAAATGTTCATATGATACATTCCCTGTCCTTGCACTCGACTCACGTTCCTTGTTTCTAGCATTTACTGCAATATTCTTTGGTTGGGTCCCCACCCTCTTTGCCCTTGTCTCAATGAGCATCTATGCATTCTTACAAGGCGGAACGGGAAAAGCGGCTGTGCTTTTCATGCTGTTCTCCGCCTCTGCTATCGGAATGTTATGGCGGAAATTCAAAGCTAAAAGCTACTGTACCAAGGGTACTGAAAATCGCTTGGAATTCCTATATATTGGAATTGTCCTCCATTCTTTCATGATTGCCAGCTTGCTTTTCATCCCCAAGGACCTGGCTTCCCCCATTTTCCGAACGAATGCCCTTTCGGTTTTGGTTCTTTATCCTTTGGCAACTGCCGTCCTTGGCAACCTATTTCTTACCATTTATAAGCGAAATTCCATGCAGGCCCGATTGGAAAGCAGCGAATATCGGTTCAAGACAATATTTAACCAGGCACCCGTGGGCATCACCGTTACCGACCCTGAGACGGGCAAAAGGCTGGCCATGAATTCCGAGTACTTGAGAATCCTGGGAAGAACCGAAGAAGACCTGCTGAAAAACGATTGGATGAGCATCACCCATCCTGAAGACTATCCATTGGACCTAGCCAAGATAAAGGATTTCAAGGCGGGCAAAATTGCTTCCTACTCCCATGACAAGCGATTCCTCAGAGGAGATGGGACCTATGTGTGGACTACTGTCCTGATCTCTTCCCTTCGTCAGGAAAATGGTAAGCAGCCAATGACTTTATGTATGGTAACAGATATTTCGGAACGGAAAGCAGTCGAAGAACGGGTTTCCCATGCAAACTCTACCGATTCCCTTACCGGTCTGTATAACCGCACCCATTTCAGTACCTATGTCAACCAAATCGGGAATGCAATCAAAGCACCTTTCACGATTGCCATTGGAGATATCAATGGCCTGTATCTGGTAAACAATACCATTAGCCACGATGCAGGAGATTGCCTGATCAAGGAACTGGCTAAAATCTTATCGAACAACCTTCGCATTTGTGATTATTGTGCAAGGATCGGCGGGGATGAATTCATTATGCTTTTCCCTGACACAACGTCTGACAAGGTCCTTGAAATCGAGGACGCTATTCAGAAACAGTTCTCCTGTTCCAGTGTCAACTATCTTAAACGCACGATATCCTTCGGACTGGAGACTCTTCAAGATTCCACAGACACACTTCAGCAAATGCTCAAAAGGGCAGAAGTCCAATTGAACCGTGCAAAACTTTTCCAGACCCTCAGTATCAGGAACAATGTTATCTACACTATTATCAACACGTTACATGAGAAAAATAAACGTGAGGAATTTCATTCCAGAAGGGTGAGTGAACACTGTGAGCTGATCGGGAAAGCCTTGGGTCTAGGCGAAAGTGCAATCAATGAATTGAAGACCTTGGGGTTGCTCCACGATATTGGGAAAATCGGAATCGAGGAAAATATCCTGAATAAACCAGAGAAGCTGACTGATAAAGAATGGCAGGAAATCAAACGCCATCCGGAAATCGGGTTCAGGATTTTATCCAGCGTACCCGAAATGAATGATCTCGCCGGATTTGTATTGGCCCATCACGAACGGTTGGATGGCAAAGGATATCCAAGAGGGCTCAAGGACTCTGAAATCCCGCTTCAATCGAAAATAGTAGCTATCGCAGATTCCTATGATGCAATGACAGGAGAGAGAACATATAAACAGAGCATGACTTCCAAAGAAGCACTTCTGGAAATAGAGAAACATGCGGGAACCCAATTTGACAGAGCTTTGGCACTTCTCTTTATTGAGCAAATGAGCATCAATAACCAAGAAAGCAAATTGTGCTGCTGACACTTTGGCTTGCCGCCTTTCATGGTTTCTTTCTGTATGCAAAATACTCCTGTAAACCTGCTTTGGACACAGAATTACGCTGTATATAGTTGTTTGAAAATGATATCTATATTACAATTATCGCTGTCGATACGAGGCAATTGCCATTACTCTTGGTAAAAAAGTTTTATGGAACCTATCAACGAAAAGTATAGAGGCCAAGTATAAACTATAGGGTATTGGCAACCCATATGCCTGAATTGAGTATTTCTTCCCTGCAACGCCAAAGGAAAAATTCCAAGCGTGCAGGTAACCATTACACGAACCAAAACCATGAGGACGAAAACAATGCAAGAGAATGAGACAGCAAAGGAAATCGTTGAAGGAAATGCAATCTTGGGCATCGAACTGGGTTCTACCAGGATCAAGGCAGTATTAGTCAATGCTAAAAACGAGCCTATTGCCCAAGGTGGTTTCGATTGGGAAAACTCCTTGGTAGATGGAATCTGGACGTATGCCCTAGATGATGTCTGGAAAGGCATTGCCACAAGTTTCCAAAACCTCAAATATGATGTGCAGGAAAAATACGGGGTAGCACTGACCAAGATACAAGCCCTTGGGATAAGCGCCATGATGCATGGCTACCTTGCCTTCGATAAAAATGACAATCTGCTTGTCCCTTTCAGGACCTGGAGAAACACCATTACAGAGAACGCTGCAGACCAGCTCTCAGATCTCTTTGGCTACCCTGTTCCCGAACGTTGGACAATCTCACATCTGTATCAGGCTATCCTCAACAAAGAAGCACATGTTACTGATTTGGCATATGTATGTACCCTCGCTGGCTATGTGCATTGGAAACTGACAGGGAAAAAAGTGCTTGGTATTGGCGATGCGTCAGGGATGTTCCCCATCGATGTGAACACCAAAGACTATGACAAAACCATGCTCAGCCAGTTTGACTCATTGGTCAACGGCTATGCTTTCCCTTGGAAGATTGCTTCTGTTCTCCCCAAAGTATTGGTTGCCGGAGAGAATGCGGGAAACCTTACTGCTGAGGGAGTTCTGCTGCTTGATCCAACAGGAGCGTTGTCCCCGGGAATACCTCTCTGCCCTCCAGAAGGTGATGCAGGGACAGGAATGGTTGCCACTGACAGTGTCGCCCAGAGAACAGGAAATGTTTCGGCTGGAACTTCAGTATTTGCAATGATTGTCCTGGAGAAAGAACTCTCCAAAAGCTATAACAAATATATCGATTTGGTCACTACTCCTGACGGTTCCTTGGTGGCTATGGCCCATGCCAACAACTGTACCGGGGAATATGACCATTGGATGAATCTGTTCAATGAAGTCCTTGAGGCTACCGGAAACCCAATCAAAAAAGGCAAGCTGTACGATACACTCCTGCAAAAGGCTCTGGAAGGTGATAAGGATTGTGGCGGATTGCTTCCCTACAACTACATCTCCGGGGAAACCATGACTGGCATCTACGAAGGTCGTCCTTTGTTTGTTCGCCAGACAAAAAACAATTTCACCCTTGCCAATTTCATGCGGGCCCAGCTCTTCACTGCCCTGGGAGCATTGAGAACTGGTATGGATATCCTGTTTGAGAAAGAGCATGTTGAAGTCGATTCGATCAACGGCCATGGGGGATTCTTCAAAACCGCAGAGGTTGGACAAACAATGATGGCAGCAGCCATGCATACTCCCATCTCAGTTTTAAAAACAGCAGGGGAAGGTGGTGCCTGGGGCATAGCCCTTCTTGCTTCCTACTTGGTACAGGGGAAAGGGCAAACACTACAGGAATTCCTTACAAAGGATGTTTTTGCTTCAAGCGAGGCTATCACCATAGCTCCCACCAAGGAAGATATCGATGGTTTCAATGCATTCTTTGCCAATTACAAGAAAGGCCTTGCGGTAGAGAAAGCTGCTGTAGAGAACTTGGACTGACAGTTTTGCTTACCTTGGTACGTATAATATTTCACTGAAGGGAACACACAGAGACGGTTATAGCCAGGATCTGTGTGTTTTCTTATTGTACCTCACTTGCAGGTAATCTGCGAAACTCATGCCTACTACCGCTGGAAGAATAATCCTTTGGTTGCTTTATCTTTTCCAACCGCGACTAATCTTTACTCCATCAAATATTGGTGCTATCCTATTTCCATGGATAAGAACAATTTAAAAAAATACAGACAAGTTCTTCCTATTGCTTGCATCGTTTTTGCGATTGTACTGATACTCAGTTCATGCACCTCTGTTCAAGAACTTCCCCCTCCTTTGTTCCAATCCATCAATTATCCTAATGAAAAATACTTTGTAGGCTCGGCAACTGTGCATGGTGACAACATAGGCATCGATAAGGAGAGTGCAAAAAAACAAGCACTCCTTGCTCTGGCCTCACAGATTCAAACAAAGATAACCTCATATACTACCGCCATATCATTGCACGATGATAATCATTCTTCAAATTCAATGGAAAGTTGTATATCCGAGGAACTTACCCAAGAATTTGAGGAAATCCAGTACATTGAGGAGCTTTATAGCCAAGCTACCGGACAAACAACGTATGCCATTCTCAATAAAGATGCCTGGGAAGGCCAAAAGGCAAGAAAAACCCTCGCCGCGAAACAAAAGGCTGATGAAATTCTCTCTTCACGATATCCAGACATGCAAAAGGCAGAGGAAGTAACAATTCTAAAGAACGCAAGGGAAAGTCTGCAGTCAACAATATGGGGTCCCTGCGTTGAGGGAATGATCGATGGGAAGTATAGACAGTATCTCACGGCCATAGAAACAAGGAGAGATAGCTTGATTACCCAATTGGTCCACTCTCCCTATGCTTATGTCAGCGAGGGCATCTCAAAAATATCCTTGCTCGATGCAAAACAGATTGCCAGGACCAATCTTGAAGAGGGTTTAAAAACAGAACTGATCAAAGAAAGCAGAACTTCATGGGTCCAAGCTGAAGAATTGATAGACTTGGGAAAATTCCTTGACCAGATCGATGAATATGTCAGTTTTCATTTACTCCTGCTAACTGATCAGATTTCCGTTTTTGAAGGAAAAGAATCTCAACAGGGAAATTATCAACAATTTGTGACACTTGATAAAAAAGTCTGGAAGCAGATCCAAACAGAAGAGAAGGAGACACTGAAGAAACAGGTCGAGCTCGAACTTTCTTCTATAACAGAACAGCAGAATTTCAATGAAACAATGCAATCATTCTATAGAATTCAGGACGTTCTTAGCCAATATTTTATGGGTCCATCAATCCGAGAACACGAACAGCCGGAGGAACAGAGTTACCTGCAATTGATCAGAGAAAAAATTACATCATATTTAAATGTAACTGGATTGGAAATCCAAACAGAGAAGGAAATCGAAGAAGGCCAATACCTGACAGTCAGTGTACATGCTGTCCAAAGTGGAAGAAGCCTCTCATTTATTCCTGTTGAGTTATCAATCTGCAACGCCGATGGCAATATTCTTTTTACTGATACAAAACCGCTTGATATCCAGGAATCTGTGACTTTCACATTTCTTGTGCCAAAGAAAAGCGATACGGAAAACCTCACATTGTATGCAAACCTAGTGACCTATCCTAAAATAAAAACCAAATCGTTAGTAAACATAAAAAAGGTTGGTCTCGTTGATAAATTAAGAAAAATGATATTCGGCAATAACCAATCAGCAACGTAACCAAGCAAGGCAAAATTCTGTTACTTCGAGGTGATAACAGCTCGGTATTGCAGATTGAACATACCCATAGATTCTGAAAAGTAAGCTTGCAGCGATGAGACCATCACGGCAAGCCTACTTATTATAAGACCTCTATCTCAATTTCCAGGCAAGGTCGGAAAGAAATAACTGCTGTTTCATTCCCGCTACTGTTGATTCCTTACCAATATGCACAAATTCAATCCCCATAATCTCACACCAATCTTCAAGCATCGTTGCATCCGCATCAAAACTCAGGACAGTATGGTGAGCACCTCCGGCCAGGATCCACATGTGGGCTCCGCTTATCAAATCCGGTTCAGGTCTCCACATAATACGGGCAACGGGAAGGTTGGGCATTTTATATTTGGGTTTCACCGCTTCAATATCCTGGACAATGAGTCTCAGACGACCTCCCATATCGACAAGGGAGGCCACCACGGCGTTCCCGCTATGACCTTCGAATACCAACCGGGCTGGAGGTTCTTTGCCTCCTATACCCAGTTTATGCACTTCAATTCTGGCACGATCAGCGCTAAGGGAGGGACAAACTTCAAGCATATGGGCACCTAAAGACAATTCCTTACCTTTCTCGAGGTCATAGGTATAGTCTTCCATGAATGCGGTACCACCGCCCATCCCCTCGGTCATACGCTTTATCAAGGCAGTCATTGCCGAGACTTTCCAATCCCCTTCCCCACCATAGCCATAACCCAAAGCCATCATGTTCTGGGAGGCAAGTCCAGGAAGTTGTTTCAATTCCTGCAGGTCTTCAAAGGTGTTGGTAAAGGCCATTGCCCCTTCACGATCGAGGAACCGGCGCATTGCTATCTCTTCCTTCGCCTGATAGCGGATTGAGTCAAGGTTGTCGGTAGCAAAATCATAGAGCTTTCGATACGATGCAACTTGCTCATCGACATCGCTTTCTGTCACGTTGTCTATTTCCTTGATCAAATCGCCGACACCCCAGGTATTCACTTGCCAGCCGAGTTGCATTTGCACCCCGACCTTATCCCCTTCTGTAACAGCGACATTACGCATATTGTCACCGAAACGAACAACCTTTAGGTTCTTGCTCTCGATTGCACCTATAGCTGAACGCATCCATTTCCCAAGTTCAGACTGTACATCTTCGTCTTCCCAGTAACCAACGACTATCTTACGCCCCAGACGCATCCTTGCTGCAATAAAGCCATGTTCACGGTCCCCATGAGCTGACTGGTTCAGGTTCATAAAATCCATGTCTATGCCTTGGTCAGGTATATTCCTATTGAACTGCGTGTGCAGATGGCAATAGGGCTTCTGCAATAGGTTAAGGCCATTGATCCACATTTTGGATGGGGAGAAGGTATGCATCCAGGTGATGATTCCTGCGCAGGAATCGTCATAGTTTGCTTCCTTTATCCATTTTTCGATTTCCTCAGGGGTTTTCATCGTAGCCTTATACACGACGTTACAGGGAATCTGCTTCGCAGTATTCAATCCTTCAGCAATAATGACCGCATGTTGGGCAACCTTTTCCAAGGTTTCGATTCCATAGAGGAACTGGGAACCGACTAGTAGCCAGAACTCATATTCCTTGAGAGGTTTTCTTTCCATTCTTTTTTCCTTACTACAAGGCAACCTATTCGCTGCCTAAAGTCTTTTTTACATAAGATTCCCCTGCTCTCTTGCAAACTTGAAAACAACATTCATAAAGCATTGTTTTTGTCTTTACAAGAAAAGCAGGTGAAGGTTTCTTCCATTAAAAAGCTTCTTAATTCTTTGACATACCCCAAAGAAAAACTCAGGCTTTCTTTTGTTTTGAAACCAGATCAACCGTAACTGCGCCGAGAAGCACCATTCCTTTCACGATTTTCTGAATATCGGTTGAAAGTCCAACCAAAGACATCCCGTTATTGAGAATACCCATGATCAAGGCGCCAACCACCGCCCCGATGATAGTTCCAGACCCACCGGCAATCGCAGCACCGCCGATATAACACGCAGATATTGCATCCATCTCAAAACCGTCTCCGGCCTTGGGGGTTGCAGAAGCATTTCGGGCAGAAAGCACTATACCTGCCACTCCACAAAGAAGTCCCATGTTTGCATAGACCCAGAAATAGACTTTCCGAGTGTTAATACCTGAAAGCCTTGCAGCCTTTGCATTACCACCCAAAGCATAAATCTGTCTTCCTGCAACTGTTTTTTCTGTAAGGAAATGATAAAAAGCTACCAGCACGCCCATTAAAAGCAACACATACGGAATGCCTTTATATAAAGCAAGCTTTATAAGCAGGAACCAGACTAAAAACAGAATAAGGCCAATTTTAATCAGTTCCTGCCATTCTGGAATTATGGGGAAACCATATTTCCGCTTTGTATTATTTGAATGCACCGTAGAAAGTATTATCAAGACTGATGCGGTAAGAGCTATTATCAGGCAGAGAAGGTCAAGTTGGTTCCCGAAAATTGAAACCTTGGCAGAAGGCAAGAATCCTGCACCTATCTTGGTATAGGACGGAGGTAGCGGTCCTTTTGTCTGTGCCTGTAAGATGGTGTAGGTAAAACCACGCCCTATCAACATGGTAGCAAGCGTTACGATAAACGGAGGAATACTGAGCACCGAAACAAAAAATCCGGTAAACACACCGAATAGCCCCCCGATTCCCAAGGCAAAAAGGAAACCGACAAAAACCGGAAGATGAAAGTCAACCACTGCAATTGCAGCGGAAGCACCACAAACGGCGACTACAGAACCGACACCGAGGTCGATGTTTCCCGTCAAAACACAGAGTAACATACCAACTGAGAGAATGATGATGTATCCGTTCTGCATAATGAGATTATTGATATTGGTTGGTGAGGCATTTGTCCCCCCGGTGAGAAAGAAGAACAAAAGGTAGATAGCTATCAAAGCCAACACCATTCCATATTGTTTGACGTCGATACGTCCCTTTGATTTTTTAACTGCAAGGGTTTCCATGCTTACTTTCTCCTTCGACTGTTTGCATCTCTGATAATATGAGTCATGATGGCTTCCTGGGATATTTCGTTTTTCTGCATTTCCTTGATAATGCGGCCCTCGTTGAGGATATAGATCCTATCCGATATCCCGATTACTTCAGGCATCTCTGAGGAAATGACAATTACGGCCTTCCCACTCTTGGCCAATTCGTTGATCAAAAGATAGATCTCGTGTTTAGCCCCGACATCAATACCCCTTGTAGGTTCATCCAGGATCAAAACATCCGGTGCGGTCATAATCCATTTAGCCAACACGACTTTTTGTTGGTTTCCACC
Source organism: Sphaerochaeta pleomorpha str. Grapes (assembly GCF_000236685.1). Taxonomy (NCBI): domain Bacteria; kingdom Pseudomonadati; phylum Spirochaetota; class Spirochaetia; order Spirochaetales; family Sphaerochaetaceae; genus Sphaerochaeta; species Sphaerochaeta pleomorpha. The sequence goes on along the minus strand of NC_016633.1, from coordinate 3,337,097 downwards.
TGAGAGTGTTTCGACTTTCTGGTTAATTGAATACGCTTTGACATTAATGGATTTCTTATATTTTTCCGATTCCAGGATAACGTCGTTCGAATTGACAATACCATGGTTGGAAAAGAAATATGGCAAGGCAGCCATTGTCATATTATGTTTCATGTCATCGGTAAGGACGAGCCCATATTGCTTTCGGTCCTCACTGCAATAGGCAATTTTATTGCGGATTGCATCCCCTACATTTTCAATGGACACTTGTTTGCCATGAAGCCAAATCTCCCCGGAGGTCTTTTGCCCGTAGGATTTGCCAAACAGACTCATAGCTAGTTCGGTCCTTCCAGCTCCCATGAGGCCTGCAAACCCTACTACCTCACCTGCATTGACAGTGAAATTGACATCTTCCAGTACTATCCGGTTTGCATCATCCGGATGGTAGGTAGTCCAATGCTTCACAGCAAAAACCGGCTCGCCTATTTTGCAATTTTCCCTTGCAGGGTATCGCTGGGTAAGTTCCCGTCCTACCATTGCCCTTACGATTACATCTTCTTCAAAGGCATCTCTTCCCCTCTCAAGGTTCTTTATTACTTCTCCATCGCGGATAACGGTAATGGTGTCGGCCACCTTTGTCAGTTCAGAGAGTTTATGGGATATGATGATGCTGGTAATACCCTTCTTCTTAAGGTCCAGAAGGATGGAAAGCAGGTGGTCGCTCTCCTCATCATTAAGGGATGCTGTGGGTTCATCCAAAATCAGGAGGCTTACTTTCTTGGCAAGTGCTTTTGCAATCTCGACAAGTTGTTGCTTCCCTACGCCTAAGCTATTGATAGGCTTGGAGACATCTTCATGGGGAAGTCCTACTTCCTCAAGCACTGTCTGTGCCCTTTTTCTGGTTTTCCACCAGTCAATGACGCCATGGTTGTCTGCCTGTTCATTTCCTAGAAACACATTCTCGGCAATAGAGAGATACGGGATCAAAGCCAGTTCCTGGTGAATGATTACGATACCTTGTTCCTCACTATCGCGAATCTGGTGAAATTGGCATTCTTTGCCATTATAGATTATCTGCCCAGTGTATGACTTGTAGGGGTATACCCCTGACAGGACATTCATCAGCGTAGATTTGCCTGCCCCATTTTCCCCACAAAGCGCATGGATTTCACCACGCTTTACCTGTAGGTTAACTTCGGTAAGGGCTTGGACACCGGTAAATTTCTTTGTGATGTCCTTCATTTCCAAGATCGTATCAGTCATAAATACCTTGCTCCTGATCTCATTCTCATGGTTAAGCCTGGGTTCCCATACATTGATAATGGAGGGAAAGCCATGACTACAGTACTGTGCGGATTGCACTGCAAACCGCACAGTATTTCAGATCACGTTTTTTTCCAATCAGATCTTGAGCTGGTCTTCGGTATAATACCCACCATCAACAATAATTGCCTTGTAGTTGCTCTTATCGACGGCAACCGGCTGGCAGAGATAGGAAGGTACAACAAGCTTGTTGTTATTGTACTGGGTTGTATCATTGATCTCAGGCTTTGCTCCCTTGAGCACGGCCTCGACCATAGAAGTACACTTCTGAGCCAACAAACGGGTATCTTTATAGATACTCATGGTCTGGTAGCCAGTGATGATGTTCTTGGTAGCCATCAACTCAGCATCTTGTCCTGTGACCAAAGGCCAGTCCTGACCGAGGGTATAACCGGCACCTTCGAGAGCTGAACGGAGGCCGTAAGCGAAACCGTCAAAGGCAGTACAGGCAATGTCGAGTTTCTCGTTGGCATAGAAGGCAGAAAGATAGTTTTCGGCCCACTGCTGTGCAGTTTCCTGAGACCAGCGAAGTATGCAAGTTTCTTTGAAAGAAGTTCTTCCGCTTTTACAGACCAAAACACCGTTGTCAAGATAAGGCTGCAATACTTCCATAACGCCGTTATACAAGAACAGGGCATTGTTGTCGTCAGGGGAACCCATGAAGAGTTCAAAGGTATAGGAACGGCCTTCAGCTTTTGCTGTTTTCAGTTTCTTTGTTTCTTCAATATATTGGGCAATCTTTGTCCCGACACCTTTATTATCAAATGTCGCATAATAAGAAACAGCATCGGTATCCATGAGAAGTCTGTCGTAGGCAATTACCGGAATACCGGCTTCCTTGGCCTGAGCCAAAGCATTTACCAAGGCAGAAGAGTCAACGGCGGCAACAACCAAGCAGTTTACTTGTTTTGCCACGAGATTCTCAATCTGGGAAACCTGTGCCTGTACATCGTCTTCCGCAAACTGTACGTCAACGGTATAACCAAGTGCTTCCAATTGCTTTTTCATGTTTGCAGCATCATTAATCCATCTTTCAGAGGACTGGGTAGGCATACATACACCAACAGTCATTTTACCGCTTGCAGCACTTTCTTTCGAACCATTTGCCCATACACCCGTCATTACAAGTGCGAGGACAAGCAAGAGCATTCCAATTTTCTTCATTCAAAAACCTCCATTCGTGAAATTGATATCATATGCGTTTACGTTAACGCATCGACTGCTATATTGTTAATCCTTTTATAATATCTGTCAATATTTATTTTTTATAATTCTATTACAATAGCCCATTTCTCTATGCTACTTATATTTAATTTTTGCTTTTGTTATTTCCAATTGACTCTAGACAGAATAATTGTATATGCTATACTTGCGTTATCGACACTTAAACAAATCTTTCACAGAAGGATATCCCCACAACCATGACCATTTCCGAAATTGCAAAACTTGCTAATGTTTCCATTGGGACTGTTGACCGTGTATTACATAAAAGAGGTCGAGTAGCTCCAGAGACCATAGAAAAAATTCTGGCTATCGTACACGATTACGGGTATCAACCCAATACGTATGCACGTAATCTCAAGCTAAGCAAAACCTTTCATATTGGGGTTCTCCTTCCCAAGCTCCACTCCGAGTTTGGGTACTGGAACCTGATCTATGAGGGGGTACTCAAAGCAGCAAAGGAACTTTCGCCCCTTTCGGTATCGATAGACCTGGTAGAATTCGACCGGGCAAAGCCGGAAACCTTTCTCAAGTCGGGAGAAATACTGTTCTTGAAAAACCCGGATGCAGTGCTGTTCCCTCCTGTACTACCTGAAGTCTCAAGGATATTTATCAACAACCACAAAGATGTCGATTATGCCTTTATCGATTCCCCCCTGCCTGATACAAGCCCGGTGGCATCGGTTGTGCAGAATCCGTTCCGTGGCGGCTATCTGGCTGCAAGGATGATGCATCTGCTCAACCCACAGAAAGGGACTTACCTGACAATCCAGACCCATAAATCAGCCTACAACTCCGCAGAACGTTCTCGAGGGTTCCGTTGCTTCTTCCAAGTAAAAGAAGGCTATAAAGTTGTTGAACTGGTAATGAATCTGACCGAAGGAGGCGAAGACCTCATTGAAAACGCCTATAGACAGTATTCTGATATACGGGGAATCTTTGTGGTCAATGATGCGGTGCATCGGGTGGCAAATTTCATTTCCCTCATCGGGAGAAAGAGCCAAACCGTACTGATAGGATACGACCTGATCGAACAGAACCGGAAAGCTATGCTTGAAGGCAAGGTCGACTGCCTGTTATCCCAGCGCCCCGATTTCCAAGGATATACGGCAATTTATCAACTGTATCGCAAAAATATGTTAAACCAGACCTCAGAGGTTGTAATCGACCTACCAATCGATATCATATTACCTGAGAATCTGCAGGACGAACAATCGAACTTCTTGTTCACGCATGGCTCCTGCGACAAGTGAGAATTGCAGAAAGGGATGCAAACAGGTATATTCCAAAAGGATAGTTTTTATTCAGAGTCTTAATTCACTGAACGAGGTTCCCCCAATGAAGAAAAAATCCTTTTTTACCTGTGTCAGTACCCTACTTTTCCTCATTGCCCTTACTACCGGGACATTCACTTCATGTGCTTTTTACAAACCCTTGGAAGAACCCTTTTACCAAAAGACACTTTTTACCCTAACCGAAAAAACAGGGGATTGGATCACTGTCAAACCGTTGGCGTACGAGGGGATGCAGAAGAAACACGGAATAGTATTTTACCCGGGTGCTTTGGTAGAACCTGAAGCATATATGCCCCTTGCCCAAGAGATAGCCTACGAAGCACAGGTACTTGTTGTCATTGTACCAATGCCCTTCGATCTTGCAGTCCTAGCCCCCCAAAGAGGAGCCAAGGTACCTGAGGCATTTCCCAACGTAACAACCTGGTTTGCAGCGGGCCATTCCCTCGGGGGTGCCATGGCAGCTACGCTCGTGGAAAAACACCAGCAGGTTTTCTCCGGCCTTATCCTTCTTGCTGCCTACCCTGCCAAAAGCAATGACCTCTCTTTATCCAGACTCCCTGTACTGTCTCTCTCTGCCCAGTTCGACTTGTTGGCAACAGATGAAAAGATTGAAAAGGCTCAAAGCCTTCTTCCCGCAGATACCAGATATGTTACTATCGTGGGAGGAAACCATGCCCAATTCGGTAATTACGGAAAACAGAAAGGTGACGGGACAGCCTTGATAGAACCAGAAGAACAATGGGAATTTACCGCAAATGAAATCACAGAATTTTTACGTGAGCTATAGGATTCGCTGATCCTTTGCAATTCAGAATCCAACGCATTGCAAAAACCTGTTTCCATTCTCTGCACCTACCGATAAAGTCGAAGGAGCCTAGATCCTGACTCTCTACCGTATAGAAAAGAACCTATAAAAAGTGTGATCGGGTATCGTCTGCAACTGAAAGGTTCTGCGGAAAACCTGTTGGATTCGGTATTTATTTCCGTTTCTCTTTGATTGTCGCAAACACCCTCTGCAATACGTTAAAGAAACACGGCAAGGCAGACAATACGATTTTATTCCACCAGGAAGATACCGTACCGTTGCAGCGGATATAGGTTTCTAGAGAAGCCTTGATCAACACACCAAAAAAAGTACCGATAACTGTCCCTCCCCCGAGGCTATGCCCTCCAAGTGCGACGGCTAAGATGGCGTCCAGCTCCATATTCAACCCGATATTGTTTGCATCACTGGAATAGATGCCATTACCTAGGAAAAGGCATTGTTGAGTTTACCCTTTCAGGCGTCGGGAAACCTTCAGCCAGAACTGAGTTACCATCTGACAAAATCACCCTTATCTGCACTGCCATCAATAGTGGGGAAAGCGACTGATATGTGAATTTGATTCTTTCAAGTCCAAATCAAGGCAAAAGAATCATAGCCTGCCATTACCCCAATATAGTCTCAACGATTTTCCTGTCGCTGGGAGCAAAGTCCAAGGTTCCCAATTCGTCCTTATCGACCCATTTAAACGTCGTATGTACCAAAAGGGGAAGGTCCTCAAAGTCGTTGGCGGTGATAAGGTAGGCTTTAAGATGATAGAGGGTCCCTTTATTTACGAAGTCATGGGAATGGATCAACGCCCCGACCTTTACCTCAAGTCCCAGTTCTTCCTGGTATTCCCTGTTGAGGGTTTCTTCTTCGGTTTCGCCCCACCTGTTCTTACCCCCAGGAAATTCCCATAACCCTCCGATAGAGCCGCCTTTGTCACGTTTTGCCACAAAGTACTTCTGATCCTTCACCAACACCCCGGCAGTAGTAATTCTTTCTGCTGAATATTCTTCCATATACCTTTACCCTTATAGCAACACCGAAACCGGTACTAAAAAATGCAAACATGCGACACAAACCGTCAGATACCCGAATACTCTTTTATTTCTCTCAAAATACTGGCCCGTTGCCTCCAATACAGAATTCTCGTCCTCACCTGAGGTAGAATTCACTACTTTGAAAGCCTGGGAAACATACCAGAGGGTAAGGCCCAGGACATTCACCATCGGGATAAGGTCCCCAAGAAAGACAGGGCCAGGATCTACAGGGAAAAAACAAAGTGCAACTGCAAGCAGGATTCCCGATAGCACAAGGAACCGTCTGAACCTTTTAGAATTCCTAAAATAATACCGGAGGGAAAGAAGCAAAGGAAATTGCACCCCATAGGAATCACTCAAAAGAAATCCCGAACCAAGGAGGAGATAGATTATACAGAGGGAATAAACCTGAATCACTGCTCCATCTCCCCGACGGCTTTGCCTATAAATCCCAAAAGCGTCTCACTGTCATAATAGCCAAGCTCTTCATGGGCCAAACGGCCAGCATTCTGATGAATCGCAGAGCCAATGACTGCTGTTTGCGCCAATTCGATACCGTTGCCGAGTAAAGCTGCAATTATGCCAGAGAGAATATCACCGCTTCCGGCTACCCCCAAGGAAGGATTCAACCCTTCCATCACAATAAGCTGGTCAGCCGCCCCTGCGATATGGACCAAGGAACTTTTCATAATAAGAATCGCATCAAGCTCCCTTGACAATTTTCTGGTCATGGAAAAAAAGGCTTCAGGAGTATCCTGTTTCCCCAAAGAAAGGGCTTGGTCTCCAAACACGGAAAAAGCCAATTCCCGTAACTCTCCAAGGTGTGGAGTGAGGAGAAGTGGCCCATGGGGTGGTCTTTTTTTATCTTTCAGTAGATTGGCATAGGCCTTGATCCCATCGGCATCAAGAACCATCGGTTTCTTGGTCAAGAAAAGCTTCTCAAGCAGGGATTCCCTCCCTTTTCCCCAACCAGGTCCTACCAAAAGAGCATTGAATGGGGAGAAATCATCATTTTCTGACAGTGTTTTAACCATTACAGAGGGACTTTCAGTAGCAGCCAGTTGAAAAACCTCTTGGTCGCAGAACAGGGTAACCAACCCTGCACGGGAGGAAAAAGCTGCCCGGGCAGAAAGCCGTACTGCCCCGGTATAGGATTTGCTTCCTCCGATGATAGCCACATGGCCACGGCTATTCTTGAACGCAGCGGAGGAAAGAGCATGCATCTTTACTTCTTTTGGATCTATCAGTTTGCCTTCAGCTTGGACATTCTCCAATAGCCTGGCAGGAAAAGAAGGATTGAGAATTTCAATTTGCCCACAGTCGTTTCTTGACAAGGGATGGTAAAATGCTGCTTTGGAAAGTCCGAGTGTACAGGTACGGTCTGCAAGGAAATGGATTTCATCAGGTGAAATCATATCACCGAGCCCTGAAGGGATATCAATTGCCACCCGCAGCGCCTTGCTTTTGTTCGCCAAGGCTACCAACGTTTTGGAGATTCCTTGCAAAGGGCCTTTCAACCCCGTCCCGGCTATTCCATCGAATACGACCCCTGCATCCAGAAGAGCTCTGGTGACTTGGGGGGAAATCTCATCGCCAAGCATTATGGAAGGAAGTCCATACGCCTGTATAATTTCGCGCTGCACTGCACAGGAGGGAGAAATATGGTTACCGATAAGGATGCAGACCTGGTTTACATACCCTTGATCGAAGGCTAGGCGTGCAACGACAAGGGCATCCCCTCCGTTATTGCCGCCGCCACAGAGAAACACGAGATGCTGCTCTTTGTGAATCTCAGCTGCAAGAGAAGCCCAAATCTTGAAACCAGCGGTTTCCATGAGAGAAAGGCCCGGTATTTTGTACTGTAACTGGGCATCGCTGTCGATAGTTGCCATTGCTGCGGATGATACAAGCTGATCCATGCCAATACTGTACAGCAGGTTGCCTAAGGGGTCAACAGAACACAGCTTGACAGATTTTATGATTCTGTTTAGTCTGAAGAAGTCCTGGGGTGGCCCATAAAGCCTGAGATTACACCCGTTAACCTGATCTGGATAATACCAGCGGAGGGAGACACGCCAATTCTCAATTCTAATAATTCCCCATGGCAGAATACCAATATGGAGGTGCTTTTATGAATAAGCATCATTTCGTTTGTGCCGTTCTAGCCATTTCCCTGCTTCCTGTGTTTCTTTTTGCACAGGGTGCCAAGGAAACTCCCTCTTTTCAAGCGGAAAGGGAAATCACCGTATACGCCTATGACGCATTCTGTGGCGACTGGGGCCCTGGTCCCACCATCGTCCCCGAGTTCGAAGCAAAAACCGGTATCAAGGTCAACCTTGTAAGCGCCGGGGATGCTATCGAAATGCTTACCAAGGCAAAGAGCGAAATGGGCAACCCTGTCGCTGATGTCATCGTTGGTATCAGCAATGACATGGCTTCAAAGGCCTTTGCGTCGAACCTGTTTGAAAGCTATGACAGCCCAGTCCTTGCTACAATTCCCTCTTTCTTGCAATTCGATGCTTCAAAAAGGTTGCTACCCTTCGACTACGGTAACTTCTCCTTTATCGTAGACACCGAGAAAATGGCAAAAGAGGATATACCTACCAGTTTGAGCCAGCTTACCGACCCAAAATACAAAGACAAGGTTTTGCTCATCGACCCCCGCACTTCCTCGGCAGGTCTCGGGCTGCTGCTATGGACCATCGAGGTCTATGGGGAAGACGGATATCTTTCCTGGTGGAAAGCAATGAAAGACAATGCATTGACTATCGCTGAAGGTTGGTCCAGTGCCTATGGGCTTTTCACCGAAGGCGAAGCCCCGCTTGTACTCAGCTATACCACCAGCCCTGTCTATCATGTAACCTACGAGAATACCACCCGTTACCAGACAGTCCTGTTCTCCGAAGGTCACAGCACCACAATCGAAGGTGTCGGCCTGGTGGCGTCTTCCAAAAACAAAGCCGATGCCAAGCTCTTCATTGACTTCTTGCTATCGGACGCACAACTGGAAATAGCTAATGCCAATTCCATGTACCCGGTCAATAGCTCGATTGTACTCCCAAAAGCTTTCGATTGGGCCCCAAAACCGGAGAAGAACCTCTCCATCGGCTCACAGGCTATTGAAAAAAACCTTGATAGATGGCTTACTGAATGGACGCAGGTAATGAGCAAATGACAAAACAGGGCAAAAAAGAATTCCAAGGGCTATATAGGGCAATGCCAATTCCTGGCTCTGCCATACTGCTCTTGTTGTTTCTAATTCCACTCTGTTTTACTCTTTCAGGCGCCTTCCTCAAGGAAGGTGCCTTCACCTTTTCCCGTATCGTTAAGACCTTTACCAGTGCCTATACGATTCGTATTATGCTCTTCACCTTGTTTCAGGCAACAATAAGCACGCTTGCCTCCCTACTGTTCGGGCTTCCCGGTGCATATCTGCTGGCAAACTACTCGTTTAGGGGAAAGCGGATGGTAAAGGCTATCAGTACCGTACCGTTTGTCATCCCCTCGATTCTAGTTGTTCTCGGGTTTGTCATTTTCTTCGGTAATAACGGGTTTCTCAACCGTGCCCTCATGGCAGTGTTCAACCTGAAGGAACCTCCCTTGAAAATTCTCTATTCCTTCTCTGCAATTATACTTGCCCATACGTTTTTCAACTTCCCCATCATCATGAATCTGGTTTCATCCTACTGGGAACACATGGACATGCACTGCGAGATGGCTGCCTGGACTTTGGGGGCAGGCAAGGCAAAAACATTTAGGACTATTACATTGCCCAGGCTCTTGCCTGCAATCCTATCCTCGGCCAGTTTGGTTTTCCTTTTCTGTTTCAATAGCTTCGCCATCATCATGGTCTTGGGCGGAGGGCCCCAATTCACTACCATGGAAGTAGAAATCTATCGGCTGGCCCGTATGTCGATGGACACTGGAGCTGCCGCGGCGATGGCGCTTTTCTCGATTGTGGTCACCTCGGTTATCCTCATCTGGTACAATGCCACCCAGAAATCCCTGGCTAAGGCAGAATCCTATACTACGACGCACCGAATTTTGGAAAAGAAACCTGCCACCCTGCTCGGAAAAGTTTTGGCTGTTCTCTATTCCCTTTTCAGCCTGGTCTTTGTTTTGGGTCCTATCGTTTCCATTCTGGTCCGATCATTCATGTCCTCCGCAACACGGTCCGGGGCCGAAAGTTTTTCCTTGAAATGGTACCGTCAGCTGTTTGCAATCGAACGGGGAACCGGTCATATGGGATCTGCACTCGAGGCACTTCAAAACAGCCTTGGCATCGCAACTGTCGTTGCTTTGGTTACCGTCCCTGTTGCACTGACTCTCTCTACTGCTATCAGGAGGAAGAGCAAACTCTCATCGACTTTGGAATTGTTCGGCATGCTTCCCATGACGGTCAGTTCCGTAATTATCGGGCTTGGCTATTATATTATCTCTAGCCATATCAAGGGCGGTAATGGAATCGGTTATACACTGGTCGTACTTGCCCATATGGTCATTGCCATCCCCTTCGCTTTACGTACTATTCTTCCTGAATATAGGAAAATCCCCAACTCCTATATGCAAAGCGCACTTACTTTGGGGGCAAGTCCGATGAAGACATTTTTCAGCATTGAGGTACCCCTTCTCAAGGGGGCGATGCTTACCGGGGGAATTTTTGCCTTTGCCTTGAGCATGGGAGAAATAAATGCCACGCTAACCTTGGCAAACAGCTCAATTGTCACGTTACCTATTGTGATGTACCGCTTGATAGGTTCCTACAATTACCAGGGAGCTTGCGCTTTGGGTTCTGTGCTTATCCTTGTTTGTGCTATAGTGTTTTCCATCAGCGAACTGGCAAAAGGGGATGGCAATGGACGGTAGTGGTCTTTTCTGCTCTTTGAAGGCATCATATCCGGATTTCAAGCTTGATGTTTCTTTCTCAATCGAGGAAGGGGAATTGGTGTGCATCATCGGCCCCTCAGGTTGCGGGAAGAGTACAACGCTCCAGTTGATTACCGGTCTCATACAAATCGATGAGGGGTCGGTGCTTCTCAATGGGACTGACATTACCCAGGCAGCGGTAAACCAACGGGAAATTGCGATGGTTTTCCAAGACTATGCATTGTTCCCACATATGAGCGTTGAGCAGAATATTTCCTACCCGATGAAACTGAGAAAAATCAAGAAAATGGAAAGAAGGGAAAAGACTGCTGCCTTGCTCAATCTGGTTGCCCTCTCTGCGTACCAGAAAAGAAAACCCCAGGAACTTTCTGGAGGGGAACGGCAGAGGGTTGCCCTTGCAAGGGCCTTGGCTTCCCAGCCAAAGCTTTTATTACTCGACGAACCGCTTTCCGCACTCGATGCAAAATTGCGGAAGCACCTCCGCGATGAGATCAGGAGAATCCATGATGAGACGGGGGTGACAACCCTCTATGTAACCCATGACCAGGAAGAGGCCATGGCGATTGCAGACAGGATAATCGTGATGAGCGAAGGAAAAATCGAACAGATGGGAAGCGGAGAGGAGATTTATCGAAATCCTTCCTCTTTGTTTGTTGCAACCTTTATGGGGGAAGGCAATCTTTTGCCCTATGGTGTGCTCGCAAAATGCATGCCAGAATACAAAGTATCGGGGGAAGAGACTACCGACCAAGATGAAAGCAGCCAATTGCTTTTCTTCCGGCCTGAGAATGTACTGGTCCAAGATGACGAGTCTTTGCCTTTGCCTGCATTCCTCCCCCACCTTGCGTTTAGCGATGCAATAGTGGGGAACTGCGAGTTTTCCGGCACCCATTACCGACTTTCCTGCCTTTGGGAAGGGCACACTATCAAAGTGAATACCCAAAGGAAACCAAGGGGTACCCATGTACGGCTTGGGATAATAAATGCTGATATCAAAGTATTTATGCAGGGAAAGAACGTAGGAAACCTAAGTACCAAGGTTGGGGAATAGAATTTTTCTGGTAAAACGGTATACTGGGAAAATGAAGAGTAAAAGAGTTTTCGCCTTACTACTGGTTACTTTGATGGTTTCTCCACTCTTTGCGAAAGTGGGATATACGTATGCACTCGGAGTTACCAATTCCTACTATATGTCTGTCCCGCATTTTGAAGATGAGCTGCCTTTCCGGTCAAGCTATGCCTATGGCATTTCCGTAAGTCCCATTGGGTTCTCATTCGGTGAGGGAAATGCAAGTCTTGATGTCAAAATCCTACATGTCGGCGACTCAATAGTGTTTGGGAATTATATTGCCCGCGGTTTTTGGGAATTAGGTATGGCATTACGCCTTTCCTATCAATTGAACCCAAAATTCGGCATATTTTTAGACGGTGGAACTGAAATAAATTACTATGACAAGATTGAGGAAGCCTTCGCCTCCTTTACAATTGGGGTGGGCCCTCAGTTTACCCTTGTAGAGAATCCACGCTACCATCTGGACTTGACCCTTCCCGTTACTGTACATCTACGAAAAGAAATTACAGCCCCTACGGTAGGAATTGGGTTACGCTATAGCTATTTCCCACTCGGATCCAAGGACAAGGAGGAAGTACTATGAAAAAACGATACATCCTCTTGCTGTTGCTTCCCCTGCTTTTATTCACAAGCTGTGAGTTCTTCACTGACGAACCAAGTAAGGGGAATGTTCATGTTGTCTCAGTTGGATTAAATTATCATGGAACTAATGCCAACTATCTTCAGGGAACCCTTAATGATGCACGCGAACTCCAAGAAGTGCTAAAAAAAGTCAGTTCCAATATAGAGAGGAATGGTACTTTTAGCTTATTGATCCAAGATGGGGGAGTCCTTATTTCTGAGGAAACTTATTATAAAAGAGCACAATACGACTATGACTCTATAAGTGATGTTGATTTACCGACAAAATCAAAAATCATCGAAATACTTTCAGAATTGAAAGACGTAAATGATAATGATCTTACCATTTTCACCTATAGCGGTCATGGGGATGATGAGGGGGCCCTAATCGTTGCCCCTCCGAGGGCTGATGGTTCCATATTCGATGGTTCATCGAATATTTATGATGATTGCCGTTTCACTGTGAAAGAATTGCTTGATGCAATGGAGAAGATTCCAGGTAAGAAACTCTTGCTTATAGATAGTTGCTACAGTGGTCAACATGTAGCGGAAAGTTCCACTTCTCTCAGTACCGTTTATTCAGATTATAATTTTTATGCAAAATTCTTCTCTGATGAATCCTATGATTTGTCGAATCTGTATGTCTTGAGTGCAAGTGCAAATAACACAAAATCGTATGAAGACTATTTTGATGAGGCCGACCATAACCATGGGTATTTCACCTATGCACTCTTGGATGCATTGGGCTGGCCCAGGTCACACAATACTGACCTATCCTCGGTTATTATCGACGGCATACCTCCTGCTGCAAGAAATTCAGTTGTTACTGTCGACAGCCTGTATGCATACGTTTTGAAACATCAATTGATTTCATCAAATAAACTTTACCTCTCCCACCAGCACCCCATGACTAACGGCGGTGCAATGGATATGGTCCTGTTCAATTTCTGATCTGAAGTGATTACTCCCCTTCCCTGCCTTTCTCTTCCAGGAGGGCTTGGATGGGCAGAAACAGATACTTCTTTGCTGTGTTCCTTATGGTTTCTGTCCTATCCTGCAGTTGCGAGCTTGCCAGGGAAGCACCCCCAAAAGGAACAATGCACCTTGTCAGCATTGGTCTCAATTACCGCGGAACCAATGTAAATTACCTGAACGGGACCCTAAATGACGAGCGCGAGATACGACAAGCCTTTGAAGCAGCCTGCAATCTTTCAGGTAAATCTTTCCTTGGATACTCGCTTGTCCAGGAGGGAGGACCATTGCTTCCAGAAGAATCATACAGGCCTCTCTATGCGTACGACCCCGTTGAAGATCCTTCGTTGCCTACAAAAGAACATATACTGAACAAGCTTGCTTCTCTTTCCGGTATTCTGAAACCTGAGGACCTTACCATATGTTACTATAGCGGACATGGGTATGATGACGGGTCTCTGGTAGTAGCCCCGACAAATCCCCTAGGCTCAATCTTCAAGGAAGACGGAACAGTTGACAGCGAATGCCTGCTCACTGTCAACACGTTGCTCTCTTCGCTACAAACACTTGCAGGGGCAAAACTGTTGATACTCGATAGTTGTTACTGTGGATGTTTCGTACAGGAAAGCGAAACCTCGATTTCATTGATAGAAAAAGACGAATACCTTGATGACGCTTTTAGGAAATTCTTTGCACCAGGCAAGAACCCTGCTTCAGTATTTGTCCTAGCCGCAACGACAAAGGACAATACCAGCAAGGAACCGAAAGACAGCATGCATCCACATGGCTATTTCACAGAAGCCCTGTTGCAAGGCCTAGGTTGGAATGAGCAGACAGGGAACATGGGCGACATGGTCCCCCCAGCAGGGCAAAAAGGAAAGGTTTCGGCAGACAATCTCTACAGCTATATCCATAGTCACCAACAAATACCTACCAAAGGGTCGTTCCATTACCAGTACCAACACCCTGTACTCACTGGCGGAAGCAGGGACTTGGTACTGTTTAGGTATTGAACTGACCGTTACGGACTACCTCGATCTCATCACGGATAACCGCAGCACGCTCAAATTCCAAATTCTTGGCTGCCTGCAACATCTCCTTCTCCAGAGCCTTGATATATTTCTTACGTTCATTGGCATTGAGCATATTGAACCCACCCTTGAGAATGGAAAGGTCCTGCTTCTCGTTCTGCCTGGTATCTTCCTGTTCCCGTTGGATAAGGTCGTGGATAGCCTTGATGATGGTAGTAGGGGTAATTCCATGCTCTGTATTGTAAGCCATCTGGATGGAACGTCTTCTATTTGTTTCCATAATGGCCTGTTCCATGGCACTGCTCATTTTGTCTGCATACATAATGACATGGCCATCAGAGTTACGTGCCGCACGTCCTACTATCTGAATCAAGGAGGTAGCCGAGCGAAGGAATCCTATTTTGTCTGCATCAAGGATTGCGATGAGGGAAACCTCAGGAAGGTCCAAGCCTTCGCGCAACAAGTTGATACCCACCAGTACATCAAACACCCCGAGCCGAAGATCGCGGAGCAGCTCAACCCGCTCAATGGTTTCGATTTCCGAGTGCAAGTACCTTACCTTCAGGCCAAGACCTGCAAAATAGTCGGTAAGGTCCTCACTCATACGCTTCGTCAGCGTAGTAATGAGAACACGCTGGTTCTTTGCAATCGTCTTGCGTATTTCCCCATACAGATTCTCCATCTGGCCTTCGGTCGGACGTACATCGATTTCAGGGTCGAGCAACCCGGTGGGGCGGATAACCTGTTCCACCATCTGGGTACTCTGAGCAAGTTCAACTGCGCCGGGAGTGGCTGAAACAAAAATCCGTTGCCCGACAACCTCGTTGAATTCCGCTGCTTTCAAAGGCCTGTTGTCGAGGGCAGAGGGTAGACGGAACCCATAATTCACTAGGTTGAGTTTTCTCGACCGATCGCCTTCATACATCGCCCCCACCTGGGACAGGGTTACATGGGATTCATCGATGAACGTAACAAAATCAGGCGGGAAATAGTCAAGCAACACAGCAGGCCTTTCTCCTGCCTTCCTATCACTCAAGGGCCTGGAATAGTTCTCGATACCTGAACAATAGCCAATTTCCTGGAGCATCTCCAAGTCATATTCTACCCTGGTCTTGATCCTTTCTGCCTCAAGGGGTTTCCCCAGGCTATTGAAATATTCAACCTGATCATCCATTTCGCTTCGTATGCGTTGGATTGCAGCCTTGATCTCTTCCTGTGGCATGACAAACTGCTTGGCTGGGTACAAAGTAAAACTCTCTACCTTTTCCTGTTTCTCCCCTGAGACTGGGTCGAACCATTGAATCGAGGCTATCTCATCCCAGTCAATGGAGATACGTACCGCGTTCTCTACGTAGGAGGGACAAATCTCAAGAAAATCACCTTTGACACGGAAAGCTCCGCGTTTGAGAATCATATCGTTGCGTTCATATTGCATACGGACCAATTGGTCGAGCACATCATGATGATGGAAGGCTTCCCCTGCACGAAAGGTATGGACCATATCCCTTACTGACACTGGATTGGCTAGTCCGAAAATACAGGAGACAGTTGCAACAACGATGACATCACGCCTTTCCATGAGTGAAAAAGAAGCAGATAATCTCAGCCTGTCTATTTCCTGGTTGATATCCGTAGCTTTCTCAATATACAGGTCCCTTCCCGGGACATAGGCTTCAGGTTGGTAGTAGTCATAGGTCGAGACAAAATATTCAACTGCATTGTCGGGGAAAAATGATTTGAATTCCCGGTAGAGCTGGGCAGCAAGCGTTTTATTGTGGGACAACACCAACGTAGGGCGCTGAATCTTCTCAATGATTTTGGCCATCGTATAGGTCTTGCCACTTCCGGTCACCCCCTTAAGGGTCTGGCAACGGTCGCCTTGCTGCAGTCCCTCGGCGAGTTTTTCGATTGCCTGCGCCTGGTCACCCGAAGGTTCATACGGAGCTACAACGGCAAACCGTTTCTGTTCATTGGAAACAACACCATGGATGTTTTCAATCGTCTCGCCACCCCAAGTACCGTCAACTTTACTCTCTTTCATCATATCCTACCGTACAAGTGCACTTACATTCTGGGCACTTCGTTCGACTAATTGCACGACAAGGGTCTTCTGTTCACCTTTACGATTAACCAGAACCTTGACTGTATCCCCGCTATGCGTATCAAGCAGTGCAAGATACAGGTCATTGAGATCGTTGACCTGTTTCCCGTCGATTGCGCGAATGACATCCCCTCCGAGATAAATCACACTCGAGCCATATTGAACCATCTGGCTACCGCCTTTCAGGCCTGCTTTTTCCGCCAACCCCCCACTCACTACCTGACTCACCAGGATGCCTGTATCGACTGAAAGTTTTGCATAGGATGAAAGTTGCGGGGTCAACTGCACAGGGACAATATCGAGCCACCCCCTGCTCACTCTCCCGAGTTTGATAAGGTCTGGTATTATGGAAATCGCAGTGTCGATCGGAATGGCAAAGTTAATACCCTGGGAACTTCCATTCATGGAATAAATCGATGAGTTAATCCCGATAACCTCACCCCTGCTGTTCAGTAGAGGCCCCCCGGAATTTCCCGGGTTAATCGAGGCGTCGGTCTGGATGGCATCCATGATTACCTTCCCCTCCGCAGTCTTTACCGGACGATTCAGCCCACTGACTACCCCAACGGTCATGGTACGGTCATACCCGAAGGGATTTCCGATTGCAATGACCTTCTGTCCGATTCTCAAATCTTCGCTGGTACCCAGGGTGATGGGTATGAGATCAGTATCCTTATCTACGGAAATCTTGATCACAGCAAGGTCATCCTCGCTGTCAACACCTATGAGCTTTGCAGTATAGGAACTCTGGTCATACAGGCTAACCTTCAAACTGGCCGCTTTTTCGACCACATGCGCATTGGTAAGTATATAGCCCTCGGAAGACAAGATAATGCCGCTGCCAGTCCCCTGGGCAGGAAGCACATCCATAAAGGAGGTAACCTGTACATCGACTGTTGAGGTAATATGGACTACGCTTTTATTAGTGGACTCATAGACATTGATACTTTGTCTTTCATCGGCAGTATACCTCCAGGAGGTTGGCTGTCCCTCAAAGAGCGTAATGCCCTCATCCCCATAGAAAATTGAATCTACGCTAACCCCGGCCATAGAGAGAAGTCCTACTTCACCTTCGTCTTTGACGATGGTGTGAAGGACTTTCTCCAATTCCTTGCGGTTGGCACTCACTTGGATTGCGTTCGTCCATCGCCAAAGCAACAGAGATGCAATGCAAACCAGAACGAAGGCAGTCAGTACTACCAAAACCTGTATGAACCGTTTTCTTGAATCCTTGAGCATAGACCAAGTCTACAGCCAAACAGCAGATGATGACAACTATAAAGACGCCAGTAACGATTCCACTTCCTTTCTTGAAGGAGGATTGCATCCCTTGCGGGAACAGTTTATCGAAGCAGCGGCATTGGCGAACCGCATAGCCTCTGTAATCATAGCCTTGTCAAGCTTTTGCAAGGACGGCTCTTTCCCGTCCTCTCCAAAACAATTGAGCTCATGGAGATAAGAAAGCAACGAACCACTGAACGTATCGCCTGCACCGACCGTATCGACTACAGGAAGATCGATGATAGGGGAATCGACAGTAAACTTATCAGGACTGAACCATGTGCTGCCCTGTTTCCCCCTTGTAAGGATTACATGGGAAGAAACCTCTGCACAAAGGGTTTTTGCAGCTGTCTCTACATCGAGACCAGGGTACAGCAACAACAAGTCCTCATCGCTTAGCTTAATAATGTCAGCAAGTCGACAAGCAGTAAAAAGGCGGGTTTTGTATGATTCAAAATCCTCGATAACCGAAGGCCGTACATTGGGGTCGAGAAAAACCACAGGACGGGGCTTTAGAAAATCGACAGTATCGATAATGGCATCACAGCCAGGCTTGACGGCAAGTGATACGGAACCGATATGCAAAACTTTAAGGTCTGTGTGATTTGACAGGCAATCCAGCAGTTCCTCGGAATTCAGGCAGACGGGAGCGGTATTTTTACTATAGAATGCATAGCTGGCTTTCCCCTGTTCATCAAGTTGGGCAAAACCAATCATGGAAGGAAGGGGTGAATTGCAGAGTGCCGGATCAAACAGGACTTTATTGTCAACCAAGTGGTCAAGTATTCTCAAACCAAACATATCGCTGGAGAGCTTGCCAAAAAAACCCACAGGGGAACCGGCCCTGGTGGCTGCCGTTGCGGCATTGAGACCACAACCTCCGATATACGAGGCAAAATTATGGGAAGAACCTTCCACATTGGTCCCGATAAAATCAATCAACGCTTCACCAATCACTCCAATCATAGCAATCTCCCTATAAATATTGTTTTTTGCTTTGTCCGACTACCCCGGCAAAAACCTCTACATACTGCTTGGCCGGACTCATCGCTATCTTGGGAAGCAATACTTCCTCGATTTGGAAAAAGCCCACGTCACTGGACATATCGACATCGACTTTGATCGGTTTTTTCTGTCCTTTCCCGATGTTTACCTTCTCGATCGAATTGGCCGAATATTTATGGATATCCCCGGTCTTCGGTGCCGTGGTAATACTCATGGGAATCCTTGCCCTTCCTTTCTCCATATCGCAACCATCGGCTACCAGAAGAAGGCCAGCCTCAACGCTGTTTACCCTACGGTTTGCCATATGGCCGAGGATTCCTTCGGTAGCAACCGAGAGAATGGCTATCTGTCTGCCAAGGTCATTGGGAAAGATTTCCTTCAAAAGACGATGCATGATAGGTCGGGCAATGATAATCCCAGTCAGTTCATGGTCGGTACGGGAAACACTCATTCCCAGGTCATGCAAAAAAGACGATAACATCACGGCACAGACGCTGTCGTCATAGGTCCCGGCATCTTCGGTTTCCAAGGAACTTTTAATACCGGCATCCTTCAACAAGGAAAGCATCTGGATGCTGTTATAGGCAACCTGACGCATATGCACCGGCCCATGGTCGTTGTAGTTGAGACGCTTTATCGATACCGAATTGGCAAAATCCTGAATTGCCTCGATTTCAGGATCGGTAACCAGCAACTTTGCCAGCTTGAAACTCGGGTTACTCTGGTCTAGCAGTCCAAGCAGGTGGCGGTCGAGAATGTGTTCTTTTGGTGACTTCATAGCGTAAGATTACAACAACTTTACACGTCGGGAAAGCCTCCTGTGGAAAAAAACACACAAGAGGCGTATACTGCATCCATGAAGAAAGTAATGATGCGCGACTTCCGGTGGCTTGGCAAACCGGAGATATGGAAAAAAGATTATAGGGAGACTACGCTTGTCGTAGAAGGCAAGACAGAATTGCCCTCCTGCCCTTTGTTATTGGCTGTCAGTGATGAGGATTTTACCTGCCAGTTGCTTATTGACGTAGCCCCTGCAGGAGGAGAAAGCGGTCTATGCATCTATCATAGTGATCTCTCCTTCTGTGCCGCGGGACTATCATTTGACACGTTATCAGTCCACACCTCGGTTCGGGGCTATAAAACCGAAAGCCATTCACCTTTGGAGTTGCATACAAAACAAGTCCTCTGGAAACTGGACAGGAGCGGGGAGTCGGTAAAGATCTTTTATGCCACAGAATTGGAAAATCCCCAGTTCATCGAAGTGATGCAATCGTCCTTGCCTGGAATGCAGCGGGCCATAAGTTTCGGCCCTTATTTTTCCAACAGGGAATCGAAGCCTTTCGATTCCGGCCTACGGTCGGTTCGGTATGCAAAAAAGGAAGGGCAATAGCATTTCCCCCTGTAATAAGCAATGCCGATATGGTACTATTGCGCATCTTCATACCAAGCCCCTTTGAAAGGGTATCAAGGAAGGACAATTCATGGAAGAGTTGCAAACGGAAGAGCTGAAGGAAAAGGTTTCCCTCAACTTCATCGAAAGAATCATCGAGGATGATCTGGCCAACGGAAGAGTACCTGACAATACCATTGTCACTCGTTTTCCGCCTGAACCCAATGGGTATCTCCATATCGGTCATATCAAATCGATCTGTATCAATTTCGGCCTTGCCCAGAAATATGGCGGACGTTGCCATCTGAGACTGGACGATACCAACCCAGCCAAAGAAGATATGGAATATATCGATTCCATTAAGGAAGATATCCATTGGCTTGGTTTCGACTGGGGGCAGTATGAATATTATGCTTCCGACTACTACCAGCAACTGTATGAAATCGCTCTCAGACTCATCAAGGAAGGAAAAGCCTACGTTGACAGCCTGACAGCCGAGGAACTGAAAGAATACCGCGGGACTTTGACCGAACCCGGAAAAAACAGCCCTGACAGGGACCGTTCCATCGAAGAAAACCTCCGTCTCTTTGAAGAGATGCGCCTTGGCAAGCACAGTGAGGGGAAATACATCCTCAGGGCCAAGATCGATATGGCGAGCCCGAACATCAACATGCGCGACCCTGCCCTCTACCGGATCAAATATGCAACACACCCCCGCACCGGGGACAAGTGGTGCATCTACCCGATGTATGACTTCACGCACCCCATAAGTGATGCTATCGAAGGTATTACACACTCGCTGTGTACACTTGAATTCGAAGATCACCGCCCCGCCTATGACTGGGCCACGGAAATCGATGGCATTGACCATGCCCCCCACCAGTATGAATTTGCCCGACTCAACATCAATTACCTTTTGATGAGCAAGCGGAGACTTTTGAACTTGGTCAATTTGAAAATCGTAACCGGGTGGGACGACCCCAGGATGCCTACAGTCAGCGGAATCAGGAGAAGGGGATATTCACCTGAATCCATGAAAGATTTCGTAAGCAGGGTCGGGGTGGCAAAAGTCGAAAGTGTGGTTGACTATTCGCTCATGGAATTCTGTGTACGCGAAGACCTCAACAAGCGTGCAGAACGCCTCATGGTTGTCCTCGATCCACTCAAGATTATCATCGACAACTACAGTGAAGGGACCATCGAGTATTTCGAAGGCGAAAACAACCCCGAACAGGAAAACAGCGGGACCCATAAAATTCCTTTTGGCCGAGAACTGTACATCGAGCGAGAGGATTTCATGGAAGTTCCTGCCAAAGGCTACCATAGACTCTATCCTGGAAATGAAATCAGGTTGAAGTATGCCTACTACATCACTGCCAACTCAGTGGTAAAAGATGCTGAAGGCAACATCACAGAAGTCCACTGCACCTATGACAAGGAGTCAAGGGGAGGGACAACCCCTGACCTCAGGAAGGTAAAGGGAACCAGCCACTGGGTAAGTGCCACAGAAGGGGTAACCATCGAGGCCAGACTCTATGACAAGCTTTTCAATACCGAATACCCTGGCGGGGAAACTGGCAACTACCTCGATGACCTTAATCCCGATTCACTGAAGGTAATTACCAACGCAATCGCGGAGCCTGAGATTTTGAAAGCAAAAGTAGGCGATTACCTCCAGTTTATCCGAAACGGATATTTCTGCGTTGACAGCAAGGACAGTACGAGTGAGCACCCGGTTTTCAACCGGACAGTAACTCTCAAGGACTCCTGGGCCAAGATGAAGAAGAAAATGGGTATCTGAAGATAAGTGGAAGGGGCGCCAGTGGCGTCCCTTTTCTTCCTTTTCCTTTCCGAACCCAACAGAAACAGGGAGAAAAAAATGAACTATTTTTTTGACCAACACTTTCATGTCATGACACTGGAACATCCCAATCTGCTGAGTTTCATGTCTGCGATCAAAGATGGGATTCCTGACATGTTAACCAGTGGGGCTCTTTCTCCTTCGTATATCCTTAATAATAAAAATCTCAAGCCATCCCAGATGCTTACCAAGGTAATGAATACACTCACCTCCTTTGAACAACCGATAGGGATGACCTTTGCCATGATGGAAGATGACCTGCTCGGGAAATTCCAGACTCATGGAAAGCTAGAGGACTACCCCCCTTTGCCCTACATCAGAGACGGAAAAATGCATATGCGTTCCGCCTCCTATGACAAAATGGCAATGTGCCCGCTTTTGATGGATTTTTCCCAGGGTTCATCCCAGATTGAAGACTTGTATTACCCTTCGCATAAATTGGAAAAGATTCTCAAATATGCAGACGATACCCTCGAGGGGATTGAATGGTATCACCAGAATCACAACGAAGGGCTCTTTGAGTTCTTTCCGTTCATAGGAATCAATCCTCCGGTGCACTCTGCCGAATTTATCCATGACCTGCTGGAAAGATATGTAGCGAAAACCAAGAAGAGAAAAGGAAAGAAACAATTCTTCGGTATAAAATTTTATCCGCCGCTCGGGTACAACCCTTGGCCGAGCGATGACGAGGAACGCGAAAAGGTTTGTATGATCTATGATTTCTGTACAAAATATGACTTGCCGGTTATCACTCACTGCGATGACCAGGGTTTCAGGGGAATAAGCCCGAAGGAAGCCTGGATGTTTACCTCCCCTGCTTCTTTCAAACCTGTTCTGGACCATTACCCTACCTTGAGGCTCGACTTTGCACATTATGGCTGGCAATACAACCAGCTGCAGAAAAACCCGATCAACAGAATATCTGCGGCAGCGAACAGGATTCCCGACTCCCCTTGGTTCTATGAACTGGTCGAGCTCATGCACCTGTTCCCCAACGTCTATGCGGATGTATCCTTCAGCGGTACAAATCCAGACTTCTATGTACAACTGTACAATTACATCAAATCACAAAGCCGTGAGAAGGCCGATACCATTCTCAAAAGGACGATATTCGGTACCGATTTCTGCGTCAACCTGTTCAAGGTCGAGTCCTATACCAGTTATTATCGGCTTTTCGAACAATCACCTTTCAGCGATGCTGAAATTGATTTATTTGTACAGACAAACCCGATGAAGTTTATGGGACTGCCCCAGTAAGGGAAGCAACCATAGGCAGCATCCCATAATTCACTGTGCTACCGGGCTTCAACGAAGGAAGGCAAAACAAAAAGGTCTGTTGCCATACATACTGTTTGCAACAGACCTTTTGAAAGCTACAGACTACAATCTAGTAGTTCTGGCTGACAAGTTCAAAGTATGCCTGCGGATGATTGCAGACAGCACAAATGCCAGGAGCCTTTTTCCCGACTACGATATGGCCACAATTGGAACATCTCCAGATTTGCTCGCCATCTCTGCTAAATACAAGGCCTTCCTCTACATTCTTCAAAAGGTCAAGGTAACGCTTCTCATGGGTTTTCTCGATTGCTGCAACCAATTCAAACAGAGTGGCAATCTTTGTAAACCCTTCTGCACGTGCATCCTTTGCAAAGTTTACATACATATCGGTCCATTCATAATATTCCCCGGCAGCAGCATCCTTGAGATTGGTAGCAGTATCTGCAACTTCACCGCCATGGAGCAACTTGAACCAGATTTTTGCATGTTCTTTTTCGTTCCCTGCAGTTTCTTCAAACAGGTTTGCAATCTGCTCATACCCTTCTTTGCGTGCTTTTGAGGCATAATAGGTATACTTATTCCTTGCCTGTGATTCCCCTGCAAAAGCTGCAGCCAGATTAGCTTCGGTCTTTGATCCTTTCAATTCCATACTCGTGCTCCTTCACTGCTTCATGGCAGCATTTTTTTCTAGACAATCGGGGCAAACCCCGCTGAAAACAATTTCATAGGAATCTATACGATACCCTTTTGCATTCGTAATCCCGGCCAATATCCCTAGATTCGGAATACCCTCAACATCCTCTACCCGCTTACAGCAGGTACATTGAATGTGATAATGATCCAGGACTGTCTTATCAAAGTGGTCAGGCCCACCAAGCACCTGTACCCGTTTCACAAGCCCATCATCTACCAACAGATTCAGGTTCCTATATACAGTTGCCTTACTGATAGAGGGATGGGTGAGAACAATGGTGTTGTAAATCTGTTCTGCTGTCGGATGATCACAGGAAGCAAACACAGTTTCCTTGACCAGGTCTTTCTGAATTGTCTGACGGATAGCTTTCATTGGGTACCTAATTGATAATCAATATCAATTAGGATTATAAATCTTTGAAACTTCATTGTCAACAATAGAAATCCCGTTATACCCGGTCAGAAGCCTTGGATTTACATACTCACAGACCATTACCCCTATACCAATGTTGTGCTAAGCGAGGAAAATCAATCAGGGAAAGCGGGCTGTCTATAATGAAACACCGAAAAATGGTACCGACAAGGGCGGGAGCTCTCCGAGAGCTATGTTGTCCAGGTCCCTGCATCCAACACGATGCTCCGCACCCATTGGAGGGTATTGTTTCGCGCTTACGCTTCCCTATCTCGAACGGACCTCTTGAGGGCTGCCATTGAGAAACAAATGAAGACAAAAGAGAATTGGGAGAAAACCTACAAGAAAATCTCATGAACCTAAAAAAAAGGGGCAAGAAAGAAACAGGAGAGAAACCCCCAGGGGTTGTCGCCAACTTCTGGGGGTTTTTTAAACTATCAGTTATCAACAATAACAGGTTTTAAACCTATTTGTCGTCTTTGTGATCCTCGAGCCAGAAGAAAGAATCTGTATTCTCTTCCTGTCCACGGGTACGGGTGGTCTTGAACTTGTCATAACCATAAGGCTTGGGGGCAGAGTTCCTATCGCGCCTTTCGCCACCAGCAACAGGAGTCCTGTCACGGTCACCAAAGGAAGGACGACGGTCGCGGTCTCCACCGAAACCAGGTCTTGCACCACGGTCGCCATAAGAAGGACGGCGTTCACGGTCTCCACCGAAGCTGGGCTTGGAATCACGGTCGCCATAGGAAGGACGACGGTCACGATCTCCGCCGAAGCTGGGCTTGGAATCACGATCGCCATAGGAAGGACGACGGTCACGGTCTCCACCGAAGCTGGGCCTGGAATCACGGTCGCCATATGGACGACGTTCACGGTCTCCGCCGAAGCTGGGCTTGGAATCGCGGTCTCCATAGGAAGGACGACGGTCGCGGTCTCCACCGAAGCTGGGCTTGGAATCACGGTCTCCATAGGAAGGACGACGGTCGCGGTCTCCACCGAAGCTGGGCTTGGAATCACGGTCGCCATAGGAAGGACGACGGTCACGGTCTCCACCGAAGCTGGGCTTGGAATCACGGTCTCCATAGGAAGGACGACGGTCACGGTCTCCACCGAAGCTGGGCTTGGAATCACGGTCTCCATAGGAAGGACGACGGTCGCGGTCTCCACCGAAGCTGGGCTTGGAATCGCGCTCTCCATAGGAAGGACGACGGTCTCCACCGAAGCTGGGCCTGGAATCACGGTCGCCATATGGACGACGTTCACGGTCTCCGCCGAAGCTGGGCTTGGAATCGCGCTCTCCATAGGAAGGACGACGGTCACGGTCTCCGCCGAAGCTGGGCCTGGAATCACGGTCGCCATATGGACGACGTTCACGGTCTCCGCCGAAGCTGGGTCTGGAATCACGCTCTCCATAGGGACGGCGTTCACGGTCTCCACCTGCACTGGGCCTGGAATCACGGTCGCCATAGGAAGGACGACGGTCACGGTCCCCACCGAAGCTGGGCCTGGAATCACGCTCTCCATAGGGGCGGCGTTCACGGTCGCCATAGGAAGGACGACGATCGCGGTCTCCACCGAAGCTAGGCCTTGAATCGCGGTCACCATAAGGGCGGCGTTCACGGTCTCCACCGGCACTGGGCCTGGAGTCGCGCTCTCCATAGGAAGGACGACGGTCATCACGGCCACGGCCTTCACGATCCCTGTCCTGTCCAAACTCACGGGGTGGTTTGCGTTCAGTGTTTTCATCCGATTTCTCGACAGAGGCAATCGGTTCTACATCGTCATCATCCCACTGCAAGGACAAAACGTCATCTTCGATGGTGTTTGCATCTTCGACGGGAGCTTCATCAGATTCTTCATCAAAATCTTCATCAGCTTCTTCCTCGTCGTCAGAATCCAACTCTTCATCATCTTCTGCATAGACTTCGTCATCTTCTTCGGTTTCTTCAGCAATATCTTCAACGAAATCATCGTTCTCTTCAGTTTCAATTGCATCATTCTCTACAGTTTCTTCAACAAGTGCTTCATTCTGTACGGCTTCTTCTGCAAGGTTTTCTTCAACCTTGACGTCTTCAATACGTTCTTCAATCATTTCTTCGCTCTTCACTTCTTTTTTCTTAGTCATTTTTGTATCTTCCAATTCTTCTGTATCGCGCTGTTTCTTTACAGCTTTCTTGTCAACGGTCTGCAGGTCACCTGCATAGAGCCGTACATCCTGTTGCTTATATAGCAACCAACTTCTTGCGATTCCCAAACGGTTGGTAAAGCCCGGTGCTGCGACACTCGAACTGATATCTTCAACCTCGTAACCGCGAATCGCGCCCTTGTCCATTCTGAAATTACTCAGGTTTGTAGAGAACAACAATATTCCATTTTTTGTCAAAAGGGCATTAAGCACCTTAATCCATCGCAGGTAGTCTCTCTGGACATCAAAATCATGGTCCATCTTCCTGCTGTTTGAGAAACATGGGGGATCAAATACTATCAAGTCGTATCGACGCCCCTCTTGGACGGCTTCAACCACGTATCGCCAGGCATCCGAGGCAATACAAGGGAACAGTTCTTCCGGAAACCCATTATCCGAAAGGTTTTTCTGAGCCCAAGCCGTATAGGTTCCAGACAAATCTACCGATTCAACTCGTTTCGCCCCACCTTTTGCGGCGTATACGGAAAACGAACCTGTATAGGAGAATAAATTCAGAACCGTCATACCCTCGCTCATTCCCATCACCATTTGCCTTGTCAGCATATGATCGAGAAATAAGCCGGTATCGATGCGTTTTGTCAGGTCAACGGTAAATAACAATCCATTTTCCGATACCTGAGCCATGAGCGATTCCTCGCTCTGTGTTTCATGTTGTTCCTTTCCTATCCTCTTGATCCGATGGTGGAATACAACATGTACCGCCTGGACATATAACATCCGGGATACTATGTCGCAGCATACCCTTTCTGTTTCCTCGTCCAAGCCCTCTTCACTGTAATCAGTAATTCTCGCATACGGACCATACATGTCCACCGTTACCGGAAAACGTTCAAGGTTCCTATCGTAGACACGCATACAATTCGTGTCATTTCCTAACAACAGCCGACGCATTTTCAATGCATTGGTTTTCAAAATCTTTCCAAAATCTTTTTCAGCGTAGTCCATGTCTTTCCTGATTACTCTTTCTGCAAAGCAGTGTATATGCTAATATAGAAAAAAGCTAGAGAAGCGAGGAAAAAACATGGAAGACGATGCCCAGGCCTTTATCGAGGAACTGGAAAAGCGACACCAAGGGCCAATTACTTGGCGTACCTATGCCACTTGGTACGGAAATGATAAAAACATTCTTAGGGAATTCGGCGTATTTCTTTACCGCTGCAGGGATTCATTCTATTACGAGGATTTCGAACGAACCCCCAGTATGTTTGGTCTTTCCATAAAGACAAACAAAAAGAAAGAACCCTTTATGAAGTATGAAGGTTCCTTTGCAGTATCAGATGTTGCCGATTCAAAACCCATAACCAAGCAACAGGCTATCAAAGTGGCCCAAGGGTATATGGATAGCAAAAAGGTCAACACGGCGAATTCCTTTGACAAGATTTTCCGGCAACTGGTAGAAATGGTTACCCTTAAAGACGGGTCCGTGCATTTTTTTGAACTTATCGACCGCAAAACGTTTGTGGGAGAATTACATAATTAGGAGGAGCTATGGGTGCTTTCAAGGCATATGATATCAGAGGAATCTATAATAAGGATTTTAACAAGGAAACAGTCTACAAAATTGGCTATTTCCTCCCCAAACTGCTGAAAAGCAAATTTGTTGTGGTTGGAAGGGATGTCCGTACCACAAGTGACGAAATCTTCGAATCCCTTTGTAAGGGTATTACAGATTCTGGATCCGACGTCTGGAACATTGGGCTTGCAACGACTCCCATGGTATATTTTTCCACCGTCCATTTCGAGGCAGATGCCTCTGTACAGATTACAGCAAGCCATAACCCTGCAAAATACAACGGATTGAAAATAAGCCGGACCAAAGCGATTCCAGTCGGTGTCGACAGCGGTTTGAAAGAACTGGAACATATGGTAACCAATGATTCCATCGTGGTTGCAGAGACAAAGGGAAAAGTCATTGAAAAAGATGCAAGGACCCCTTATCTGGCATTCTTGAAAAAGTTTGTCCCCGATACTTCCGCTCTCGATATTTCCGTCGACTGTTCCCATGGAATGGCAAACCTCTTGGTAAAAGATTTGCTCGGGAACAAGCCCCATTACCTGTATGATCATTTTGATGGGACCTTCCCTGCCCACGAGCCAAACCCACTTGAAGAAAAGAACTGCAAAGACCTTGAGAAAGCCGTTCTCGCCAACCACAGTGATATCGGGGTAATTTACGATGGAGATGCAGACCGTGTCATGTTCATTGACGAGAAAGGTAGATTTATCCAGCCGGACTATATTACCGCGGTAATAGGTGCCTACTACCTTAAGTCCGAAAAGGGCAATGTTTTGGTCGATATCAGGACAAGCCGCTCAACGTCAGAATATCTGACCAACCTCGGAGCATCTGTTTACACCTGGAAAGTCGGGCATGCCTATGCAAAGACAAAGCTCCGTGACCTCAATGCCATTTTCGGTGGAGAGCTGGCAGGACATTACTATTTCCGTGACTTCTACAATTGCGACAGCGGCTTTTTGGCTTCCCTCATTGTCCTCGAAGTTGTTGCCCAGCTCAAGAAAGAATGCAAAACCTTCAGTTCCTTGATCGATTCCATTATTGCATATGCAAATAGCGGGGAAGTAAATTTCAAGCTTGAATATAAGGATGCTGCGGTTTCTGCCCTGTTCGACAGATTTGTCACCCATGACAATCCTTCGAAAGTCCTCGACTTTGATGGCTACAGGATTGAATTCCCCACCTGGTGGTTCAATGTCAGGAAATCAAACACGGAACCTTACCTACGCCTTGTCGCAGAAGCCAAGACAGATGCAGAACTCAAGGAAAAATTTACTGAATTGTCCTCGATTATCAAACAATTCAACTAAACGGCCATATTTTGGTTCTTAAGGAGAAACAATACATATGAAAGTACTTCTATTCGGAGGCGCTGGGTATATCGGAACCCATGTAGCCCTCGCCTTTCTCGACCGTGGCGATACAATCGGAATCTATGACAATCTTTCGTCAGGCCTTAAAAGCAATATCAACAAGAAAGCAAAGTTCTTCGAAGGCGATATCCTAGATGCCAAGCATGTCGGAGAAGTCCTGAGTGAAGGTTGGGACGCTGTCATTCACCTAGCTGCATTCAAAGCAGCCGGCGAGTCAATGTTGAAACCGGAGAAATATTCCGAGAACAACATCACCGGTTCCTTGAACCTCATCACCGAGTGTGTCAAACATAATGTAAAGAATTTTATCCTTTCCTCTTCTGCCGCAGTGTATGGGGAGCCCTCTTATCTTCCTGTCGACGAAGAGCATCCCAAAGACCCGACAAATTATTACGGATATACGAAACTCTGCATCGAAGAAAACCTGAAATGGTACTCCCAATTGAAAGGGCTCAACTATGTCTCACTCAGGTATTTCAATGCAGCAGGATATGACACGGAGGGAAGAATGCTCGGACTCGAAAGCAATCCGGCAAACCTGATCCCTATTGTCATGGAAGTCGCTTCCGGGATCAGACCGAACCTCTTGGTTTTTGGCAATGACTACAATACTCCCGACGGAACCGGGGTGAGAGATTATGTCCATGTCACCGACCTTGCAAACGGGCATGTACTGGCTGCAGATTACCTGATGGCCAACAATACGAGTCTTATTGTAAACCTTGGATCTGAGTCTGGATTGTCTGTCCAGCAGATTCTCGATACGGCACGAGAAATTACCGGGAAAGAAATTCCTGCGCAATATGTTGCCCGTCGCCCAGGCGACCCTGCCAAACTTGTTGCCTCTTCCGAGAAGGCCCATAAAGAACTGGGATGGACGGCAAAGCATTCTTCCCTTGAGTCCATCATTGACTCGACCTGGAAAGTCTATCTCGCAAACGCCCCGAAGACAAAGGCATACTGACAAAAGCGATCAATCGAGAAAAGGAGGCATTTTCTGCCTCCTTTTCTTTGTCTGCTTACGCATGCGCTTTTTTAATAGTACGAGTGCTTTTCTCGGTAAAGTAATTCAAAACCATTACCAGGATGAGAACACCTCCCCAAATTAGGGAAATATAATAGCTACTGACCTTCGGGAATCTATTTATGCCGGTTTCAAGCATCCGCAGTAGTATGATGGCAAATAGTACGCCACTTATCTTCCCCTTTCCCCCGTTTGGGTTTACGCCACCCAATACGACGATAAGGATGCATTGCAACGTATAGACTGTTCCATAGTCAGCCCTGGCCGAATTATAATTTGCCAGCATGATGATACCACCGAGGGCAGCACAGATTCCTGAAAGCAAATAGGTTTTCAAAAGAAGGAGACTTGTATTCAACCCGCTGAAACGGGCAGCTGAATAGCTCGTGCCGAGAAGATAAATCTTAGTCCCGAATACCGTTTTGGCTAGCAGGAACCATATGAAGCCAGCCATTACCAAAAACACAAGCAATTGTACTGGAACCAATCCGCCGATTTTATTGTTAATTGTCTGGGCATAGGTTCTTGAAAACTTACTTATGGCATTGCCATTAGTCATTACCATGCAGATCCCTGTAAACAATTCTCCGGAACCCAAGGTAGCCAGAATTGGAGGAATGTGGAGCTTTGCTATCAAAAAACCATTAAAAATCCCGCAAATAGCACCGATAAGAATGGCAAGCAAAAAGACCAGCGGTATGGCAAAGGGTGGAAGCGATCCTGTTTCTGAGGTAAAACGCAAGAGAAAAAAGGCCATAAGAATCGAAGTTACATTGGCAACCCCTACAGTAGAGAGGTCTATTCCACCGGTTATCATGCAAACCATAACCCCAAGGGCCATCAACCCGAATTCAGGAAACTGCGAGGCCATGGTCTGGAAATTCAACAATGAATAGAATTTGTTGAATTTGGTAATTGCCATGAAGATCATCCAACAGAGAATAAGCACTACCAAACGCCAGAAATGCCGGTCGCTTTCATAGGTCCTTCTCATCGTTGAGCGTACAGAGTTACCCGTTCTCATCGTAAGGCCTCCTTTTCCCTGCGGGCCTTAACCCTAGACTTCTTGGTGCCCTTGGTCATTCTGCTTACCTGATAGGCACTCACAGCCGTCCCTATGATAATCAGGGCCCCCACAAACACGCTGCGCCAGGAGGTGGGTACCCCAATGAGAATCAATGAATTCTCGACAATCACGATAAGCAAAGTGCCCAGCATACAACCGCTAAGCGAACCAAGCCCCCCTGTAATCGAAGTGCCCCCCAGCACCACGCCCGCAATGATATTCATTTCCATCCCGAGCATATTGGTAGGATGGCATTGCTGCATCATACAAGTCCTTATCACTCCCCCCAGGCTGGCAATCATACCTACAAGGATATACATAAGGAATTTTGTCTTCTTCACACTTATGCCGGCTCGCAAGGCGCTGGTCTCATTTCCCCCAATGGCATAGATACTCCGTCCAAACATCGAATATTTCAGCATTAGGAAAGCGAGGAACAGGACCACAGCAAAGGCGATGAAAGAAACTGACATTTTCGAAGTCAGCCCAGAGGCGGCATTCTTTGCGACGAACAAGGCAGAGGTTCCGAATTCTCTCATACCGACAGGGATTATGGTGAGTTGCTTTGCATTCAGCGCCCCCTGCATTATTCCTTTGAAGACACTTGAAGAACCCAAGGTTACGATAAGGGCAGGAAGTTGAAAATATCCAATGAACAATCCGTTGAAAGCTCCTAGCAAAGCCCCGATTACCACGGCCATCAGAATGGGTAACCAAACCCCACCCTCATAGTTGACGTCCAAGAGCAGCTTTGTCGTTGCATACGTGCTCAAAGAAGCCAAGGCAGGGAAGGAAACATCTATCCCCCCTGAAACGAGCACCATGAAGGCGCAGATCGCAAACAACCCCGGAACAATCATTGCTGAGGCAATATCGACGATATTATTTGATGAAAAAAATTGACCAGAGCGGAATTCAATGAGTAGGCATAATGCCAAAAGGACGAGAAAAATGTACGGCTCATTCCTGCGTGACAGTTTCCTTATGGTAAATTCAAACGATTTCGGCACAGTCGACCCCCTTCCCTACATCATTAAAGACAATATTTTCTGTTCATCGGCATCGTGGGCAAGCATTTCTGCCACTATTCTCCCCGATTTCATGACAAGGATCCGGGAACAGACTGCAAGCACTTCCGGAAGATCGTCCGAAATAACGATTATTCCCAATCCCTCCCAGGCAAGTTTCTGCAATATTTCATGAATATCATGTTTGGAACCGATATCAACGCCGACGGTAGGCCCATTGAGAATCAGGATCTGCAGATTACAGGCAAGCCATTTTGCCAGGACTACCCGTTGCTGGTTTCCCCCTGACAGCGTCTGACAGGCATTATTTGCATTCGGAGTGGAGATAGAAAGATGTTTCAACCATTTTTCAATTTCACTTCTTCTTTTTTCCGTATCCAGGATGCCCGCTTTCCTGGACAGACTATCCAATTCGGAGACGATAATGTTATCGGCGATGCTTTGCGGGAGAAAAAGGCCTTCACTCAACCGGTCTTCAGGGACATAGCCAATTTTATTGGCCACTGCAACCTGTGGGTTTTTTATATGCAGCTTTTTTCCATTGAGAAACAACTCCCCGCTGTCGAGGGGATGAATGCCGAACAAAGACAGGGCAAACTCTGTTCTCCCTGAATCGAGCAACCCGGTAACCCCGAGAATTTCACCTTTTTTAAGTTGGAAGTCAATGCTCTCGAAACTACCGGAGAGTCCAATTTTCCTTCCTTCGAACAAGGGCTCTCCCGAGATGTCCTGAGGGACAAAATGCTTTTCTTCAAATTTTCTACCTGTCATATAGTAGGAAAATTTCTTTGAGTCGAGATCTGCAGTATTTCCAGTGACTATAAGTTCCCCATTCCTAAAAATGGTAAACCGTTCGGAGATTTCGAATACCTCATTGAGTTTATGGCTGACAAACAGAATCGATATGCCCTGTGCTTTCAACTTCAAGATAATCTTGAACAATTGCTGGACTTCAACCCTTGTGAGGGCAGTCGTGGGCTCATCCATGATTATCAACCGTGCATTGAACATGAGGGCACGACTAATGGCAATCATCTGTTTTTCGGCAACCGAAAGCGTGCTTACCTGGACATCGAGGTCAACATGGAAGTTGATCTTCTCAATAGCTTCCTGGGCAATACGTCTCATTCGTTTCCAGTTGACCAGTTTGCGTTTATCGGCAAGCTCATTGTTCAGGGCAAGGTTTTCCATAACCGTTAGGTTCGGAAATATTGACAGGTCCTGGTATATAACCTGGATTCCATTGGAAATTGCCTCTTTTGGGGAAATTTTGCTATATTTTTTTCCATTGAATTCAATATAGCCAGAATCAGGAGTATACACACCGGAGATGATTTTTATCAGGGTCGATTTGCCACAACCGTTTTCCCCGGCAAGGCAATGTATCTCTCCACTCTTGATCTCCAGGTCGATGCCTTTGAGTGCCTGTACTCCAATAAATGCCTTATAAATACCAACAGCCTTGAGTAAACTCTCTGCCATGCGACAACCTCCACACTGTCTATGGGAATGCCCTGCCACTCTTTTCAGGTGACAGGGCAAACGCTCAGTATCCCATGCTAGAAGCCAAAGTCATATACGTTGTCTTTATTGATTACAATCCAGCCTTCGCCTTCAAGTACCGTTTTACTTCCTTTCTTGAATTTCATTGCCGTATAGCCATCAACCCCAAGGTCAACGGGATCGGTAATCTGTTCGCCTTTGAGTACTTTGACAGCCAGGGCAACCATTGCTTTGCCTGCAAGGGCAGGATCCCAAAGGGTCAAGGATTTGACAATCCCGCTTTTCAGCAACTCCGCATTATCCAAGGGCATTCCGGTTCCAGAGGTAAAAGCTTTGTCGATAAGCCCGAGTTCCTCAATGGCCCTGGCAACGCCCGGAGCATCATAGGAAGAGGTCCCCATGATACCTTTGAGGTTGGGATATTTCTTGAAGAGTTCCTTTGCAGCGTTATAGGCGACATCCCCATTGTCATTCGACTCTACCCTTTTCCTTTCCTCAAGCAGTTTCATCTTCGGATAGGTTGCTATCTGGTGGGCAACACCTGCATCTGCCCATTCGTTATGGGATCCATTGGTAAGGGAAGCTACCATGGTGGTGTAGACCCCTTCCCCATGCATTGCCTCTGCCAGGTTATCCATTATGAAAGCACCGTATCCGGCATTGGAGAAGGCTTCAATATCATAATCAACATTTTCCAGTGCGGACCCTTCATGCGCGATAACGACTATTCCAGCCTTTCTGGCTTGGGCAAGAACCGGTTCCACTGATTCGATATCTACAGGAACCACACAAATGGCATCAACACCCTGGGCGATAAGGTCTTGGATCAACTGAGCCTGAAGGGTTGCGTCGATTTGGGCTGTCCCCTTCTGATACACATTCAACCCTGTTTGCTTAGCATATTCCTTGACACCTACATCCATCCTGACAAACCAAGGATTCGAGGCATCCTTCGGAACAACGACAATTTCCCAATCGGTCTTCTTTTCTGCCTGGGCAGCACCAAAAAGCAGAGTACCAACCACAAAAAGAGAAAGGGCCAAAACAGCAATCTTCTTCATACAGTATCCTCCATTTTTTTAATTTCTTCCCATTGAAGAAATGTAACCTCGGATTGTCTTCACCTCCCAAACATCAAGTCACGCAGGAATGCGCTTATATCACAGGCATTTCCTGTTTCATAAAGTGCTGTAATCTTTTGTTCGTCTATCCTGTCCACCATTGATTCAAACACATCAAACCACCGTACAGACTCGTTACAGGCATCCCTGCCATCTTCCCTGTACGGATATTGGTCTGTTGAGATATAGCCTTCATAGCCAGTCTTCTTCAACCAGTAAAAAAACTCTATAAATGGGATGGTATGGATGGAACCGGTTATCATATCGTCATCCCAAGAACCATAATTATCATTCATATGCACATGAAACAGTTTGTTACCATATTTTTTGAGAATGGCTACACTCTCAGCAAGATTCTCACCGGCTACCGAGCCATGGCCATAGTCAATGGTAACCCCTAGGTTGGAAAGGTTGATCTGTTGAACCATCAGTAGCGTTGACGTAACGTTTGAAGCATAACTGAAATTCCTAGGTTCCTTTGGTTTATATTCGATTGAGATCTTGCAACTCGGGCGATAGGTACAGCAGGCCCTGACGCCTTCCTCAAACCAACCCCTCTCGTCTATGTAATTCCCTTGGAAGAAATAGTCATATCCATCCTGCCCAGGCCATAGGCTGATTAAATCGCCACCTAGCTCAACGGCTATGTCTATCATCACTTTCGTATCAGATACTGCTTTTTCCCGGATCTTCGGGTCTTTTGAAGTAAAAGCCCCCTTCCCATACTCAGGTATCCCGAAATGATCAGGAATGATCGATACCAGGGAAAGTTCAGTCCTCTCGAGGTTTTTTTTGACCTGCTTGAAGTTTCTTTCGTTAATATGCCAATTGCCTACCAACTCGACCCCTGTGACCCCTTTCACCGATTTTACCCTATCGAACATTTCCTCCAAGGTATAATCCCTCTGGTAACCAACACCCATGAATCGGTCTGTAAAATTTCCGACATTTCCGAGAATGATACTATGCTTTGCCATTCGTAACCTCCCAATCAATTAGGATTTTCCGACAACCTGTTTTGTATTATAAGAATCCAAAATATTGAGCTGTCAAGGTTTCATCTCTGACGAAAAGTTGATTAAATACAAATCCAAGGGTGTTTCTGATGCATTGGGAGATTGAGAAATAAAGCATAGGGCAACCCAGGCTTCGGTTTCTTACTACTTGGTACCTATTTTTGATCTGTATATTTCGTTGGATGATAAAACAAGGGTCAGGTGAATGGCTATGCATAGCAGGATGCAAGAAAAAAAAGAAGCATTCCCTTTTGAGGAATGCTTTCAGTGTGTTAGCTCGCCCAGAGGGATTTGAACCCCCGACAAGATGGTTAACAGCCATCTGCTCTACCGACTGAGCTATAGGCGAATAACTCTCTAGAACGATAGCTAAGATACCGTATAGGCCTGTTTATGTCAAGCTGTTTAAAAAAAAGGGTAAACTTTTTTCGTACTGGGAAGCGATTGTTCTCAAGTAAGCGGAAAAGACTTTGCAAATAACGCAGGAACAGTGAGAAAATAAAATATTGATGCCTTTTTCTGTAAAAGCTAACCTACTGCAGCGCGTCATTCCTTTGCAATTCCAATGAAAACACAGTTGTACTAGCACATGATAGCAAACAAGTACGGAAACAGCTAAAAATGGAACACCAAGCGACCCTACCCCGAATGTGTATAAATCACCTATCCAAACATAGAAAACTCAATGTAGGAGCAAATAAGTAATAGCTATGGCTAAAACAAGAAATGGGCGGCTCCCCGAAGGAAACCGCCCAGAATAATCAGTAAATCGGAACTACTTCACAGGATAGTTAGCTGCAAGGTAATCCATGAACACATCACTGAGCAAGGAGCCTTCAGTAAGGACCTTACCGAACATGGTGTATCCATCGCCGCCAGCAGCCATGAAGTCATTGGTAGCTACTTTATAGGTAGCATTCTTATCAAGGACCTTTCCGTTGAGCAAGACGCGCAGGATACGTTTTCCAGGAGCTGCATACCGGTTGTAAACAACCTGAAGGTCAGTCTGGGAGAAAGCACCATTGGTCTCAGGCAACATGCTGTAGCCATGCTCGAGAGCAGCATAGACTTCAGAACCCTTGATCTCACAAACGGTGATGATGTTTGTGAAAGGAAGCACCTTGACTACATCGCCAACTGTTACGTTTCCAGCTGCAATCGAAGTACGGATACCGCCGCCATTGGTGATGGCAAAGTCAGCGCCGCTTTCTTCGGTCATAGCCTTTGTAATAAGCTTGGAGAGGTTGGTCTGCTTGGTACGTACATCGGCACGTTCACCCTGCAGGGTCTCAGGAATAGTTGCAATAACCCTGTTAAGCTGGTCGCCCAACTTGGCAGTCATGTAACCGACATATTCATCAACCTGTGGGTCGTTGGGGATGTCAGTAATTCCATAGGCCTTGGCCATTGCGGAATTCTTAGGATCCAAAACGTCCTTTGCAGGAATCAACATCGGATAGGTTGCAGTAACTTTTCCATTCTTAACATGAATCTGTACAACACCAACATTCTGCATATAGGAACCAGTCTGTACGATGAGAGTGTCACCAACTTTCTTACCCTGTTCGAGGGTAGTGTGGCTGTGACCATCTACAAACAAGTCGATTCCCTTAACATTCTGGCAGATCAAGTCGCTGGTAATGCCTGAAGCTCCATCATAGTCAAGACCGATATGGCCGAGAACAATGATATAGTCAACCATTGAACGGGCAACATCGATGGCAGCCTGTGCATTCTGAATGATTACATCATCCATGAAAGAAAGACCTTGGACATTTTTAGGATGGGTCTTGGTAGCAGTATCGGGGGTGGTGAGACCGACGACAGCAACCTTGAATCCGTTGAAATCATATACCTGGTAAGGCTGGAACACCAAATATCCATCTTTATCGAGGATGTTGGCACTCAAGACCTTGAGACTGGTATTTGCTTCTGCATACTTTGCAGCTTCGATAAGACGATCTTTTCCATAGTTGAAATCGTGGTTACCAGGAGCAACAGCATCGTACCCGAGCATATCGAGAAGTACACCAACGGGCTCGCCTTCGAACATGTTCGCAAGGTTTGTGCCATGGGTGACATCGCCAGCATCGAGCAAAAGAATGTTGTCAGTCAAAGCTCTGCCCATCTTCAACATGGTAGCAAGCTTGGAATAACCCATTCCGCCGTCTGCCGGTGTAATACGAGCATGTACGTCGTTGGTATGAACAACAAACAGGTCAAATTCCTTTGCACCGTCTTCGTTCTTCTGGATTTCTTTCACACCATAAGGATAGACAATCTCAGGTTTCTTTGCTTCAACAGCAACCTTTGCAGGAGCTGGTGCCGGAGCTGGAGCAGGGGCAACAACAGGAGCAGGAGCTACAACAGGAGCAGGTTCAGCTGCTTTAGCAGGAGCTGCTGCTTTTGCAGGAGCTACTACCGCGGCTTTCTTCACCGGGGTTGGCCCGATCAAAGAAACAATGGCTGGATCCTCAGGAACTGAGGTAAGGGAATATCCATAGGCCTGTGCAACACCACTGAAAGCTTTTGCAATCTGGGAGTGAGCAGGATCAAGAACGTCCTTTGCAGGAAGAATCATAGGATAGGTGGCAGTAACAGCACCATTTTCAACATGGAGCTGAACGGCACCGAGGCTCTGGAGATTCTGGTCAGCGCGAACAATCAATGTACCATTGACCGTCTTTGCTTCAGCACTTCCGTTTCCGTCTACAAAAAGATCAATCCCATTCAAGTTCTGGCAGACGAAATCACTGTTCAACTGGCCCTTGCTTCCAAGGTCGCCGAGAACAACGACGTAATCAACATACTGTTTTGCGATGTCGATTGCAGCCTGTGCATTCTGAAGGATCAAATCACTTGTAAAGGAAACACCCTGGATGGCTTTGGGCGCTACGAGACCTACGACTGCAACCTTGAATCCGTTGAAATCATAGACCTGATAGGGCTGAGCAACCAGATAGCCTTTTGAATCAAGCGCATTTGCACTGAGGGGAATGGCTTTTTTGGTTCCTGCAATACCGGTGGCAAGCTGAATAGCCTGTGGGGTATATGCATCATAACCAAGTCCATCAATTACATCTGCTGCAGTTTGAAAAGCAGAAGCTGGCAATTCACCAACGCTTCCCGAGTTTAAAAGCAACCAGTTGTCAGTGATACCCTGAGCGGCTTTCAGCATAGTTGAAAGCTTAGCTACACCCATACCACCATTCTCGGCATAAATATTGCCGTTAATGTCGTTAGTATGGACAATGAAAAGATCAAACACCTTCGTTCCGGAATTGTTCTTTTCAATCAATTTTACACCGTAAGGGTATTCTGTCATTTCCTGTGGAGCTACCGCTTTGGCGGGCTCAACTTTGACCGGTTCTGCTACCTTAGCAGGTGCTGCAACCTCTACAGGTGCTGCAACCTTTACAGGTTCTGCAACCTTTTCGATGGTTGCGGGAACTTCTGCTACGGGAGCTACGGGCTCGGGAGCAGGTTCTACAACAGGGGCCGGTGGAATTGACTCAACCTTTGCGGTACTTTGACAACCTACAAGGGTAAAAGCCAACAAAGCAACCAGCATTGCTGTCATAATTGTTCTTGAAAGACGTTTCACGTGTTTCCTCCTCATGACGTTCTCATGTGTCGTTGTATACGTACTCAACAACACTATAACACACACTCGAAAAAGTGGATACATCAAAAATGATGGATTTTTTCTATTTTACGGCTGTAAAAGCCAAAAAAGTAAGCCTGTGATAATAATAATCACAGGCTCATCCTTACAATTTTCTTGTAATGTAAACTTACATCAAGTCTTTAGGCTTGCGTGCGGTATTACCACTTTTTTCACAATAAGCGACATGGCGCAATTTGCCGTTTTCGAAAACTGCTTTCATTTTAATAGTACCGCCCCAACGACTGGTCAGCACTTTCGCACCTTCACGTCGAGCATTCTTGGATATGTTTCCTGCCATATTAGTATCCCTCCAATAAAATCATAGTCATAAGAACTATACCGATTCTTTTCACCTAAGTCAAATCCCTTACTAATTTTTTTTCCCAAGTTATTGAACAACACCTTTGTAAATCATATTATCTATAGTATATGGAAAAACTTAGTACTGTTCTGCATAGGTTGTTAAAGAATATATTCCTCGTTCCTGTATACCTCTATAAAGGGTTGCTTTCCCCTTTCTTCGGACAAAGCTGCATCTATTCTCCGAGTTGCTCATCCTATATGGTAGACGCCGTTTTCAAACATGGCTGCATAAAGGGCGGAATAATGGGTCTGGCGCGCATATTTCGTTGCAGCAGGATGTTTATGGGCGGAAAAGACCTTGTCCCTGAAACCTGGTCCTGGAAAGCCATTAAAGACGCGTACATCCTCTTCCGCCGCCATTAGGCTAACGAGAAAGTTCTTTTACAAAAGGAATGAGAACAGAGAGTGCATTTTCGTTGTATCCGCCTTCAGGGATGATGATATCGGCATATTCCTTCGTAGGCTCAATAAAATTGAAATGCCCCGGCCTCACCACTTCCAGATACTGGCTGCAAACACTATCGACTGTACGGCCACGTTCCGCAATATCTCTCTTGAGCCTGCGTATAAACCGTATATCGTCCGGGGTATCTACATATAACTTCAAATCAAGCAGGTCTCGTATATTTTTCTCATAGAGCACCATG
Organism: Sphaerochaeta pleomorpha str. Grapes; assembly: GCF_000236685.1. Taxonomy (NCBI): domain Bacteria; kingdom Pseudomonadati; phylum Spirochaetota; class Spirochaetia; order Spirochaetales; family Sphaerochaetaceae; genus Sphaerochaeta; species Sphaerochaeta pleomorpha. Next base: position 3,296,297 of record NC_016633.1, on the reverse strand, counting down.
AGTCCCTCAATAATAACAAGTGGCTTGGGTTCAACAAAAACAGTCTCTTCTTTTCGTCTATGATGCACAAAATCATATTGTGGCATCTGGATGGGCTTCCCCTTTTTCAGGTCACTCAAATGCTGAAAGAGCAATTCCATGTCAAACGCATCAGGATGATCGAAATTAAAAGCCGTAATGTTTGCATTTGAAATAAAAGTAGCCGAACGATAATAATTATCCTGGGCAATAAAGACAAAATCGGAACAAACTTCGGCAATCTTTCTGACAATTGTGGACTTACCTGATCCAGAACCTCCGGTAATCCCAATTATTTTCACTTCCTTGATCACGTTTCTCTCCTCTGGACAAACATCTGCAAACCTTCAAATGGAGGCCTTTTGGGAAAATACTCCAAACCGACCTTCTGTGTATACCCCATTCCCTCCAAAGCTGAGAAAATCCGCCTATAACTCAATTCCCCGGTATCCAGTTCACCTCTCCCGGGAACCCCAGCCGCATGGATATGCCCTATCCAGGGTAGATATTTCTGCAATCTGGTAAGAATATCACCTTCGCTGATCTGTTGGTGATAGATATCATAGAGCATCTTGATCCTGGGGCTATCCACGAGCTTGAGGACCGCAACGGCATCGCCGCTACGGCTTACCGAATAGCCCTTGTGGTCCAAGCGCGTATTCAGCGGTTCAATAACCAGCAACCGCTCGTACTTCTGCATAAGGGGCGCGCAACGGTCAAGGCCCGCGGCAAGATACTCCAGCTGCTGTTCATGGGATTCTTCCGTAGCCTGTCCCATCTGGCTTATAATAACAGGATTCCCAAACCTCTGGGAAATAACCAGGGTCTTCTCCAACTCTTCAAGGTATTGATTTTGGAAAGAAGGATCCACCAAGGAGATAAAAGGTGTGCAAAAAGCATGGCATGAAATACCTGTTGCCTGCATCGAAGCCTCCAGGGCATCAAGGTCACGCCCTTCATTCAACCACCACTCGACATAGTCAAACCCCATGCTTTTCAAATGGGTAAACGTTTCTGTAGTAACCTGACCCTGGAAGAGAGAATCGATACAGACACTGAACTGCATTATTTTGCTCCAAAAGCGAACACCGTCGTGTGTTTATACACTGAGGAAGGCTCTAGGACACAGGACGGGAAATTCGGATGATTCGGGCTATCAGGGAAAAACTGTGTCTCAAAACATACGCCGGCATGTTTTGCATACCTTACGTTCCCTTTCCCGATATCATTTCCATTGAGAAAATTACCTGTATACATCTGGACAGCAGGCATTGTCGTACTGATTTTCATTGTCCTGCCTGATACTGGTTCATAGACCTGGGCAAACTCAAACAGTTTCGTTGCATGCTTTGAAACAACGAAACAATGGTCGTACCCCCCTGCTTTCAGCATATCCCTGCCCAACGGTTTTGCCTTTGTAAAATCAAAAGGTGTCCCTGAGACACTCAGGATTTTCCCGGTGGGAATCAGCGATTTGTCAACTTCAAGGTAATGGTCACATTCCAATTTGACCTCATGGTCAAGGATAGTACCGTTTGCAGCCCCTGCAAGGTTGAAATAGCTGTGGTTCGTCATGTTTACAATGGTTTTCTTTGTAGTAGTAGCTTCATACTCAATCATCAGCTCACCATTTGAGCGAAGCAGATAGGTGACAGTAATATTCAGGGATCCTGGCATACCCCCATCACCGTCAGGACTGAAAAGGCTCAAGACCACACCAGGGGAACCTGACCACTCGAAAGTCTCTACATGCCAGTTTCTCCAGCCAAAATTGCTTTTTCCGTTATGGAGGGCATTGGGACCGTCATTCGTCTCCATCTGATATTCAGTCCCATCGATCGAATACCTGCCCTTGGCAATGCGGTTTGCAAAACGCCCCACAATCTGGCCAAAATACGTTGTAGATTTCAAGTTTTCCAAGGGGTCGTCAAACCCAAGCACGATATCACCGATATTGCCTTCCCTGTCCGGGGTCTTCAGTGAGCGGATAATACCGCCGAGGCTGAGTATCTCTACACTGAAAGGACCATTGGACAGGGTAACCAATAGTATTTCTTCTTTATCTGGGGTAAAGCCAAAGGATTGTTTTGAAAGCATACACCACTCCGTTTTTATTGAATTCAATTCAGTGGAAAGTATACACCCTATTGCAAAGAACCAACAATCTCAAATTTATCCAATACCCTATGAGGAGGTTTCGTCACTTTTCAAGACAGCTAGGAAAGCACCCTGAGGTATCTCTACATTCCCAACCATCTTCATCCGTTTCTTACCTTCTTTCTGCTTATCCAACAACTTTCGCTTTCTCCCAATATCACCGCCGTAGCACTTTGCAGTGACATCCTTGCGATAGGCATTGATGGTTTCCCTGCTGACTATGGTACCGCCTATAGCAGCCTGGATGGCAATCTTGAACTGCTGGCGAGGAATTTCCCCGACCAGCCTTGAACAGACCTGCCGTCCCCTTTTCTGGCTGTTTCCGCGGAAAACCAATTGGCTGAGCGCATCGACAGGTTCACCGTTTACCAGAATATCCATTCTGACCAAATCTGTCTTCTTGTACCCGTTCACTTCGTAATCAAACGAAGCATAGCCCCGCGATATGGACTTGAGACGGTCATAGAAATCAAACAGGACTTCCGCAAGGGGCATATCGTAGACAAGTTCGACACGCTTCTCATCCAGATAGTTCATCCCGGTCTGTACCCCACGTTTCTCCATGCAAAGGGTAATGATTGGCCCGACATACTGGGTCGGGGTAATCACATTCGCACGGATATAGGGTTCTTCGGCATACTCTACCTGCATCGGTTCCGGGTAAGTCAAAGGATTATCGATATGTAACACATCACCGTTTCTCATATGCACGATATAGGAGACAGAAGGACTCGTGAACACAATGGAAAGGTTGAACTCACGTTCGATGCGTTCCTGAACTACTTCAAGATGAAGCATGCCCAGAAACCCACACCTGAATCCAAAGCCAAGTGCGGCCGAAGAATCTTTTTCATAGATAAGCGATGCATCATTGAGCTTCAAGCGCTCGATGGCATCATTCAACTCTTCATAGTCATTGGTGTCAACCGGATAAATAGAGCTGAAGACAACAGGTTTGACATCCTTGAATCCAGGCAAAGGACTCTTTGCAGGGTTTATGACACTGGTAATCGTATCGCCGACACGGATATCGCTGATGGTCTTGACCCCTGCTACACAATACCCTACATCGCCATAATGAAGCTCACCGGTCTTTACCAGCCCAAGCTGGAAAATTCCGACTTCTTCAAGTTTATAGCTGGCATCACTGTGCATAAAGGTTATTTCATCCCCGACCTTCATTACCCCTTCGACAACACGGCAATGCACGATAACCCCGCGGTAGGCATCATAATGGGAATCAAAGATCAGAGCCTGGAGAGGAGCTGCGTCGCTACCCTGGGGAGGTTCAATATTAGTGACAATCGACTCAAAAAGCTCATCGACTCCCACCCCTGTCTTTGCACTGACCTGCACGGTCAGATCAGTATCCAACCCAAGGTCATGGTCAATCTGGTGAAGGCATGCAGGAATATCGGCAGAAGCCAAGTCAATCTTGTTTATGACAGGGATAACCGTCAGGTTATGCTCAACTGCCATATAGAGGTTGGCTATCGTTTGGGCTTCTACCCCCTGGGATGCATCAACGAGCAACAAGGCTCCTTCACAGGAACTGATCGCCCGGGAGACCTCGTAAGAAAAGTCAACATGTCCCGGAGTATCGACAAGATTCAACTCGTAGGTTTTACCGTCTTTTGCAGTATAGGGAATCGTAACGGCCTGACTTTTAATCGTGATTCCCCGTTCTCTCTCTATATCCATGTTATCGAGGATCTGCGACTGGGCAGGTCCCCTGGTAACACCGAGTTTGGCTTTCTCGATAAAACGATCGGCAAGCGTCGATTTACCGTGGTCTATATGGGCAATAATACAGAAATTTCTTGTGAGTGAAGAATCCTTCGACATATTAATCCTTATACGTTAGTTTCGCTCTGGTCCTGTTTCACATCTTCGCGGGGAGTCTCTTGGGGCTCATCGGTCTGGGCCTGGGCCGTTTCTTCGCTGGAAGCTTCTTCGGGCTTATCAGTCATTTCCACTCCCGCTTCTTCACGGGGAGTCTTCTGGCTATCCAAAAGCTCAAAGCCAAGGAGTATTCGAACCTGCTTGTCATCCAACGTCTCTTTCTCGACCAAGACCTTGGTCAGCAAATCCAACTGGTCTCGGTGAACAGAAAGAATCGAATGGGTTTCAGCCATAGCTTCAGCCAATATCTTCTGTACTTCCTCATCAATCCTTCGTGCCGTTTCATCACTATAATCCTTGTGCTGGGTAATCTCCCTGCCAAGGAACAACGGTTCTGACTCATCTGCAAGATTGACAAACCCCAGACCGCTCATACCCCATTCGGTTACCATACGCCTGGCAATATCGGTTGCCTGCTTTATATCATTGCTGGTACCGGTGGTTGTTTCACCGTACACCAGATCCTCGGCTACGTAGCCACCCATACAGACTTTGATCCAATCGTTGAGCATCGAGCGTCTCTTCGTATACGGGTCTCGCTCGGGCAGACTGACAGTCAGGCCCAAAGCTCTTCCATGGGGGATAATTGTAACCTTGTGCAACGGATCGAGATTCTTGAGATAGTAATGCAAAAGAGTATGGCCGGCCTCATGATAGGCTGTTGCCATTTTTTCCTCATCGGACATTGCCCTACTCTTGCGGGCAACCCCGAGGAGGACTTTATCAATTGCCTCTTCCATGTCAGCCATGCTAACAGTTGTCTTATTCTTCCTGGCAGCAAACAAAGCAGCCTCATTGACCATATTTGCAAGGTCGGCTCCACTGGTTCCTGCAGAACCACGGGCAAGACGTTTGAGATCCACATCGCTCTCCAGGTTAATCTTCCTGCAGTGAATTTTCAAAATAGCCTCACGTTCCTTGATATCCGGAAGATCGACTACGACCTGTCGGTCGAAACGTCCCGGGCGAAGCAATGCCGGGTCCAAGACATCAGGTCTGTTGGTGGCAGCCATGACAATAACGCCTGCGGTAGTTTCAAACCCATCCATTTCAACAAGAATCTGGTTCAAAGTCTGCTCACGTTCATCGTTTCCCCCACCAAGCCCACCTCCGCGGGTACGCCCGACTGCATCCAATTCGTCGATGAACAGGATACAGGGTGAGTGTTTTCTGGCTTGTTCGAACAGATCCCTGACCCGGGCAGCCCCCATGCCGACAAACATCTCGACAAAATCGGAACCGCTGGTATGGAAAAAGGAAACACCACTTTCGCCTGCGACCGCCTTGGCCAACAGGGTTTTACCTGTTCCGGGAGGTCCCACAAGCAATACGCCACGGGGAATCTTAGCTCCGACCTTGGTAAAATGGTCAGGATGCTTGAGAAAGGCAACCACCTCTTCCAATTCATATTTGGCCTCTATCTGGCCTGCAACATCCTTGAACGTGGTCTTTGTATCCCCTTCCATATATTCTTTGGCCTTGCTCTTACCCAAAGAGGACATCATCTTTCCATTCATGCCGCTTGTTTGGCGGTAAAGCATTACGGTAAAGCCAATAAAAATCAACCAAGGGAGCAGTTGAATCAAAATCTGCAAGAAAGAAATCTCTTGGGCCGAACCGGTGACAGAGACTTTGTGGGCTTTCAAGACAGCGAGAAGACCATCGTCAAAATAGGGAATCCTTGTCTGCGCAGAAATACCATTCTCAAGCGAGAAATGGATCTGTGTCTGTTCCTTGATCTCGACCTTGGTCACCTGGTTTGATTCAACGTAGGAAAGGAACGTCGTATAGGGAACAACCTGGTCCTTTGCATTTGACGTACTATCAAAAAACATATAGGTAAACATAATTGCCAGGGTAATGAATACAATCAGGGCAAAACGGTTTTTGGGATTGTTTTTAGGCATGAACGAAGGCTTTTTTCCATCATCCGACCGGCCTTGCCAGTATTGCTTATCATCCTTTTTATCGGGCTGGTTTTCTGTATCAGGTTCCTGATTATCGTTTCTAAATTTCACGGCATTCGTTCCTTTTTATAATACTATATATATTTGTCGGGTCATGGGCAAGGGTGCTTTTACATCTGGCACACAGCCTGTCACGCCCTCCATAAATCCTTCCGAAAACAGCAACTATACCTTGTTTGTCTTCAAGTACAGGAATACAAGGTTGGAGGGAAGCAGGTATCTTCCACTCAGAAAAAAGCTTGGAAAGCAAAACAGTTTTGCCCTGCAGGGAAATCGTATCCCCTTCCAGAGGTGAACGGACAATAGGGTTTTCGAGGATTCCGATACCTATGCGAATCAATGTCGGGTCAGAATCTTCCTTATATTGCCTCACAGCGAGCGAAAAACCGTCAGGAAGTTCCACAATACACTCCTTCCCATCCTTTTTCAACTCAAGGCAGTATTGATATGCAGTGTTTTCTTTTTCCCAGGTAAACACACCGTGCGAAAATCGCGCTGTGGTGCCAAAGGCAGAGATTGTCCAGGTTGCGTCTTCCTTGCTGGATTCCAGCCCATCCCGGATCCTTTGTATCATGGCATAGCTTATGCGTATTGGTTTTTCCCCACAAAGTAGATCGAACATCCGATAGAGCACAGTATCCCTGACAAGGGGTTCTATGGATAGGAAATAAGGAAGGCCGATGCTGACAGGCAAGGAGCACCCCACCTGCTCCATTGCTTTTGTCGCCTCTCTTTCAAGAAAATCAGAGACTTCCCTTGTTCTTTTATGTAGCCGGGACAAAGCTGAGTAGGCTTGGGGGAACAAAGAGAGGATTGCAGGGGAAACCGTATGGCGAAGGGCATTGCGGAAATATTTGTCGCAAAGGTTTGTCGAATCCTCTGTCCAGCCAATTCCACGGTCCTGCAAATACCTCTGCAACTGCACGTGGCTGAGCTCCAAAACAGGTCTAATAAGAGAGATTCCATCAAAATGATTCTTCCTGAAAGGGTCGATCCCCCCCAGCGCGGAAACAGGGCTACCATGGAAAACCCTCATGAGCACTGTTTCCATCTGATCATCGCAGGTATGGGCTGTCGCCAAAAACCGAGCCCCTTTTTCCTGGCAAATCCGGGACAAGGCAGCATACCGCAAGGTACGCGCAGCCTCTTCGATACCCGAGGAACGCAGCAGGCTTACCCGTTCGACTTCACCGAATCCCAAGTCGATAACCACAAGGGGGATGCCAAGCTCCTTACAATTCTTTTCGTTCAATGCAAGTTCTATGGCAAGTTCGCTGTCACTCCTGATTCTATGGTTGACATATACGGCAAGCAAGGAACCCTCTTCCATCAAGGAAGAAAAAGCGGCAAGCATTGCCAAAGAATCGCTACCCCCGCTAAAGGCGACTACTATCAGGTCGTCACGGGCAATTCCCTGTTTTTGCAAAAAAAGACGAATTTCATTGGGGACTGTTTCGTCGATTATAGGCAAATGCTACCTCCTCGAGGGTTTTTCCCTGGAGTAAGTCAACAAGAGCCTTACTTGCCAGGTCTACGCCCTTTCTTGCCAACGGATCGGAATCAAGGGACAGGACATGGTCAATTACGGAAATCCCAGGGCCGGGTCTTCCGATACCGACATAAATGCGAATAAAACCACTCCCCTTGAATTCCGAGATCAAACTTTTCAAACCGTTATGACCCGCCGAAGAACCACCCTTGCGTACCCGTATCGTACCAGGAGGCAAATCCATCTGATCACAGACTACAATCATATCTTGGGCTGAAACATCAGGGAAGTCACTTGCAATTTTTCCACTCTCGTTCATGTACGTCAACGGTTGGACCAGGGTATAACCGACACCCTCCACCTCAACACTCGCCTGCCGGTAAAGATGAAAACAGCGTTTTCTCAGGCTAACCTGAAAAAACGCTGCACATTGGGACACAACATCGAAACCGACGTTGTGCCTGGTGTGTTCATACTTGGTCCCAGGGTTACCTAGGCCAAGGACGAGCTTCATTTCTTTGCCTTGGCTTCCGGAGCAACAGGGGCAGCAGCAGCGACAACTTCTTCTACAGCAGCGGCAGCTACAACTTCTTCCTTGACAGATTTGACAGAAGCAACAGTCATTGAGACGTCTTCAAGAAGCTTGACACCCAAAGGAAGGGCGATATCTTTCAAATGAAGAACCTGGTTCAACTTAAGACCAGATACGTTGGCGGTAATGGTCTGGGGAAGATCTTTTGGCATACATTCGATTTCAATTTCATAGACAACCTGGTCAAGGACACCACCTTCACGGGTTCCAATCGGATTGCCTTCCAAGGTAAGGGTGACTTTGGTGCGAAGCAAATGTCCACGGGTAACTTCGTAGAAGTCAACGTGTTTGATCTGGCCTTTCATCAGATTTTCCTGATAGGCTTTCATGAGACACTCGTATTTCTTCTTGCCGACAGTAATTTCCAGAAGTGCTGTTTCAGAGAAATGACGCAACTTCATGGTAAATTCCTTGGCATTCAATACGATATGAACAGGGGCATTCTTACCATAAATTACCGCAGGGATAAAACCCTGGCGAAGAAGACGGCGTGAACCGGCCGAACCGAAATCAGTAGTACGCTCGCTAGCTGTGAGCTTCTTGCTATCAACCATATAAAACTCCTTGCACTCTCATTGGAACTACCTTTAGGAGGGTATCCAATTACCATAAACTGGGAATATCCAAGATATCCACTGGAACACAATAGTATACTACCAACAACTTGCATTGCAAGCATACTACAAAAAAAAAGCAACCTACAATTACATAGATTGCCTTAAAAACTGGGAAGGAGGGATTCGAACCCCCGCATGCCGGCACCAAAAACCAGAGCCTTAACCGCTTGGCTACTTCCCACTGATCGATACGACAATATAATAAAAACAACCCTTTGTCCAGCAGTTAAAGACTATCATCGACAAGAACTGGATTTTCCGACTCTGAAGCATACGCTTCCATTACTACTTTTTGTAGGTGATCCCTGAATTCGCTGCTTATCGGGTGGGCAACATCCTTAAATTCACCATTAGCCAACTGGCGGCTGGGCATAGCGATGAAATCGCCTTCCTTCCCTTCGATTATCTTAATATTGTGAACAACAAATTGATTATCAAAAGTCACTGTCACATAGGCCTTGAGTTTTCCACTCTGATTAACTTTTCGAACACGTACTTCTGAAATGTCCACTTCAACCTCCCAAATGCAAGCAATCCCTTTTCAAAAGAAACGCCTATTGCATCAATGGCGCAAGCCACATTCGAACCTTTGAACCAAACAACAATGTAATCTTTTCTTGCAATTGCAAGAGCTTATCTTTCTGTTCACTGACAAAAAACCAACAGGCCCCGCTACCTGTCAAACTGTAAAACCCCGAATACTCGCAGGCAAGCCGATTCAAAGAATCATAGAATTCAGTATGGCCAGTACATGGGGAAAAATCATTATACAGCATATGATTCCAAGTGTAACAATTTTTCTGTAGCAGCGAAAGCAAAAAAGAAAGAGAATATCTCTCAACCAAGGGGACCGATTCCCTTCTCGCATCCAAAGCCTTGTAGGCTTGTGACGTAGAAATATCAAATCCGGTCGGCATTACCAGCAAAACTTCCTTTTCAGGAACCTTCACTTTCTCGACAAGCTCGCCCTTACCCCTTACCAGAGCGCTGGGAAACCCCGAAAGGAAAAACGGAACATCACTGCCTACTTGTCTGGCGACTTGCTGCAGTTCTTCACAATCCAAAGCATTCTTACCAGCAATTTGTTGCAGGACGGCCAACAGCGAGGCAGCATCGCTGGACCCCCCTCCCAATCCAGCCTTCACTGGAATAACCTTCTTACAGTCAACCAGGATGGAAAAAGGGACTTTGCTTTTCGCATACCAAAGGTTTGCAGCCTTCGTGAGAGTATCCATACCAGGAAGACAATACTGTTCGAGCCCCCTGACCTCTATGGAAAAAAAAGGGCTTTCTGAATAGCTTACCTCAAGCGAATCGTACAGCCCTACTTTGGAAAAAATCGATTCTATTGTGTGATACCCACTTTCATCAGGCAAACCTACGGCAAGGTGTAAATTTATCTTTGCATACGCCTGACAAAAAATTTTGCATTCCATTTTCAAATGTTAGCAAACACCTGCCATATTGTCCAGTAAGTTTTTTTCAGATACCTAGTCTAATAGCATATTTTTTCTTTTTTTACTACACTTAGAGTGGGGCATTTAAAAAAAAGTTATATAATATTCATAGCGTCTTGGCGTACCTACGCGTCCCATACCCCAAGATCTATCAATTTCTGTTCGGTTTTCTCAGCCCACCCCTTGTTGGCAAGAGGATTTCCCGGGCTTGGATGCAGAATGGAATCGACCTTGCAACCTGTGCCAAGTGATTCTGCGATTTTCATCAGTTTTGCTTTTGCATAGTTGCCGACCCCTATCAAATAGGTAGGCTCCAGCAGGACAACCAAATCCGACAAATAGCTATCACATATGGTTTCCAAAGCAAGACGTTCAATCTTGGGAAGTTTGTCAGGGGTAATGTTTTTTCCTGTGGGACCCCTATCCATGAAGACAAGGGGACAATAGTTCAATACGGAAACCTCCCCAAAACATTGTTCAGCAGTAGCATAATGATCTGACAGCAACCCCCAGAGCCGCTTTCCGCTAACTTCGCTCCGTTGGATGGAAAGACCTTTCACCGGCCGTGCAGGATGTTCAAAAGAAGGTTTTCCAACCTCCCCTTCAATTTTCATGAACGTTTTCACTGCATTGATTTCGCCAAAGGGCACCCCTGTCTGTGCCATGCCGAAGGGACCAGGGTTCATTCCAAGGAAGATAGCTTTCACTGGGTGGCAAAGATATCGTAAAATATACTGTTCATGCAGGTTCCAGGCATAATCGAGGGGGTCATAGACAATGTAATCTTTGGAGAATCGCAACGATTCCACCTGAGACCTGAGCAACAACGTACGATCACGAACCGTATGGGCAAATTCCATCACTTTCTCCTCCACTAGTCAGACAACCACAAATTGATTTATCATACCGTACCATGACACAAAACAGCTATCCTCTCAAGGGAATCATTTTCGATAAAGACGGAACACTCTTTGACTATGCACAGGTTTGGGCGGAAGTACTTGCAGAGTCTATCAGCAATGCTTTCATCGTATTGGGAAAACCGCATAATGAATCGGCAAAAAAGGCCATGTTACGCATGCTTGGGATCGATAGCGAAGGCAATACAATAGCAAAAGGGTTGGTATTCACCCACAAGAAAGGCAAGATTCTATGCAGGTTCATGCTGTTCTGCCTGCGCTATAGAATCAATGCAGTCAAAGCCTTCAAAACCTACGAGGAGAATGTCCACAACAGCGAAAACCTGATAAAGGAAAAGCTCAAATCAATGGATTTCTCTGTCCAGCAGGAACTGTTCAGACAGCTAAAGGAAACAGGATACCGTATCGGGGTTATAACCAGCGACACAAAATCCTCGACACTCCTGTTTCTCAAACAGATGGGACTGGACGATAAAGTTGACTTTATAAGCGCAAGGGATAGTGGATATAAGAGAAAGCCGGACCCCGAGGCTTTTAACGAGTTTTGCACACTATTCAATCTCAAAAGCGAATCGGTGGCTGTAGTCGGAGACACAGGCACCGATATGCAGTTTGCCAAGAATAGCAAAGCTGGATATTGCATAGCACTATTAAGCGGAAGCAACAATAAAAAACTACTCCAAAAAAAATGTGATGTACTCTATGACGATATTTCTAGCCTTCGTAATGACAATAGGCTCTTTTCTTCCACATAGTAATATATAACTATATTTCTAAACTCCAATAATCAAAGAAATTATTTTTTCATTGACAATCATACCCCTTTCTGTAAAAATCAAGAATGATTTGAGCTTCAGTATGAATAGTACATTTCTATCATGCTGGCAGAAAGGAGATTTACCTCAATGAAGCATTCATGGGAAGAGATAGACGAATATAGGGGAATACTTTTCCCCGGCAAATGGCCTACGATTCTGGAAATGTTTATGATCAGCTTGCAGCAATTCCCTGGAAATAAGTGTTTTACGGTATTTACGCCAGACCGAAACACTATGACCTATACCGAGGTGTATGACGAATGTTCCCGCATTGGATCATACTTACAGCAACAGGGTCTAAAAAAAGGGGACAAGGTCGTAATCAACGGTAAAAATTCCCCCCAATGGGCCTTGGCCTATCTATCTGTATTCTATGCCGGCGGTATCGTTGTCCCCTTGGATAACCAGATGCATCCGGACAGAGTAGGAACCCTCAGTGCTTTCTGTGAGGCATCTTTCTTTTTTGGAGACAGCTCGGTAATCGACGCACTGTCCCTAGACGCACCCTGGGTAAATAACCTCAAGGGAGTTGCAACCCTTCTCGGCAGAAGCAAACATTGCCCGACCTTAGAAGAGTTAAAGCCAACCAAGCTGTATCCCTCTGTGCCATCTTCGTGCGAGGATGATGCTGCAATCCTTTTTACCAGCGGTACTACGGGAAATGAAAAAGGTGCCGTCCTTTCCCACGCCAATATCATCAGCGACGTATACCAAGCCTGCGATGGGATTTTCCTTGAGTTGGATGACCGGGATGTCCTGTATGCCCTGTTGCCACTCCACCATAGCTATTGCTGCACGTCCGTCTTGCTTGAAAGCATCCGTCATGGCTCTGAATGTGTATTTGGACATGAGATTGCCGTTTCCAAGATGATCGTCGACCTGACCAGAGGGAATGTCACAATTTTCATGGGCATTCCCCTGCTATACAATAAAGTACTTTCGGGCATGATGAAGCAAGTCAAGAAAAAGGGGGTCTTTGTGAATTCCCTTGTTCATACGATGATGTTCATAAACGGAATCATGAAGAAATATCTCCATCTAAATCCATTTCGAAAGACCTTCAACAAGCTTCTGCTCAATAAAATCGGCTTGGATCACAACCGGATCTGTATCTGTGGGGCGGGTCCCCTTTCTCCCAAGGTATTCAAACAATATCAGCAACTGGGACTTGATTTTATACAGGGGTATGGCCTTACAGAAACCAGTCCGATCCTCACGCTCAATCCGATCAGCCATTTCAAAATTGAATCAGTCGGCATGTGTTTCCCGCTGGTCGACATGAAAATCGGAAACCCAGACGAAAAAGGCATTGGCGAAATTCTCGTGAAAGGTCCCAACGTTACCAGGGGCTATTATAAAGACAAGGCACACACCAAGGAACTCTTTACCGAGGATGGGTACTTGAAAACCGGTGACCTTGGTTGCCTTGACAAGGAAAACTACCTCTATCTCAAAGGAAGGGCAAAAAACCTTATTGTTACTGAGGGCGGAAAGAATGTATATCCCGAGGAAATCGAGGATCTGTTCCAACTCTATACCCAGGTAGAACAGGTTCTTATCAGGGGTTATCAAGAGAAAAAGGATGTTCCTGCAGAATGCATCGAGGCCGTCATTTATCCGAATATGGATTTTTTCAAGGAAAGCAAGGAAGATCCACAGAAAAACCTCGAGGCTGTAATCAAAGAAGTAAACCAAAATCTATCCGGATATAAAAAGATTACCAAGCTGACTCTCATCGATAAACCAATGGCTATGACCAGTACCCAGAAAATCAAACGGGGAAAAGTCATTGCCTAAAAATTGCCGATAGACTTTCATAGCTACTCGATGCTAGTATGGGAGCTATGAAAACTCTTATTTCCAATGCCCTTATACTACCTATGACTTCTGAGAACGTTTCGTTTACGGGAGATATTGGGATTGAAGGGAAAAAAATCGTATTCGCAGGAAAGGGTCCGCAGGATTTTGTCGCAGACAAAACCATTGATGGATCCTCTTTTATTGCTATGCCGGCCTTGGTGAATACCCATACCCACCTCAGCATGGGACTGATGCGTAACTATAAAGATACCGCAGCCAATCTCCAGGACTGGTTGGGCGAAATATTCCCCATCGAAGCAAAATTAACCGATTCAGATATTCTCACTGCCTCCCGCCTCGGAGTGATCGAATCGATACAAAGTGGAATTACAACCTTCAATGACATGTATTTTTCACAGGCTGCTACAGCACAGGCAGCAAATGAGGCTGGAATTCGCGCTTGCATCGGATTGACCCTGTTCGGGAACCTTGAAGATTCAAAGAAGAGAATGGCAAAGAACCCCAAGGATATCCGATATGAGGTTGAGCGATCGGATGGACGTATCATAGTCTCTGTGGCCCCCCATGCCATATACACCTGCTCTGCAGATACGTACCGTTATGGCCACGATTGGGCCTTGGACCACCAGCTTCTGCTGCATACCCATCTTTCCGAGACAAAGGCTGAATTCGATGAGTGCATAGCTGAGCACGGAAAAACCCCCTTGCGATATCTCTATGACATGGGAATTTTCTCCGGCATCAAAAGCATCCTTGCCCATTGTGTCTACCTGACCGATGAGGATATCCGTCTTTTGGCCACCCTTGACGCTTCGATTGCTCATAATCCTACAAGCAACTGCAAACTTGCAAGCGGAATCGCCCCGATAGGGAACTACTCGAGGCAAGGGATCAACGTTTCACTGGGAACAGATGGGTCAAGCAGTAATAACAACCAGAACATGTTTGAGGAAATGCATATTGCTTCTTTGCTCAGTACCGTTTCAAGTGGAAACCCTGGAAACCTTAGCCCGTACAAAATTCTGGAAATGGCAACCATCAATGGGGCAAAGGCCTTGGGCCTCGATTCACGCATAGGCACAATCGAAGTAGGAAAAGAAGCCGATTTGATCCTCATAGATACAAAGAAAAGCCACCTCACACCACTGAACGATCCCTTCAGTTCCTTGGTATTCTCAACACAGGCTTCCGATATAGATTCTGTATTCTGCCAGGGTAAGCTGGTAATGGAAAACAAAAATCTGCTCGGACTCGATTTCGAATCGATAAGAGAACAGACAAACGCCTGTTGGGATGATATTCAAAAACGCTAGAGGAGAGATAAAATGGATGAAACATTTATTACCCTGGAATACAGGGAGGAAAAGCTGTTCCTGATCGATCAGCGGGTTTTACCTACCACGTTTACGCTTTTCGTATGCAATACGTATAAAGATGTCGAGTTTTCGATCCGTGACATGGTAGTCCGGGGGGCCCCGGCTATCGGGGCAACCGCGGCTTACGGGGTGTATATGGCTGCTAAGGAATTTGCAGGCGAGAAGGATTTCGAGACGAAATTCAAGCAAGCCTGTGCGTTCCTCTCACTCGCCCGCCCTACCGCAGTTAACCTGAAATGGGCAATTGACAGGATGCTCGGTACCTATGAAAAGGCAAAAAAGCTGCCTATCGAACAAATTATCGCCCTCCTGAAAACCGATGCAGACGCTATCCGTAGCGAAGACATCGCTACGAATAAGGAAATTGGAAGAATCGGCAACACTGTGGTTCCTGCCAATGCAACCATTCTCACCCATTGCAACACCGGGGCCCTTGCTACCGCAGGATGGGGAACGGCTCTGGGAGTCATCAAAACAGCTTTCTACGACGACAAGAATATTTTTGTCTATGCCGATGAAACCAGACCTCGCTTCCAAGGCTCGCGGTTGACAGCCTGGGAACTCATGCAAGCAAAAATCCCTTCAAAACTTATTCCCGACAGCGCAGCGGCCACCCTTATACGAGACGGGAAGATTGACCTTGTTGTTCTCGGCGGGGACCGTGTCGCTGCAAACGGCGATGTCGCCAACAAGCTCGGGACCTTCGCACTCTCTGTTATCTGCAAGGAATATGGGATTCCCTTCTACAGTGTCGTTCCAGTATCTACCATCGACTTCTCCATTGCGAGCGGAGCCGACATTCCTATCGAAGAACGGTCAAAGGAAGAAGTAACCCACCCTGGAGGCGTGCAAGTCGCCCCTGATGGCATGGATGTGTACAACCCCTGTTTTGATGTAACCCCACACCAGAATATTACCGGCATCATCACAGAGAGAGGAATTATACGTCCTCCCTTCCGCGAGAACATAGAACGTTTGAGAAACGGCGAATCTTTGCTGTAGGAATAAAAGGGGGCTGGTTTTTCCAGCCTTCTTTTTTTGACCTTTTTTTCACATTTTTGACCTTGGTCTGTTTTTAGTGCATTCTCAATGAAGCCCCCTCCAATTGCGCATTACCTCAGGTTTGTTTAAAATTCCTTCCTTTTTAGTAATACATCAATATTTTTTCAATAAATTTTGTTTTACCTAAATACTATACCTTATCCTGATAATTCAGTATTATGCATACATAAATTTGCATATTTATACAGATTTATAAGGAAAAAAGAAGAAGAGAGGAGTTTTTTATGCATGAGGTAACCCAAAAAGTTATGGACCATGTCCGACAAGTTGACCCAGGACAAGTTGAATTCATCCAAGCTGTCACATCTTTCATGAATTCAATCGACAAACTTATCGAAGATATCCCACAGCTTGTATATCACAAAGTTCTTGATAGAGTCGTAGAGCCTGAGCGCGTTGTAATGTTCAGGGTCCCTTGGTTCGATGACGACGGGCAACTGCAACTTAATCGTGGATTCAGAGTCCAGATGAACAGTGCAATCGGTCCCTACAAGGGAGGTCTCAGGCTCCATCCTTCTGTAAACCTTTCCATCTTGAAATTCCTTGCATTCGAACAAACGTTTAAAAACAGCCTTACTGGACTACCCATGGGTGGAGGCAAAGGTGGAAGCGACTTCAATCCAAAGGGGAAAAGCGACGGGGAGGTCATGCGTTTTTGTCAGAGCTTCATGACCGAGCTCAGCAGGCACATTGGAGAGGATACTGACGTCCCTGCCGGTGATATTGGCGTCGGGGGAAGAGAAATCGGTTATATGTTCGGCCAGTACAAGCGGATGAACAACAAATTCGTCGGTATTCTTACCGGAAAGGGTATGTCCTACGGGGGATCCTATATCAGGCCGGAGGCTACCGGATACGGTTTGGTCTATCTTTGTGCAGCCATGCTCGAGGCACAAGGGAAAACCTACGACGGAAAAACCTGTCTTGTCAGCGGCAGTGGAAACGTTGCCCAGTACACTACAGAAAAACTCAACCAAATGGGTGCAAAGGTTATCTCGATGAGTGATTCCAGCGGTGTTCTTATCGATCCCTCGGGAATCGACGAGAAAAAACTTGCCTACGTAAAAACCTTGAAAAACGTACGCAGGGGACGCATTGCCGAATATGCACAACAGTACAAAGAGGCCACCTATATACCTCATAATGGACAGAGGGATTACAACCCACTTTGGGAAGTAAAGGCTGACTATGCCTTCCCCTCGGCTACCCAGAACGAAATCAATGCCAAGGATGCAAGAAACCTCGTGGCAAATGGCATACAACTCATCGGGGAAGGTGCAAATATGCCTACGACCCTCGAGGCTGATGATATCTTTACCGATGCAGGAGTGCTCCAGGCTCCCTCAAAGGCAGCAAATGCCGGAGGGGTTGCCGTTTCCGGATTGGAAATGTCCCAGAATAGCGGACGCTTGCAGTGGTCGGCACAGACAGTCGACCAGCAGCTGCAGGGTATCATGAAAAACATCTATGTTTCGATCGATGCCGCCGCAGAGAAATACAGCACGAAAAACAATTTCATCGATGGTGCAAATATCGCCGGTTTCTTGAAAGTTTCCGAGGCTATGATTGCCCAGGGCTATGTATAAACCTACATTTTCCATGATTTGAAACAAGCAGGCTTAGGCCTGCTTTTCTTTTGCATATGGATTCTTCCCTTATTCACCAATACGGCACCTGCCAGAACAAAACCGGAGGTTCAAAGAGGTCTTCATTTTCTCATTGAAACCCGCAATTCCAGAATTTGCTATACGCTTTGCTCAAATTACAGTACTATTAAGTATATAGTAACCAATGGAGTTTGATGTATCGCACCCTTGGCTACAGGATATTACCCTAGCCTATAAACGGACATCTATGTAAATAGGTGAATATTATCTAAGGAGAAAACCATGAAAGAACAAGAATTCTACATCTGCAAACATTGCGGTAACATTGTGGCCAAAGTAGAGGACCATGGTCCTGCTATTTCCTGCTGCGGCGAGGAAATGATGCTTATCAAGGCAAATACCGTTGATGCAGCCAAAGAAAAACATGTACCAGTTGTCAAAGTAGAAGGCAATAAGGTTACTGTCAATGTGGGTTCAGTTGATCATCCCATGACAAAAGAACACCATATCGGATGGATTTATCTCCAGACCGAGCACGGTGGACAAAGAAAGAACCCGGTTATCGATGGAAAACCACATGCTGTCTTTATGGTTGAAGCAGACAAGCCACTTGCAGTGTTTGCCTATTGCAACCTTCATGGCCTCTGGGAAGTAAAGCTCTAGGCTTCTACCAGGGCTTTGACAAGCTTGGATTCAAGGCCAAGCAATTCAGAATCACTAATATTCCTCGCTTCGCGGGGAATATGTATTTTGAACAGGAGATTGGGTTCTTTCGGATTTCCCAGACAGCAGACGCTATCACCGACTAATACTGCTTCCTTCGGGTCATGGGTAACAAAAATTGTCGTCCTAGGACTCTCGTTCCAAAGCGAAACAAACGAATCAAGTAGATTGTATCGTAGTTTGATATCAAGGCTCTGGAAAGGCTCATCCATCAGTATTACAGCAGAGGGATGGGCGAAGGAACGGGCTATCGCCACCCTCTGGCGCATACCCCCGGACAATTGCCTGGGATAATAGGCAATAAAGTCATGCAACCCTACCAGATTCAAATAATGCATCGCAACATCGGTACGTTCCTTCTTGTCAGGGAACGCTTTATGCAGGGAAAGTTCCACATTGGAGAATACGGTTCCCTGTGGCAACAGACGTGGTTCCTGGAACAGATAGCTAACAGAGCCCGATTCCCCTTCTTCCTTTACCACTGCCCCGCTGTCAGGGACGAGAAGCCCTGAAGCCATCTGCAACAGGGTTGTTTTTCCCATTCCGGAAGGACCAACGACTGCCATGATAGTTTTTGGCTGAATAGCAAGCGAAAACTGGTCGAACACTATATTGTCGCCAAACCGCTTCGAGACTTCTACAAATCGCATGGCAATCTCCGCTTATCCAGTTGTTTTTTCAATTTCCCCGCAAGTGCTACAAGCCCATCAAAAGCCAAATCCCCCAAGGCTGTCAGTAAAATGGCAACCAAAGTCCAGGAGAGTACGAACTCTGTATCCAACTGTACCTGGGCAAGATGCATTTGCCCACCCACGCCATAGCGGGGAACAGTCAGCACTTCAGCTGCGATAACCACTTTCCACACCATAGAGAGTGTGGTACGTGCCCCAGTTATGAAGAAGGGAACCAGAGAAGGGATTACATAATGCCGAATTTTCAGAGAGGTTGAGAAGTCATAGAGGTCACACATCTGTTCAAGATTTTTATCCATGTGGAGAAAGGCTTGCTCAATTTGCACAAACATGACGGGAAAACCCATCAGAAAGGCTGAAAAGAGAGGAACCGTCCCGCTACTGAACCAGATAAATGCCAGCAGGATGATACTCATCACCGGTACAGCTTTGAGCACTACGATCAGAGGCTTTACAAACAAGGAAAAGAAGGGGCTTCCCCCTGCAAGGATTCCTAAAAATGTTGCACTTATGACTATGATAAAAAAACTCTCCAATGCCCTGGATACGGTTAAACCGACATGCAAGGCAAACGGAGAGGATGAAGCCAATGCAACCAGAGCCTTCCCTACAGGGCCTACCTGGGGAAGTAAAATCTGGCTATCAAGAACCATAGCCCCCAATTGCCAAATCACAATCAGCAACAAAGAGGAGCCAAAGACAACCAGATTTCGCTTCGTCCGAACTTTCATAGGCTACCTTTTACAGATACAAGGCATCTGAGGGAATGGAACCACCGATAGAGGCTGGACTAAAGGCATAGAGTGATGCAAAGAATGCCTGTACCTGCGCCTTTGCTTCCTTTGCGGGAACATAGACAAGATTGCAATACGGAATGGCAGGGGCGGCCAAGGCAGCCTTCATGATACCGATTTTCTCAATGGCTTGTCCGGCCTCCGCTGGATTAGCATTCACCCAGGCAACAGATGCCTTATAGGCCTCGAGAACCGACTGGGTTGCAACAGGATGATTCTGGGCAAACTTGTCAGTCACGACAAATACAGACATGGGATAGTTTTCCATACCGGATACCTGTGCATAGAGGTCTTGGATGTCTGCTACGATTTTTGCTTTCGGATTCTTGGCCAAAACCATAGAGACAAAGGGCTGAGGCATCACTGCAAGGGAAATTTTCCCTGCAATCAGCATCTGGGAAATCTGTGCCGGCGAAGCCACAGAATAGTCCAGGACAAGGTCCTTTCCGTTCTCAAGACCGGCTTTCATCAGCAAAAGCTTGGAAAGCTGGTCGGGAGTGCTCCCCACATCGGGAACATTTATAGTCTTTCCCAGCAACCCTGTATAATCGGTTACTGATCCATCGCTACAGATGACACTGAGCATGCCGTTGCCGACAACCGCGGCAATCTTGACCTTCACACCCTTGTTGTACATATTGGCTGCAACATTGGTCGGAAGGCAGGCAAAGTCAAGCTCACCGTTTGCGAGCCTGGCAATGACTTCATTCGGAGACGGATAGACTGAAATCTCGGCAACTACCGAGTCATTGATTTTTCCGTCATTGAAAGAAAGGGCAACCGAAGAGAAACCGGTAGGACCGGCCATTACTGCAATATTGGCTTTGACAGGTTCATTGGAGAGACGCTCTTCGTACATTGGCTGGGCGTTGGCAAAAGACAGTACTAGCAAGGCAAGCATTATAAAAACAAGAACTTTTTTCATCGAAAATCTCCCTTGGGGCTTACTACCTCATTACTTTACTACAATTCGATAGTATCGCTTCTTACCTGCCCTCAGTAACAACTCCCCATGTTCATCAAGATAGGAAGAATCAATCAAAGCCTTAGGATCCTCGATTTTCTTGTCACTGACCCAGGCACCTCCACCGGCTACCAGACGTCTGGCATCGCTATTGGTTGCAGCAAGATCGGTACTGGCAAAAAGGTCAAGGACCCCTATGCCCTTTTCAAGCTCAGAACGTGTTATCTCATGCGAAGGCATACCCTCACGGCTTTCGATACCATGCCCAGTTCCGCCAAACATGGCAGAGGCAGCAGCACGGGCCTTCTCAGCCTCTTGTTCGCCATGGATTATCCTAGTCTGTTCATAGGCAAGCCTTTCCTTGGCATCATTGATATTAACCCCTTCTTTTTCATAAGAAGCAATTTCTGCAAGGGGAAGGAAGGTAAAGAGTTTGAGGAACCTGATTACATCTGCGTCATTGACATTACGCCAGTACTGGTAAAAATCATAGGCACTGAACATCTCAGGGTCCAGGAAAACAGCACCTTTTTCGCTCTTACCCATTTTATGCCCATCGGAGCGGGTAATGAGATTGAAGGTAAGGCCGTAGCATTCCGCACCTTCGGTCTTTCGGATCAACTCGATTCCCGAAACAATATTTCCCCATTGGTCGTCACCACCGATCTGGAGGCGACAACCTTCATTACGGTAGAGGGTAAGGAAATCGAAAGATTGCAACAATTGATAGTTGAATTCAATGAATGAAAGCCCTCGCTCGAGTCTCTGTTTATAGGATTCGAATGTCAGCATTCGATTGACAGAAAAATGCCGCCCGATTTCCCTGAGAAAATCGATGTAGTTCAGAGAAGACAACCAGTCGGCATTGTTAAGCATGACAGCTTTGCCCATTCCTTTTTCAGGGTTCTCGGAAAAATCGACAACAGTACCGAGCTGGTCCTTGATCGAAACACAGTTTTCCCTGACTTGTTCGGGAGTGAGCATTTTACGCATATCGGTTTTTCCCGAGGGATCCCCGATCATGGCAGTCCCTCCGCCTACCAGGGCAATAGGATTATGCCCGGCAAGCTGGAGATGGTGCATCGCAAAAAAAGGTACCATATGTCCGACATGCAGTGATTTTCCAGTCGGGTCGACCCCGACATAGAATTTCACCTTTTCCTTATCCATAAGGTCGCTTAGCGCATCGATATCAGTACATGCCTTGATAAACCCCCGGTCCATCAAAGTCTGAAGAGCTTCATTCATTGCTATCCCCCTAGATACGTTTGTAATCCTTTGTCGCCTGGTTGATAGTGGCAACAAGGTCGCTGATTGCTACACGTTTCTGTTCCATAGAGTCACGGAAACGCAAGGTAACGGTATTGTCCTTGAGTGTATCGTAGTCAACGGTAACGCAATACGGGGTACCAATCTCATCCATTCGGCGATATCTTCTTCCGATAGCTCCGCTCTGGTCAAAGAATGTTGCAAAATCCTCTCGAAGCGTATGCTCGAGTTCGTTTGCAAATTCCCCAATACCATCCTTTTTTACCAATGGCAGGACAGCAACGGTAACCGGGGCAAGACGCGGGTGGAAATGCAGAACCGTTCTTACGTCCCCACCTTCAAGTTCTTGTTCGTCGTAGGCATCGCTGAGGGCCATCAATACATTTCTGGTCAAACCGGCTGAAGTCTCGACAACGTAGGGGATGAACCGTTCATTGGTCTCGGGATCGAGGTAGTTCATTTCCTTGCCGCTGAAGGTCTGATGCTGGGTCAAGTCGTAATCGGTTCGGCTATGCACACCTTCTAGTTCCTGCCATCCCATTGGGAAGAGGAACTGGATGTCATAGGCATCCTTGGCATAGAAGGCAAGTTCGTCTGGACCATGCTGGTGCCAACGCAGGTTCTCGCTCTTAATGCCCATCTTCTGGTAGAAAGCCATTCTCTGTTCCCGCCAGTAGGGGAACCACTGCTCATCGGTACCGGGTTTGCAGAACCACTGCATTTCCATCTGCTCGAATTCACAGGAGCGGAAAATGAAGTTCTTCGTGGTAATTTCATTGCGGAATGATTTGCCTATCTGCGCAATGCCGAAGGGAATCTTGACCCTGCTCGACTGTACAACGTTCTTGAAATCGACATAAATACCCTGGGCAGTTTCCGGACGAAGATAAATCGTAGAACCAGCATCGGCATTTGCCCCGATATGGGTTGCAAACATCAAGTTGAAGTTCCTGGGCTCGGTAAAACTACCTTTTGTCCCACAGGTCGGACAGGCACCGTTGAGGTCGATCTGGTCGGCCCGGAAACGTGACTTGCATTGTTTGCAGTCAACCATAGGGTCGGTAAAGTTCGAAACGTGGCCACTGGCTTCCCATACGCGGGGATGCATCAAAATTGAAGCGTCAAGACCGACAATACCATCATGGATCTGGGTCATTTCCTTCCACCAGAAATCACGGATATTGTTTTTCAACTGAACCCCCATCGGACCGTAGTCATAGGCGCCGTTCAATCCGCCGTAAATCTCACTTGACTGGAAAATAAAACCACGACGCTTACATAGGGACACAATTTTGTCCATTGTCACTTCTGCCATTTTACCGTACCTCACTTTTCAGCAATGCCAATGCTTTTTCAATTCTATCGAACGTTTTCCCCTGCCCAAGCAGGCGGATCGAGTCAAACAAAGGAAGACTAACCGAACTACCGGTAATCGCTACCCTGATGGGCATAAACACCCCGTTCACTTTAATCTCCATTGAAGTGGCCAGGTCTACCAGCTGGCTTTCGATGATACTGTCTTCCAAACCTGTCTCCAAGCCATTACGCAAAATTGCATAAGCCTTCTCCAAGGCTGTGAACGTCGTAGGAAGGTCCACGCCTTTCCCACAGAAAGCACTGGGGTCGCAAAGATTTGGCTCCTCGAACAAGAACCTGGAAAGCTCTACGACATCGGATAGCACTTTCATACGTTCCTTGACAGCAGGCACCAACGAAGAAAGACGTTCCTGTTGTGTCTCGGTAAGGGGCAGGGAGACAAAACCCGCTTTCTCCAGATACGGCAGCAGCAGCAATGAAAGTTCTGCATCGTCCTTCTGACGGATATATTGGCCGTTAAACCAATCGAGTTTCTTATAATCGAACACACCTGGGGCCTTGTTGATCTTCTCCAGGCAGAAAAGCTGTTCCAAATCCTGCTTGCTGAAAAATTCCCGTTGCCCGTCATAGGACCAACCGACAAGGCTTACATAGTTCATCAAAGCCTCGGGAAGATATCCCTTCTCCCTGAAATCACGGACAGAAGTGGAACCATGGCGCTTGGAAAGCTTCTGGCCGTCTTTGCCCATAACCATAGGAAGATGACAATACAAAGGCGGTTCCCAACCAAAGGCTTCATACAACAGAATGTGCAAAGGCCCGGAAGGAATCCATTCCTGGGCCCTCATGATGTGGGTTATGCCCATCATGTGGTCATCAATGACATTTGCAAGGTGATAGGTAGGGAAACCGTCACTCTTAAGCAGAACAGGGTCAGGACTCACATCACGGTTCCTACGGGTAATATCCCCCATCAGGACATCATGGAACGTAGTCTTTCCGTCAAGGGGTACTTTCAACCGGATAACCGGTTTAATTCCCTGACGCTCATATGCAGAGCGCTGCTCATCAGTAAGCGTGCGACAATGTCGGTCATAGCCCTGTTGCTCGCTCTTCGCTGCCTGTTGTTCACTGCGAAGCTGTTCAAGCCTTTCACTTGAGCAGTAGCAGTAATAGGCTTTTCCGTCACGAACCAGTTGCTCTGCATATTTCTTATATAATTCGAATCGTTCACTCTGGATATAGGGGCCGCAGGGACCACCCACAATGGGACCTTCATCCCAAGAAATACCCAACCAGGAGAGTGTATCATACAGATCCTGGAGTGATTCATCGCTATACCGCTCTTGGTCGGTATCCTCAACACGCAAAATGAACTTCCCCCCGTTGGCACGGGCGAAGAAATAATTGAACAAAGCCGTCCTAACACCACCGATATGTTGTAAACCGGTCGGGGAAGGGGCATAACGAACTCGGACTTCCATCGGAATTTACTCCTCTTAATGGTACTGTTGTATCGCAAATAAAGGATTATAGCAACAACGGAGTATCGCGCTTGCAAGGGTTTTGGCTGTTAGATATACTCAGGTAAATGAAAACCAGACTTGTTGCCCCAACCCTATTGCCTTATGTATTGGTTTTGTTAGCCAGTACACTTATCTCCTGTAATAGCATGGTTCCCTATACAGGAGGGGACACCCCCTTTGCAAAGGATTTGGCGAATATTGTACAGACCCTTGAGGCGAACCATCCTGATCCGTATTCCCAGATTGGCAGACAGGAATTCATTGACCTGGCTATCTCGACGGAAAACCTCTATGACGACAGAGATGCAACAATGCAATATTTTGCAATGAGAAGCCTTTTAGCGAAGCTGGGGGATAGCCACACCTCCCTGGCCATGTCCGGGGAAATGCAGAAAACCCTCCGCGTTTTCCCCCTGGCCTTTTCCAGATTTGCCGGGCACTATTACCTTGGGGCAATCGATAATGCATACAGTGCACATCTTGGGGAGGAAATCTCTTCTTTGAATGGATACTCGATGCAAGAGGTCGAAACAGCCCTATCGGTTCTTGTCAGCCATGACAATGAAGCCTGGCTCCAACAATCGTTACCAAATCTTATGAACCTTCCTTCGGCATTGGTTTTTACAAACCTGGCAAAACCAGGAGAACCCCTTTATATCGAAACCAGGGAAGGAAGCTGCCTTTCACTGCAAAGCGTACCCATTGAAAACTTAAACAAAGACAAACTTGTGACCTTACAGCCAAAAACCTATCCGGTGACATTCCCTAACCGCGAACCGTATCGGTATCTCAGGATGGGGAAAAACACTCTGTTCATCCAATACAACTCATGCTCAAATGATCCAGATTACCCGATTTGGCAATTCATCAGCGAAGTCACCACAATCATCCGTACCGAAAAAAGCGATACCCTGCTGTTAGACCTCCGTTTCAACGGCGGAGGGAACTCTGCCCTGCTGGAACCTTTCATCAAGGAAATAGCTTCCATACAGAAAGAACAACCGCTTACACTGTTCACACTTATAGGGGGGGGAACCTTTTCCTCAGCACTCATGAATGCGGTCCAATGCAAGCAAAGGACACTCTGCACCCTTGTGGGCGATGACACAGGAGGGAGCGTGAACCACTTTGGGGAAGTAAAAACCCAACTACTGGAAAATAGTGGCAACACACTCTATTATTCTTCGAAGCACTTTGTGATGGATAAAAAAACCAAGGGTTCCTTGCAACCCGACATCTTGGTTGAACAAACCCTTGGCGATTATCTCAATGGCATAGACTCAGTAGTGGCTACCCTACTTTGACAGCCAGTCTACCACGGCTTTCATTGCTTCATCCTGTGCGTTCAGATCTTTATCATAGGGCATCAGATGGGTAGCAGTGGGAATATGCAAATGCTTATTCTTGCCCAGTTTCTTGCCAACAACCAGTACTGAGGCCTCCTCAGGAATGGTGACATCAAGGCCCCCGCTGATAGAAAGGGTATCAGCCTTGAGGTGATCAAGGCAAGCTACTGCTTGAGCGCGTACCCGTTCCAACTCCCAAATAGATTTCGGATAATTGAACGACCAGTATTGGCTTCCCAAAAAAGCATCGTCATCAGGATCCCCTTCATAATAGAATTTGTATAGGGGATCGCGTTTCCATTCTTTTTTTGTCTTCGTGACAAAATGCCGCAAAAACCGAATCCGGGCAACCGGAACAGAAGGTATAACCAAGGCAGGGGCGAGAAGGGCCAACCGTTTCGCATCAAAGGCGTCGCTGATAATCGTAGCGATGGCCCCACCCATGGAGTGCCCCACCAAATACACCTCTTCATACTGATCTTTCAACTCTGCATAGGCATCATAGGCAACCCCGATCCAATCCTCTGCCTTGCTTTGCAGAAAATCCTCGCCTGTAGTCCCATGCCCGGGATATCTGACCGCATAGACATCGAAACCAGCCTCATAGAGGTCTTTGCCAGGCCTAATCAATTCTCCCGGATACCCGGTATAACCATGACAGCAAAGGACAGCCTTGGCTGCCTTTTCGTCATGAACCATTTTCCATGGGCGCGCACACATACGTACGGGTCCTTTGTCCTGATAGTGTTTTCTCGTCCAGTCAGATACATCATAGCTTATATGCATGGGAATCTCCTCCTTACCAAGGCTGTTTAAGCAAATTCAGCAAATCGATTCTGCTACGAACCTTTGCCTTGGAAAAAATATTGGCAACATGATTGTTTACCGTATTGGCACTGATATTCAGTTCGCTTGCAATTTCCTTATTGGTCAAACCCTTGCTGATAAGCTGGATTACCCCGAATTCACGCTCGGTGATATGATAGGGCTCAAGGTCTGCAAGGGTAAGTTCTTTCTTTGCCTGAAGCATCTCCCTGCTACGTCCTGTGAATTCCATAAAGAGAAAGGTCATAATGGTTATGGAAAATGCCAAAAAGTAAATACCATACATCAGGGGCTTGATCGCAGGGAAGAAAAGGGCGAGCATAATGGCCGGAAGCATTGTGGCACTCACGATAATGGTTGCAAAGCAAGTGGCCCTGGCCCGTTTATCTTCGATCGAGTTGATATTTTTCAACATGACAATCAGGCAAAACCCAACGACAAATACAAAAAGCAGTATCGTTATATCCGAAAGGATCTTGATTTCAAAAATTACATTGAGAACACCACAGGCAAGATAGATTCCGCCGAGACAGAAAAACAACAGCCTGTAGGGATTCCTCCAGGGCTGAGCGATTACCCAAGTCGTAAAATACGGGATAAAAACCGTCAAAAACGTAATATCTGCGATAATTATGCCCTCAATTACATACCCGATTACCACAGAGGTTTGACCAGAAAGGAATAAACTCGATATAAGTTGCAAAGCAAGGAACATCATGCATCCCAAAAGGGATGCATGGCAGATGATAAAATATTTTGTCCAGGTATGAGGGCTCTGGATACAATACACTACAGCTAGTGCCAAAGTCATACAGCCTATGGCAAACGCAAGCATATAGACGAGAAGGGTTACTCCATTCACAGGTTCCTCAGCTCTTTTTCATGCCGAGTTGCTTTTGGTTATGAGTCAAATCGGCAAGTCCGCAGACATCGGTTATGTCATTGAACAGGGAAATAAGGTTAGTTGCCGGCAAGCCCAGGCGGGCTTCCACCAAACTGTTATAGTTGCTTGCATTCACTGCAGCCCGTGCCTTGTAAGGATACAGTTTCAGATGCAGGTTCAACCCGTCGGTAAGCAGATAGGCGGGCTCTTTGGAAAAACCGGCCAGAGGGGTTTCAAGGGCTTTGGCAATGGTCTGGGACTCCGCTACAAAACCACGGGGGGTTTGTAGGTGAAGCAGGTACCAAAGCGAGAAGGATGGATTTGTCCAGGCGAGCTTTACTTTCTTTTTCTTGGCATACGGAAGCAAGGCCTTAACTTCCTCAGGGGTGATTTCCAGGTCTGAAAGACCAAAGACAACCCAGACTGATGCAAAATTCCCAGCACCGCGCATCCGTGAGGAAATATTGACCAAATCAGTAAGATCCTTGTATTTCTCTACCCACTGCACAGTCATATTCGAAAACCTGCAGTCCTTGCGCATCTGGGAAAAATACAGAGCTTCCGATTCGGTTGCCGTGACTATCAGAATTGTTTTGCGAGGTTCTTCCTTGATTCTTTTTCTTGCCATGGTTAGACCTCCTTATCCTTGGTTCCATCAACGAAACAAAACTCCGAGAGGATCGGCAAAGCACCAAAGGCACCGCTCATATATTGAGACTGGGTACGATCCTTGCTCCGGGAATACTTGAAGTTGGCCAGGCTGAAATACACAGTGGCGCTCTCGCTGTCTTTCTCTGCAAAGTACACCCCGTCACGCCGCATCAAATTGGGCCGTAGCAAGGAAGGGTTGCAGTCAACCGTGAGCATCTGTGATCCATACCCTGTATTGCAGGCTTCGAATATCTCTACGATATGGGCAAGCACATCAGGATGCAGGAGCATTCCGAAATCATCGATGATCAAGGTTCTGGGCTTTATGAAACTTTCAAAGAAAGCGACACCAATAAGACAAAGACGCCTGAGGCTCAAACTTTCCAGAGAGAAGAAAGAGGCATAATGCTGGGTGACATTGGTATGGACGAAAATCAAACGGTCATCCTTAACCCTGATATCACGAATATCGGTGATATCGACACTCCAGAGGAAATTTATGAGTTGCTGTACCCACTGGGGGTGTTCAGTCAGTTGCTGAATAAGATATTTTTCTGAAATATTCGACACGCCCATGGGTAAAAGATGCAAGGATTCCTCGATCCAGGTATACAACGGGGTTGTCGTATCGCTTCCCTTGTTCTTGGAGGCAGCCAAAAAGGAGTGCTTCTCATCAACCTTGTTTACCAGACGTTTTTTCTCACCACGGTACATTTTTCCCCAACGGTATTTATAGGTGAGGTCCTCGGTAGGTTCAACCAAAACCGATTCTATGAGCTTTCGCTCAAACATCAACTTTTTTGACCTTCCGAAAATATAGTACAACGACTCTTCATATATTTTCTCACGGTCGGCAACCAGGGTGTATTGTGCAATCTCAGCCTCACGCGTCTCATCGCCGCGATCAAGGAGAACCCTGATAATGATCGTGGCAGGTTGGCCTTTGACTTCGGAATAGGCAAACGAGGTACCGGCTAGGACGAGAAGAGGATTCTCAGTCCCCTCACAGGCGGTAACGATGCCTTTGAGCGCCTCAAGAGCCCTGACAAACGTGCTTTTACCAGCACCGTTAGGTCCTACGATTGCGGCCGTTTTGATCAATTTCAGCTTTTCGTTAACTACCACCACTTTGGATTCTGAGAGCCTATTGTCCCTGATAGCTTCAAACGAAATAGTCTGGGGAGACTTCACGGACTTAAAGTTCGCAATAGTCATGTCCAGTAGCATAAGCCACCTCCTTTTGCCCCTAGGGGGAGAGATCCTTGTAACTTCATAGCCCCATGCGTTCCATCTTCTGGTACACTTCAGGCCAATTACCCAATACTGAAAGCAATCGCCCGGGAAGGCTTTCCTCCCCATGGTTATCGGTTGCTATTATGTCGACAAGACCAGCATGCAAGTAAGGCAATGCCAATCCACTCTCAACTGCTTCTACATTGACCTGAACCAAAGCGCCAAGATCCTTGAACCGGGCGAGCAAGGGGCTTTCCACTGAAAGCCAACGATACCGCTCAATATGGGCAACAATCACGGTCAAACCGGTCCCTGCAAGGGCTTCAAGCCGTTCAAAAAGATTTGCAGGAGGGAGGTTGATCCCAAATTCCACTAACGAATAGGTATTTTTGATAGGAACGCTTTTGAGTACTTTTTGAGTCCCCACGAACAGCTCACTGCCAAGATAGGTTACAAGTCCCATCGAAGAGGCAATGGATGCAGCCCATTCATACGTTCCCCTTAACATTGAGATATTGGTAGTGACATAAGGATTGTACACATGCGGGGTGAAAGCAATTGAACCAACTCCGCTCTCTCGATACAACTGTAACATTCGTTCGAAGTTTTCTCGAGAAACAGATCCATCATCTATCTCCGGCAACAAGTGGCAATGCAAATCACAAATTCCCATCTCACACTACTCCTACATGAGATTATACCCAGATTAGTGCAAATGGGGAAGAATAATTAATACTAACTTGCATTTTAGGCTATCATTTGGTTTTGATGGCCTAAAACTCAATCATTGCCTCTGATTTTCTTCCTGTTCTGGTCAAATGGTGCTTGATCTCCACAATCTCGCTGACCATATCTGCTATGGCCAGCAATCGGGGAGGTGCATCTCTTCCCGTTATAACCAAATGGGGGAAATCATTTTTTCCTTTATGGTCTTCTATCCAGATACAAACCTGTTCAGTATCGAGATATCCAAGTGAAAGTGCATACGTAAATTCATCAAGGACAATCATCTCAAAGGCCCCTGTAGAAATCCATCGCTTGACCTGCTCCCAGCCTTTTTTTGCAAGTTCTGCGTTGACTTTGTCGTTATCCCCTTCCCAGGTAAAACCACATCCAAAGTTTTTCCAGGCAACCCCAAGGGTTTTGGCTGTACGATACTCGCCGATATCCAATTTTTCCGGATCATCCTTGATAAATTGGGCAACGGCACATTTGGCACCATGTCCAAAGGCGCGCATCAGCTGCCCCATGGCAGCAGTAGTCTTTCCTTTCCCATTCCCCGTATAAAGGAGAATCAAGGGCTTGTTTGTTCCTTGCATCGTTTACTCCACGGTTATCAGTTGCGTCCTGGTCACTGATGAATCATTGGCAGAACCTTCTCCGGAAATCTGTTTAGCAGCCTGGCCTTCCTTGGATAGTGCAGATTTCATTCTTGCAATCTGCTCGTAACAGGCCTCATTGCCACTATAGTCACAGACCTCCTGCATCAGATCGATTGCGCCGGGCAAATCGCCGAGAGCCTCGAGGATCAAAGCTGCGTTATAGCCGCTGGGAGTGTGCATTTCCTGGTCCCAGATATCCCGGAACAAAGAATAAGAAGAGTTCAAGGAGCCTGACTCAACAAGCTTATATCCACTCTTTGCCAGATTGTTTTTGGGTTTGTTTGGCATAAGGGATAGATGAACGGTTTCGTAGGACGGTGCAAGGGTTTTCCCTATGTTTGTCTGGAAGGAAGAGAGCATTCTCTCGAACAAGGGCAAGAACGAGGGGGCGTACCCGAAAGAATAGGTAAGCCGGTCGGTATAGGTGGCTGGATTGTTGTCTATGGGGTCATGGTAGGTTCTGGTTCCTATCAGAGTTTCCTTTGAGTCCTTGGAAGTGAAAGATCGCGATACCAAGGTTTGTTTCGTATTGATATCCATCAAGGAAAAGTTGAACGTCACGGTGGCTTCCTGTTTCAGAAAGTACTGCCGTTCCACTACCTTTGAATACGATATGGTTTTCGTTGCATCATTCGGATCGGCTTCGGTTACCCATTTGCTCACATCCCTGCCATAGATATTCTCCTCGCAGTCCATGTAACTGATGGCGCTGGTAAGGATGGCCTGCACACCTTTTGCCTTTAGCAAAGAGATAGCATCGTCCCCGCCGAGACCAATGGCAATATAGGCATCTGTTGTCTTCGGGTTGAGAATGGTAAAATAGTGTGTTTTATCCAAGGTCTCCATCAGATACGTCGTAGCCAAGTCTGCAACCTGGTCAGAGAGTCCACCGCGGTAACCGGTTGTCAGACTATACTGGTTCTCAGACCCTCCCCTTACCCAGGAAGACAAAGGGCTCCCATAGGGAAAACCAAACCCATCTGTCGAGGCAACGGCAATTGTCCTATAGTTGCTCAGATCCATCTCTCCTGGAACCAGATGCCTTACAGAAAGGGTTGTCCTACAGGACACAAACAGAGTCAAAAGGGAAATCAGGCATACGGCAAGGGCCAACTTCTTTTTCATACGTCTTCCTTATAATAATTATTGGATACATTCTTTTGAAATCAAATATTCTGAAGCGACTAAAATAGCGCGGGCCATTCCCTGGCTGTTTGCTATTCCTTTTCCAGCGATATCGAAGGCTGTCCCATGGTCTACGCTTGTTCTCAGAAACGGGAGCCCCCAGGTGACCGATATGGTCTGGTTGAAATCCAAGGTCTTTGCGGCAATATGGCCTTGGTCGTGGTAGAGAGATATGACTGCCCGGTATTTCCCCATTCTCGTCTGGTAGAATACAGAGTCTGCACCTATGGGGCCTTCAATGGAAACCCCCAGCTCCCTCGCCTTGAGCACTGCAGGAACCAAAGCCTCCTGCTCTTCATTGCCAAACAACCCATGCTCCCCGCAATGGGGATTCAACCCTGCAATTGCAAGGCTTAGGTTCCTATTGAAGGCCGATGACCTGGTACTAATCTCGTTACAGGTCAGTATCGTGTGCAATATGCTCTCTGTTTTCACTGCCTTGCACGCTTCAATAAGGGAAAGATGACGGGTATGGAAGAATATTTTCATCCCCAGTGTGTCGAACATAGTCACAGCGTTCTCAGTGCCGGTAAGATATGACAATATCTCGGTATAACCAATCTGTGGCACCTGTGCTTTTTTCAAAGCCTCTTTATGCAAAGGAGGGGTCACGATGCCCTGGCCAAGGCCATCGGTGACCAATTGCACACATTTGGCGACACAGTCATAGGCAGCTTTACCTGAATTTGCACTGATCTGACCGAAGGAAAACTGTTGCAGGTTCACCAAACCAAGGGCATAGAGAATTGTCCTGGCCCCCCTTTGCATCGCCTCACGCAGGCTAGGGTCATCGCCCACGATTGCATCAAAGGAAAAGGGAAGGGAAAGACGCGAAGCCGTGAGCTCCAAAAGCTGTCTGTCAGCAACAAACACCAGTGCAACATTGGGGAGAAAATCATTCTGGGCAATCACTTTCAAAACTATCTCAGGTCCGATGCCGGCAGGATCTCCCATAGGAACCGTCAGGTATACGATATTGTCATTCATATCTGCATCATAGCAGTGCTCCTGTAGGCTGTCCAGTAATGATGAGGTATCGAACGGTGGCAAACTGATTGACAAGTCATATAGCTTCTTTTATGTTGTATAGTGTAGTAGTAGTTGATTGGGAAGGAGTACTTGCATGGCTAAATACCGTGACGAAGAAGACGATTTGGATGACGAAGAGAACCGTTATTTCAGTCGCCTGGAAGACGATGAGGACGAATATCTCGCAGATGATATCGAAGCCCCAGATGTAATCGGATTCAGTGATGATGACGATGAAATCATTGAAGAGGAAGAGGATGAAGAACTCCTCGACGACGGCTTCATGGTTGATGGGGATGAGTCATTCGAAGATGAATTCTTCGATGATGATGAATTCGACGACCTTGATGAGGAATAACCCTTCTCGCCTCCTTTGATGTAATGATCTCAGTGTATGTAACACAGCCTCCCCGTGACGGGAGGCTGTATCTATGTTTGGGAAGCCAGATAACCTGAAGACACGTTTATAACGATACGGAACAACTTTTTTTGCCCTGCACGGAAGGAAACAGAATTCCTTGCAGAAAAAAATAGTGTTTCTATAGAAAGATACTTGCCATCCCTAGTGTTTCTGTTTATAGTAACATTATTACAAGAGGAGCTTCCCATGAAAAAAACAATGCTTATCGCTTTTTTACTGGTACCTGCAATGCTTTTTGCCCAATCCAATGCCGAAGTCAAGAATAACGCAACCAATATCGGAATCTCGAAAATGGTCTCACATCCTGCATTGGATTCCATCGAACAGGGAATCGAGGACTACCTGGCCACTACAGACTTGTCAGTAACCTTCGACAAACAGAATTGCAATGGCGAGATATCGACAGCGGTTGCAATTGCCCAGAAATTCAAAAGCGATGGCAAAGACCTAGTCATAGGGATTGCTACCCCACCAGCGCAGGCCCTTGCCCAGGTTTTCACTGATATCCCGGTAGTATTCGGAGCAATCACAGATCCGCTTGGGGCTGGGCTTGTAGCAAACTATGACAGGACAGAAGATACCAATGTATGCGGCATATCCGACCTCAACCCGGTCAGGTTGCAACTGGAAACCTATTTTTCCCTTATCAAACCGAAAAGTATCGGCATGATCTATACCAGCAGCGAGGCAAACGGGGTTGCCATGATGGAACTGGCAAAACAGATCTGCGAAGAGTACCAGGTCAAGTTCGTCGCTGCCGCAATAAGCAATTCAAGCGAAGTCAAAATGGCTGCCCTCTCGATTATTGACCGGGTGGACGGGATGTATATCGCGATAGACAACACGGTGGTAAGTGCAATATCCAGCGTCAGTGAAGTATGCAACAAAGCAGGGGTCCCACTCTTTAATACAGACACGACCAGTAGCGAGAATATCGACTTTCTCATGAGCTGGGGCTTCAACTACTACACCGTTGGCGTTGAGACCGGTAAAGTCGTGGAACGCATCATCAAGGGGGAGAAACCCAAGGATATCGGAGCAATCTTCTTTAACGACCCTACGCAGTTCGAACTCTGGTTCAATCTGGACAATGCAAAGAAATTGGGCATTGCAATAGATGCGGATTTGCTGTCAAAAGCCTCAATACTGATTGAAAACGGACAAAAGAGGCAGGTCAGCAAATAAGCTCGGATATGCCCATATGAAAGGAGAGGTTCTCCAACCTGCATAATTCCCAATATATAGAGAGAGAAAGCCCACCGGTTTGCGTCAAACGGTGGGCTTTCTGTATTTTATAGATGACTTTTGCTATAGCAATACGGAGGTCTTTTCCCTTGCGCTTTTATAAATCGCCTCGATGATTTCCACAGGCTTCTTTGCTTCTTCCCCCGGAAGATCAAGTGCAGTTCCCGTACGCAGGGCCTTGGAGAATTGCTCAAAGACTGCACGGTGGCCACTTGGGTCCAACCCACTGGGCTTGCTTGCATCTATAGTCGATGCATTGTCCTTTCCAAAAATCCTTCGGATATCCGCATCCTCTTCCCGTTCTTCCAGGAATTGCCAGGCAAGGAAGCTGTCTTCCTCAAGTATGGCACTTCCTTTTGTACCGCAAACCTCTATCCTTTTTAAGAAACCCGGATACGAGCCTGTGGTGCCTTCTATGATGCCCAAAGCTCCGCTGGCAAAACGCAGGGTGGCAACGGCAGTATCCTCTACCTCAATCCGTTCATGGGCCAAGGTCGCTATGGTACCGTTCACTTCCACTACCGGTCCGCCAAACCATTGCAACAGGTCGATGGCGTGTATGCCCTGGTTCATAAAAACCCCTCCCCCATCATATTGCCAAGTCCCCCTCCAGGAAGCACTATCGTAATATTCTTGGCTCCGGAACCACTTGAACTGGGCATCCATGAGGGTAATCTTGCCGAAACGTCCCTCATCGATTGCTTTTTTCAACGTCTGTGAGGCTCCATAGTATCTGGACTGGAAGATTCCTCCTATCTTGACAGCATGTTGCCTGGCAAGGTCAATGATCTGGTCACAGCGGGCAACGGTAACTTCCAGGGGTTTTTCGATGATGACATGCTTGTTGCTGCTTATTGCCGCAATAGCGGCCTCCAGATGCATGCCCGAAGGGGTTGCAACAACTACGACGTCGAGTCTAGGGTCGGAAAGGAATGCATTGAGGTCAGAATAGGCCTTTCCCCCATGTTCTTTGCAGAAACGTTCCGCACGGTCCTTGTTTGCATGGTATCCTGCCACCAAGGTGCAACCCTTGGCTTGGTTAATTGCCTGGGCATGGGTAATGGCAATAGAACCCAAGCCAATGATCCCAAAGCCGTACGTCTGTGTGTTTTCCATAATTGATCCTCTATTAGCTGTAATCATACCGCATGAGGGGAAGCTCTGGCAAACAGGAAGAAGCATCCCAGGAACCAAGAATAAAACGTCTTAGATAGTTTTCTTGCATAACTTATGAATTATTATTCATTGTGTTGCATAAATGATTTACAAATGGTAAATTTGTGTTTATAGTTTCGCAAAACGAAAGGATTCCACGATTGGAGGAAAATTACATGAAACACTCAGTTCGCACCACAATCCTGTTGCTTGCCATGATTGTAGCCTTGGTTCTGCCGGTCTTTGCAAATGGTACTGCAGAAGTAGCTTCTTCAAGCACCCCTTCTTATAAAATCGGCGTTTCAAAACTCCTGGCCCACCCTGCACTCGATGCAGCGGAAAAAGGAATGCAGGACTATCTTGCAACCACAGGGCTCGTAGTCTCCTACGACCTTCAGAATGCAAACGGAGACATCTCCACTGCCTCTTCTATTGCCCAGAAGTTCAAAAGTGACAAAGTCGATGTAGCAGTAGGTATCGCAACACCCTCGGCCCAGGCCCTGGCAAACGTATTCCCCACCACCCCTGTCGTCTTCAGTGCCGTCACAGATCCTGTCGAGGCCGGTCTTGTAGCTGACAATATTTGCGGTGTATCCGATAGCAACCCTGTCGAAGCCCAGATTAAATTGCTCGTTGACCTTACCGGGGCAAAAACCATCGGTAATATCTACGCTTCTGGCGAGGCAAACGGTGTTGTCCTGATGGAAATGGCCAAAAAAGCCTGTGAAAACCTCGGGGTGCAATTCGTCAGTGCTGCAATCAGCAATTCAAGCGAAGTCAAGATGGCTGCCCAGTCCATCATCGGCCGTGTAGATGCAATCTACATTGCTACAGACAATGCTGTAATCAGTGCAATCGCCTCTGTCGATGACGTAACCAGCAAGGCAGGCAAAGCCCTTCTGTGTGCAGACCCCTCCGGTGTCGACGGCCTTGAATGCATGGTCGCCTGGGGCTTCAACTACTACAGCATCGGTGTTGCAACCGGTAAGGTAGTCGAAAAAGTTCTCAAGGGTGAGTCTCCAAAATCCATCGGAACCGAATATCTTTCCGATCCTTCTGATTTTGAGTTGTGGTTTAACCTTGATACCGCCAAGAAGCTTGGATATACTATTCCGCAGTCACTGCAAGACAGTGCGGCGGTGCTTATTAAAGACGGCAAAAAAATAAGCCAGAAATAATTTGGCAATTTCATGAACCGCCGGTCTTGAATAAGTCCGGCGGTTTTTCTGTTTAAGGGGTTTTACATGTTAGAAGGAATTTTCGTAGATGGCTTGGTTTTTTCGCTCATGGTCATCGGCATCTTGATTTCTTATCGCATACTCGACTTCGCAGACCTTACCTGCGACGGTTCAGTAGCGACCGGGGCCGCCGTTGCAACTATGTTCATCATACATGGCTGGCCGATTTACCTTGCCTTGATCTTCTCTTTCCTTTCAGGGATCTTAGCCGGTATGGTAACTGCTGCTATCCATAACAAACTCAAAATCCCAGGCCTCCTTGCCGGTATCTTGACCATGACGATGCTCTATTCCATCAACTTGCGCATCCTTGGCAACAAGGCAAACGTACCGTTGCTCAGGGTAGAGACCATGTACTCGAAACTTCCCCGCATATTTGCCTTTATCCCGGCCGAATGGGCTTCGCTTCTGGGAACCTTGCTGGTTGTGCTGTTTGTAAAAGTGCTCATTGATATCTTCTTCCGTACCGACCTTGGAGTCGCGATGGGTGCAATGGGCGGGAACGAACAGATGGTCATCAGCCAGGGAATGAACCCCAATATACTCAAGCTCATGGGCATCGGTCTATCGAATGGTCTCATTGCCCTTTCAGGAGGGATCCTTGCCCAGTACCAAGGATTTGCAGATGCAAACCTCGGAGTCGGAATGGTCGTCCAAGGGCTTGCTGCCATAATGCTCGGGGAGTTCCTTTTCTCCTCCAACAGGATTTCCTTGCTTACCCTCAGGGCCATCCTTGGGGCTATCATGTATAAGGCCTTGATGTTCTTCGGACGCAAGTATGGATACTTGGTCCACATTACCCCCAATGACTTCAAGCTTCTCACCGGTATTTTGGTCATCGCATCGCTGTTCATAGCACAGACGCGTAGCGTTGCTTCCTCCAAGGGAGCAAAGAGAAAAGCCATCGCACGTTCCCTGGCCAGACACGAAGCCGAAAACAAGGAGTCAAACTAATGCTCGACATTATCAATATGACCAAGGTCTTCTACCCGGGGACCGTGAATGAAAAACTCGCCCTTGATGATATCAACCTGCATGTAAATCCAGGTGATGTAGTTTGTATCGTAGGTTCGAACGGTTCAGGGAAAAGCACCCTTTTCAACCTGATAAGCGGTACCTACCCGGTAACCAGCGGACAGATTACCCTGGACGGAAAGAATGTGACCAATAGCCCTGAATACAAACGGGCCATGACCATTGGCAGGATTTTCCAGGACCCGACAAAAGGGACGGCGGCCAACATGTCCATCGAGGACAATATGATCACCGCGGCAACAAAGGGAATGAAAAGCCTCAGGATAAGCCTCAACAATGAAAGGCGGGAAGAGTTCAAGAAGTTACTGGAACCGATCGGAATGCAAGACAGGCTCAAGGACAATGTCGGATTGCTCTCCGGTGGCCAGAGACAGGCTCTTACGTTGCTCATGACGGTCATGAGCAAACCGAGGATGCTTCTGCTAGACGAACATACCGCGGCCCTCGACCCCCGCAATGCACAGATTGTCATGGACCTTACCGAACGGTTCATCAAGGAATACGACCTTACAGCCTTGATGGTAACCCATAACATGCAGTTTGCCATCGATTTTGGCAACCGTCTGGTCATGATG
The DNA here is from genome assembly GCF_000236685.1 of Sphaerochaeta pleomorpha str. Grapes. Classification (NCBI taxonomy): domain Bacteria; kingdom Pseudomonadati; phylum Spirochaetota; class Spirochaetia; order Spirochaetales; family Sphaerochaetaceae; genus Sphaerochaeta; species Sphaerochaeta pleomorpha. The sequence continues at coordinate 3,257,006 of NC_016633.1, read as the reverse complement.
GATGAAGGCACGATTATCCTTGATGTAAGCGGGGAAGACAAGAAAAAGCTTACTGTCAACAAGCTGGTTGAGCTCTTCAAGAATATCCGTAAAAAAGATTTCGATAACGACGAAGGCCTGCTTACTTGTGAGTAGTCACAAATACATTTCCAGTAGTAATACAGGGGGGGATTACCCCCCTTGTATTATATTCAGTACCAACCTACTATAGGCCAGAGGTTACCGTTCGTGAAGTCACAAGCCCTCCCTTTTCTGGGTGAATCCATATTTACCCCGCAGTTTTTATCGAAACTTATAATACCCTTGATTATCGAACAATTCCTTGCCGTTACCATAGGCATGGCCGATACCGTTATGGTGGCCTCAGCCGGTGAAGCGGCAGTAAGCGCCATCAGTCTTGTCGATTCGATTTCCATTTTGATCGTACAGGTATTTGCCTCGTTTGCTACCGGAGGGGCTGTAGTGTCGAGCCAATATCTGGGGAGAAAAGACAACGCCTCTGCAAACATTGCAGCCAAACAATTGTTGATTCTGTCTTTGGTGGTTTCGGTTTCCCTGATGGCAATCTGCCTGCCCTTCAGAGGTGCTATCATCAGATTGATTTTCGGCTCGATCGATGCCGAAGTCATGGTGAACTCAGTCACGTACTTTATCTTTGTATTGTTTTCCTTGCCCTTCCTTGCCGTGTACAATTCCTGTGCCGCGCTGTTCAGGTCAATGGGCAACAGCAAGGTCTCCCTTGCAGTCAGCGTATTGATGAATTTCATAAACATTTGTGGGAATGCCTACTTTATTTTCGGTCTCGGCCTTGGGGTTACCGGGGCAGGACTGGCAACCATGCTCAGCAGAATCATCGGGGCTCTCATCATGGTTGTCCTGATAAGCAACAGGAACAACAGCATCTTTATCTACAAGCTCTGGAAATTCGAATGGAAGGGCGACATGATCAAGCGGATTTTGCGCATTGGCGTGCCTAACGGTATCGAAGGAAGCGTCTTCCAAATCGGCAAATTGCTCGTCCAAGGTATTACGGCTTCCTTTGGAACTGCTTCCCTGGCCGCAAATGCCATAGCCAACTCAGTAGGTTCCTTTGCCAATATACCGGGGAACGCCTTGGGCCTAGCCTCCATAACGGTCGTAGGCCAATGTGTCGGGGCCCAGCAAACCGACCAAGCCGTATACTATTCCAAGAAATTTCTTGTTTATGCCTATTTTGCCATGGGCCTCATCGTTACCCCGATCTTCTTCTTTTCCTCAGGGATTGTACAGGTATTCAACCTATCGGTTGAGGCTACCCTAATGGCAAGCCATGTCATAAAAACCTGTATGGTGGCTTCGATCCTCATCTGGCCGACAGCTTTTACGCTTCCCAACTTCCTCAGGGCCGCAGGGGATGCCAAGTACACCATGATAGTCTCCATGTTCAGTATGTGGGTATTCCGTGTCGGTATGAGCTACCTGCTTGCATTACAGCTCGGCTTTGGATTGCTTGGGGTATGGTATGCAATGTATATCGACTGGATTTTCCGTTCCATCTGTTTCATTGTCCGTTTTGCCCGGGGAAAATGGAAAACGAAAATTGTAATCTGAGAAACAATGTTCCTTATGCAGGAAATAGGTATTCCAGGCTGTGAGACAATGATTTTTCATAAGTCTCGCCTTTCTTACTACCCGAAAATCCTTTGGGTAAAGTAAAATTTTAGAAAAATTTTGTTTACAATTCAGCAAATCCGCTTAATACTATACCTAGTTGTGCTCGAGCACGGTTTAGTAATCATGACCTAATGTGATTATTCTACTCCTTCGTTCTACTTGCATGTGCTATAGCTCACTTGATTTGTTAATATCTGGAGAAATCCAGTTAATTAAGGAGTGACCTATGAAAAAGATTACAAGTGTATTGCTGATCCTGTTGCTAGCAACATCGGCAATGTTTGCGGCTGGAAGCACTGAAGCTGCTTCCTCATCAGTTGCAAAAATCGGTGTCTCTATGCCTACGCAAAGCCTGCAGAGATGGAACCAAGACGGTGCTAACATGAAAGCACAGCTTGAAAAAGCCGGATACAAGGTTGACTTGCAATATGCTGGTGACAATGATATTCCGACCCAGGTTGCACAGATCGAGAACATGATTACCAGCAATTGCAAAGTTCTGGTTATCGCTGCAATCGATGGATCGGCCCTCACCGAGGTCCTGAAAACCGCAAAGCAAAAGGGAATCGCTGTCATTGCCTATGACCGCCTGATCATGAACAGTGATGCAGTATCCTATTATGCGACCTTTGACAACTACAAAGTCGGTACCATCCAGGGAACCTTCATCCGCGATGCATTGAAACTCGACACCGCAAAAGGCCCCTTCAACATTGAATTGTTCACCGGTTCCCCCGATGACAACAACGTAAACTTCTTCTTCGGTGGAGCAATGTCCATTCTTGAGCCCTATATCAAGAGCGGCAAGCTCGTAGTTCGCTCTGGCCAGACCACAAAAGCCCAGTGCGCAACCCCGAACTGGTCAACTGAAGAATCCCAGAAGAGAATGGAAAACCTGATTACCGCCAATGGCTATGGACCGAAGGGCAACAGGCTCGATGCAGTTCTTTCCTCCAATGACTCTGTAGCAAACGGAATTACCAACGCGCTCGTAGCCGCTGGCTATACCAAAGACAATTTCCCGATCCTCACCGGTCAGGACTGTGACAAGCCAGCAGTAAAGAATATGCTCCAGGGCTTGCAGAGTATGTCGATTTTCAAAGATACCCGCACCTTGGCCAGCAAGGTCGTAGATATGGTCAACGCAATTGTCAAGGGTTCAACTGTTGAGATCAACGACAACAAGACCTATGACAATGGAACCGGAATCATTCCTTCCTACCTCTGCGATCCTGTTTTCGCTACCTTGGATAACTACAAGGCTCTCTTGATCGACAGCGGTTACTACAAAGAAGCTGATTTGGCTATTAACTAAACCATTTCTCGTATTACCGTACAGGCGGGCACTCAAAATGCCCGCCTGCAACTTCTGGGTGGAGGATTCAATTGGAAAACACGTTATTGGAAATGAAACACATCACCAAACGATTCCCCGGTGTCGTAGCCCTCAATGATGTAAGCTTACAGATTACAGAGGGAGAGATCCATGCAATCGTTGGAGAGAACGGGGCAGGAAAATCAACCCTGATGAATGTTCTCAGTGGGATTTACCCCCAAGGAACCTATAGCGGGACGATAGTGCTCAATGGTGAGGAATGCGCTTTTCATACCATCAAAGAAAGCGAAAACAAGGGAATTGTCATAATCCACCAGGAACTCGCACTGGTCCCCTACCTTACGATCGGGGAAAATATGTTTCTTGGAAATGAGCGGGGGGCCTATCTCAAAGTAGACTGGGACCATACCTATTCCAAGGCAGATGAGCTATTGAGGATGGTAGGACTCAAGGAGTCTTCCCGGGTCCCTATCAAGGATATTGGCGTCGGCAAACAGCAGCTTGTCGAAATAGCAAAGGCTCTGGCCAAGAATGTCAGACTGCTCATCCTTGACGAACCTACCGCTTCCCTCAACGATACGGATGCCCTAAAACTTTTAGACCTCCTTCTGGAGTTCAAGAAAAACGGCATGACGTCCATTCTCATATCACACAAACTCAACGAGGTATCGTATATTGCCGACAGGGTGACAGTTATCCGTGATGGCGAAGTCATTACCACGCTGGAGAAAAAAACTCAGTCTTTCAATGAAAACGAAATTATCAGTGCCATGGTAGGAAGGAGCCTCACCGACCGGTTCCCCAAACGCACTCCAAAGATAGGCCCTATCAGTTTTGAGGTGCAGAACTGGACCGTATTCCATCCGCTGTATGAAGGCAGGAAGGTTTGTGAAGACATCTCCTTTACCCTTCACAAGGGGGAAGTCGTGGGTATCAGCGGCCTGATGGGGGCTGGAAGAACAGAATTGGCAATGAGTATCTTCGGGCATAGCTATGGAAGGAATATTACCGGCAAGACATTCATCGATGGGAAGGAAGTCCAGCTTCATTCGGTAAAAACAGCCATCGACCATAAAATTGCCTATGTCACCGAAGACCGGAAAGGCAACGGCTTGATATTATCCAAATCAATTATGGAGAACACAACCCTTGCCAACCTCAAGGCCATAAGCAAGCACCAGAGGATCGACCGGGACATGGAGTTCCATGTGGCAAAGGATATCAGCGAGAAACTTCGTACAAAATGTTCCTCAGTCAGGGAAGATGTAAACAACCTTTCGGGGGGAAACCAGCAAAAGGTGCTACTTGGCAAGTGGATATTTGCCGAACCAGACATCTTGATCCTCGACGAACCGACAAGAGGCATTGATGTCGGGGCCAAATATGAAATCTACTGCATTATCAATCAACTGGTGGAGGAAGGGAAATCGGTATTGGTCATTTCCTCGGAACTCCCGGAGATATTGGGTATGTGCGATAGGATCTATGTCATGAATGAAGGGCGCATCGTGGGAGAATTGCTCCAGAAAGATGCTACCCAGGAAGCAATAATGAAGTGCATTGTGCAATCAAACAAAGGAGCAAACAAAGAATGATTAATACGAGCGTAATAAAGAACACCATGAAAAAGAACTCGATGCTTATTGCATTGATAGCTACCATGATACTGTTCCAGCTTCTTATTGTCAGTCAGGACAGGGGTTCCCTCTTTGCCCCGGCAAACATTTCCAATATTATCAGCCAGAACTCCTATGTGGTAATCTTGGCTTCAGGTATGTTGCTCTGCATCCTTACCGGTGGAAACATCGACCTTTCGGTAGGCTCGATTGTCGCACTCGTCGGAGCTGTTGCAGGTACGTTGGTCGTCAACATGCACCTCAATATTTTTCTCTCGATCATTATTTGCCTTATCGTAGGGACTCTTATTGGGGCTTGGCAGGGTTTTTGGATTGCATTCGTGAGAATACCGCCGTTCATCGTAACCTTGGCAGGGATGTTGCTCTGGAGAGGTGTAGCCCTGCTCATTCTCAATGGCCTTACCATCTCCCCGTTCCCTGAAAGCTACCAGAAATATTTTACTACGTATCTTCCGGGGACTTCCAACGCAGAAACGATTTTCACGGTTACTCTTCTGGTAGGCATCATTATTTGCCTGGTGTATATCGCGTTTGCAGTCTTTGACCGCTTCAACAAGAAACGGAAAGGCTACCAGACAGAACACCCAGCCATGACAATTACCCGCACGGTGCTCATTTCCTTTGCCGTGTTGCTTGTCTTCTCCTTGCTCGGAAGGCACAAGGGAATCCCCGTTGTCCTGATTCAACTGGCAGTCATCGTACTTGCCTACAGCTATTACACCTCGAGCACTGTCCCGGGGCGGCATCTCTATGCAATAGGTGGAAACGAAAAAGCCGCAAAGCTCTCAGGCATCAATACGGACAAGGTTCTCTTCTCAGCCTACACAAACATGGGGTTCCTATCAGCAGTCGCTGCTTTGGTCTGTGTGGCGCGCTTCAATTCAGCAGCACCCACCGCAGGTACAAACTACGAGCTCGATGCCATCGGAGCCTGTTTCATCGGCGGTGCTTCGGCTTATGGCGGAACAGGTACTGTAGGCGGAGCGGTTATCGGTGCAATCTTCATGGGGGTTTTGAACAATGGTATGTCCATTCTCGGCGTCGATTCCAACTGGCAGAAGGCCGTCAAGGGCATCGTAGTGCTTGGAGCTGTAGTCTTTGATGTATTGAGCAAAAAACGAGTCAAATCAAACTAGTTATATTGATGTGGATGAAACGTTACGGTAGACTTCGCAAAAAAGGATACGTAATTGTCAGTTACAATTAAGGATATAGCCCGGGTTGCAGGAGTCTCTAGAGGCACTGTTGACCGGGTATTGCATAATAGGGGCGGGGTTAATGCAGAGGTAGCTGCCAAGGTCAGGGAAATAGCCGAGGATTTGGGCTTTTTCCCTAACCGGGCAGGTAAAGTATTGGCAGCCCTCAAGCAACCCATGACCTTTGCCTGCCTCCTTCCCAGTATAGGAAACCCTTTTTTTGAGGATGTAATTGCCGGTTTCAGGATTGCAGAGCGCGAACTCTCTGATTTTGGGCTTTCTATCGACATTAAAGAGGTCAAATCATTCGATACTGAAACCCATGTCAATGCCATACGGGAATTGCAGGAGAAAGGGTATTCCGCCCTCTGCATAACCTCAGTTGATGTGCCTCAGGTAAGAATGGCCCTGGAAAAGACCATTGCAGGAGGGATTCCCGTCGTCTGTGTCAACACAGACATCCCTGATTGCGGCAGGCTCTGTTATATCGGACCCGATTACTACCATGCGGGAAAGACTGCTGCAGGGCTTCTGTCCATGATCAGCAAGGATAAGCAGGAATTGCTCATTCTTACCGGTTCATTTAATATTCTGGGCCATAACGAAAGGATCAAGGGATTCTTGCAGGGGTTGAAAGAAAAGAATGTACCCTTTGAAATCGTAGAAACAAAGGAAAGCCTCGATGATGATGACTTGGCTTTCACGGTCACGACCCAGGCCCTGACAATGCATCGGCAGATCAATTGCATCTTTATAGCTGCTGCCGGGGTGGAAGGCGCCTGCAGGGCAGTCACGAAACTAAAAAGGGAAGGTCTGGTCAAAGTGCTTACTTTTGATGACATTCCCTCGACAAAAAAACTGGTAAAGAAAAATATCATTTCCTTTACCTTATGCCAGAACCCTACACAACAGGGATACCAGGCCATTCAAAAACTCTTCGCCTATATGATAGGAAACCAGAAAAATCCTCCCACGGATTCAATAACCAATACGATTATCAAAATCCGGGAGAATATCGAGGACTAGAGGTCTTTTTTCTGCCAAAGCTTCTCAAGGGAATAGAAATCCCTGAGCTCTGAACTCATCAGGTGTATGACAATACTGCCACAATCTATCAATTCCCAGCCGTCTCCCTGGGGATTCTTATGACGATTGTTCACTTCAAGTCCGAGATTGTTGAGCTCACTCCATAATTCATGGGCTACACCTTTGAGATGTCCGACACTGTTGACGGTAGCAATGACAAAGCAATCCGCCCAGGAACATTCTCCGCTAACATCGATGATATGGATATCCTTACATTTGTGGTCTTCAAGAAACTGCCCAATGGTCTTTGCATTGGAATCGATCAATTCATTCATGAAATATTTCTCCTTCGGTCCAGAAGCATGGCCTCTGCAAGCCATTGCCTGATATACAGGCTTAATGCTTCCCAATCCGTTGTTGTATCTATCGTGATAAACCTGCCAACATCATAATAATGGCAGTATTTCACATCCGAAAAACGGTCAAGGACAGAATCCAGACCGCTGAGCCTTTGCAGTGTATTGTCCAACTCTGTTTTTCTCAAGTCTTCAGCGCTGGCAAACATCGCATCAAGACGCATTTGGTCGGTAATTTGGTCTTCCCCGACCCCCAGTCTTTCGCTTGCAAGAGTCCTACTCAATTCCCTGAGCAGGGCGAGGTTGCCGCTAGTCGTCCCAAACGTACCGGTAGGAGGAATTCCCAGCAGATCCTGCACAGCCAATTGTTTTCCCAACTTTGTATGAAGGGCATACCCGTCAACAATGTCAGCAGGTAAGGACAAAACACTGAGAGTTTCCCCTTGTTTCAGGAGGACGATAGCCTCAGAACCAAACAAACCGTATTCGGCTTGGATTCCTTCCTGCCTACAGCCAACCAGAAGTATGAGAAGAGCACAGACCAAAAAGCAGGGAGAAGAGCGGAACCGTTTCAAAGCCTGCCCCCCTCCTCAATGAATTTTCTCAGGGACAAGGAAGAAAACGCGGGACGTTTTCCTTTGCTTTCGAAATAACTATCCTGCAGGGAAAGCAAGCCGCAGCAAACCTCTTCCAGACTTCTTTTTTCCAGCAACGACTCCCTTTGTCCCCCACTGAGGTGTGTCCTGCCAGGTTCAATAAAGTCTGCAATGAACAGGATAAGCCCCAACCGCCCCATGTAGGGGCTTCCCAGGGTGTGGTAGCGTACCGCAGTGCATAGGGCAGAGTCATACCCCTTATAGGCCAACATATCTGCGGCAACCGGACCATGCAGCAACATCGGAATGAGTTTCTCCTCACTTTCCAATGAGAGCTGGTGTTCCCTGGCATATTCTTGAAGCTTGGCATCCGGCCATTCCCTTGCGATGTCATGCAGCAAACCACATCGGTAGCAGTCGTCCACCTCAACGTTCTCATGATACCTCTCACAAAGGCTTACACAAGTCTGGGCAGTCCCCAGGCTATGGAGGAAGCGTCTCTCACTCATGAGGGACCTGACATCCCTTTCAAGAACGGTAAAGCTTGTTTTGCTGAACATAATCAGCAACCTCCTTGGTCATCAGGGAACGAATGTCATCGCCTAACGGTTCATCCTCGCCCAACCGGGCACAGGCTGCCCTGATCTTTGAGGAAGAATCATCGAATACTGCATTATCGACGTAGGAAAGGTCAACAAAGTAATCCTTGAAAACCGTAGCCGTTGCATCCCTACGGATGACCACGAAAGAAACCAATTCCTTCAGGGATTCAAATTCATGCCATTTGGAAAGATCAGGCAAAAGGTCATCACCCATGACCAAACCCAACCTCCCTTTTATACTATACTGCAAATAGAGGTGTTTGACTGTATCATAGGTATAGGAAACCCCTCCCCTATGCAGCTCACACTCATCGAGAAGCAACTCACAGGGAGGATCATCCGGATACAGGCGCCGGTAAGCCTTGAAGCTTAACCGTAACATAGCAATTCGGTCCTTGGCACTTGCCAGCTGGGCCTGTGGTTTGAAATTATTCTGTGCCACGGGGACAAACACAAAACGACGGTAGTTCGTTGCATTGAGTACCGTATGGACCAAGTGAAGATGACCAAGGTGAACTGGATCAAAACTTCCCCCGACCATAGCTGTTGGAACTACCGATGCCACATCGCCCCCCTATTGCTCGAAGGGTTCTTCGGCATACTCTGCATCATAGTCGATCGAAGAGGAAAAACCACCGCCTGTACTATCTTTGAGAGCCTGGAGAGCTGGATTCTCTGCATCCCCAACCATCTTGATAAAGGCCCGTTTCACTTCCTCGACTCCTTGCTCATAGTATACACACAACCCGATTATTTCTTTATCGGGATATTTCGCCTGCAATTCCTTCAAGTGTTCGGGAGCCCCGCTTTCATCGAGCTTTGTACCTATGATGACCTGTTTCTTTTCCAGAAGCGATGGTTCGAAAGCTTCCAGTTCCTTACAGAGAATTTCATACGCATCGAGATAACGGTCATCACTCAAATCGATAAGGAAAGCAAGGCCAGTGGTCCGACTGATATGTCTGAGAAACTTGATTCCCATTCCAGCCCCTTCGCTTGCACCTTCGATAAGGCCAGGAATATCGGCAAGAACAATATCATGCTCATCGTATCGGAACATACCGAGCTGAGGAATTTTCGTAGTAAAGGGGTACCCAGCGACTTTCGTGCGGGCATTGGTCAACATATTGAGCAGGGAAGATTTTCCGGCATTGGGAAAACCTACGAAACCAATATCGGCAATGACCAAAAGTTCAACCCCGATACGCATTTCACTCCCTTTTTCACCTGTCTGGGCAAAACGCGGGGCTTGCCTGGTTGAGGTCTTGAAATGAAAGTTTCCCTGTCCGCCACGACCACCGGTCAAAAAAGTCCAACGGTCGATACCGGTAAGGTCTTTGATTATTTCTCCGGTTTCAGCGTTTTTTATAACGGTGCCTGGAGGTACTGGGATTTCAATATTATCGCCATCCCGACCGTAACACTTTGCACCGGAACCATTTCTGCCATTTTCGGCACGGTAGGTACGAACCATTTTTAGATGACCAAGCGTTCTGAGGTTATTCCTCACAACAAAGATTACATCGCCGCCACGGCCGCCATCACCACCGTCCGGTCCTCCCTTGGGAATGTATTTTTCCCGTCGGAAAGAAACACAACCGTTGCCCCCGTTTCCGGAGGCAACATCAATATAGGTCTCGTCTGAAAATCCAAACATGCGTTCGTTTTCTCTGGCCTAAGGCCATTTTCGTCGAATAAACTACTACTCAGTTACGATGCTGATGTACTTGCGGTTGTTCCGTACATGGAACAAAACAGTACCTGCAGCCTTTGCATAGATTGTACAGTCTGAGCCAACACCGGCATTCTGCCCGGGATGGAAGACTGTTCCATGCTGACGTACAATAATTTCGCCGGCCTTTACAAGTTGACCACCGAATCTTTTTACACCCAAGCGCTGGGAGTTGGAATCGCGACCATTGCGGGAGCTTCCGCCACCTTTCTTATGTGCCATTTTCCTTACTCCTTATGCAATGATTTGATCAATTGTGATCAGCGAATACCGCTGACGATGACCTTGTGTCCTGCGATATCCTTTTCGTTTTTCATATTTGAAAACCCTGATTTTGTCACCTTTCTTATCGCCAACATAGGTCACTTTGACTTTTGCATCTGCAATATAGGGGGTGCCAAACTTTGCACTGTTCTCATCGACAACGGCGAGGACAGTTGCGTACTCAAGTGAAGAGCCTTCTTCCATTTTGTTGATCAAGTCAACCTGAATGGTTTGGCCTTCGACTGCTTTGTACTGCTTTCCGAGAATCTCTACAAGTGCGTACATGTCGATATTCATCCTTAAATTTAGTTTGTGCTCACTTTTTATACTATAGAAAGCAACCAAGATTCAAGGTGTATGAACTGCAAGTGCTTCAAAAACAAAGAAAAAGTGCTTGAAAAACTACCGACCGATAGGTTAGTATTGATATATGCATACCACAGATATGAAAAACCAACTGACCCTTTCGCTTTTGCACCTAGGTTCTCTCAAGGGGCTGGACAATGTCTCACTCTCCGACCTTGCAAAAGAGAACAAGATTTCGAAGGCTTCCATTTTTCACCATTTTTCCAACAGGGAGGAACTTATCTCCCATCTTTTTGCCTTCTGCTCGAACCTCGCCTACACACAGCAGGCAACCATCTCCCTTGCGGGGACGGCAGAAGAGGTATTACTCAGGGCAGTGGACCATTGGCATGAAGTATATACAAAAGAGCCCCTGAATTGGTTTTACCGCATCGTAGAGTCGGAAAAACTCACCCATAGGGAAGCAGGGGTTATCAGCAAGACACTGGGAGAAATGGTCGACGGGCAAAGCAGAATCCTTTTGGAGACCCTTTCCGATTCGCTGAGACTCGATATCGAGGAACTGGACCTTGCCGTCATGACCTTCAGTGCAACGGTGCAGAACTTCCTGTCCAAGGCAATGGTCGGGAACGACCCTGATATCCTTTGGCAGGAAGAAAGGTTTATAACCAAATTCTGCAAGCTCTATGCAATACAATAACCTTACATCGATTCGAGGAAAGGAATCCCGATGAGCTCAAAGGCATTCTTCAAAACCTGAAGCACCATCTTCGACAGCTCTATCCTTGAACGGACAAGGGCCTTGTCCCCTGCCTTGAGCACAGGATTGTCGTGATACCACTTACTGAAGAGCCTGGAAAGCTCATACAGGAAGGAGCAGACAATCGAGGGGTCAAGGTCAGCACCAGCCTTTGCTACAATCTGGGGATAGAGGGCGAGTTGTTTCACCAATTCGCGCTCATCACTGAGTGTGAGCAGGCTACTATCGAAACCGATGCCCTCATACCCTTTTTCCTCTGTTTCGAATTTTCTCAGCATGCTGCAGATCCTGGCTCCCATATACTGGAGATAAGGTCCTGTATTACCGGCAAAGGAAATCGATTCAGCTGGGTTGAATACCATATCCTTGGTAGGGATTACCTGCAAGAGGTAATAATTCAGGGCACCGAGCGCGATGCTGGAAGCAGTCTGTTCCACATCACCTACCAAATCCTCACGTTGTTTCTCATGGATCTCAGAGGATGCAAGCTCAGTAAGCTGGGCAACCAGGTCATCTGCATCGACTACCGTACCCTCACGGCTTTTCATTTTGCCTTCGGGAAGATTGACCATGCCGTAGGAAAGATGGTGAAGATTCTTTGCCCAATCGTAACCGAGCTGGTCCAAGACATAGAACAAAACCTTGAAATGGTATTGCTGTTCGCTTGCTACTACATAGATGAGTGAATCGAACGGCCAATCCTGGTGACGCATGATAGCGGTCCCGACATCCTGGGTCATATAGAGGCTAGTCCCATCCTTACGGAGCAAAACCTTTTTGTCGAGGTTGATCGAGGAAAGGTCGACCCAGACAGAACCATCGTCTTCCTGATAGAAAACCCCGTCTGCAAGGCCCTTGAGTATCTCATCCTTGCCAAACTTATAGGTGTTTGACTCATAATAGAAGGCATCGAAACTGATACCCATCTTTTTATAGCTTTCTGCCAGCCCATCGAGGGTCCATTTGTTCATGGTTTCCCATAAAGCCAAGACTTCACGGTCCCCGTCTTCCCATTTCTTGAGCATTTCCTGGGCCTGGGCCTCAGCTGTCGGGTCTTCCTTTGCCCAATTGGCGAACTTCACATAGAATTTGCCGACAAAATGGTCACCCTTGATGCCTGTAGACTCGGGGGTTTCCCCGTTTCCAAACTTCTGGTAGGCAAGCATAGATTTACAAATATGGACTCCACGGTTGTTGATCAGGTTGACCTTCCTGACATTGGCCCCATTTGCCTTGAGAATCGCAGAGACACTTTCCCCGATACTGTCATTACGCATATGCCCAAGATGGAGTGGCTTATTCGTATTGGGGCAACTGAATTCAATGGTCACCCGCTGGCCTGCCATCGTATCGTTGGTTCCATAGGCTTCTTTCCTGCTGGCAATCTCTGTTGAGAGCTCACTGGCAAGGGAATTCATATCTATTCGAATATTGAGATAGGGGCCGGCAATAAGCAAATCCCCAAGAGGACGGTTGTCGATTTTCTCTATCCGGGACTTTAACTCGGAAGCGAGTTTCACGGGAGCTGTCCTTAACAGCTTTGCATAGGCAAACAGGGGGAATGCAATGTCTCCCAGCTCCGGTTTCGGAGGTGTCTGTACAGCAAGGGGAGGAAGGACAATATCCGAACCAAGCATTTCACGAGCATAAATCCCTATCTGCTCTTCTACCAGAGCTTTCCATAACTGACGTACCTTAAAAAGCATATTATTTTCCTTATCTGAGAAGTCGGTGAAACTATACTATATCAAAACTCATACATCAAGCCGGATGCTGATTTCCCCGGTGCCAAGCGACTCTATGCTGCCATCGCCATATTCGACGACCAGATGGGCATCGTCATCGATTTCCAGGGCCAAGGCAGTCTTTGTCTTCTTAGCCTGGACAACCGAAACCGTATTGCCCAGTACAAGAGAACGGTCGCGGTATTCCTGAAGGAATGAACGGTCGGGAAGCAGGTCACTGAGCGATACAACCGTGCGCACAATCTCGGCGACCAATACGTTTGCATCCAGAAAAGGAGGAACCTGGGAAGGTCCATCATAAAGGGAGGTAACAACCGACCTGAGATTCGCCTCAAAGGCCGCAGAGGGGGTCGAGTAATTCAACCCGATACCAACGACCAGGGAGGAAAGAACCCCCGCTTCAAAATCGATAACACCCTCAGTAAGGATACCACACACTTTTCTTTTCCTGAAGAACAGATCATTGACCCATTTGATCCCCAGTTCCAGGTTGCAGACTTTTTCAACAGCTCGGGCAACGGCAACCGCGGCAGCACTGGTAACAAGCAGGGCCTCCTCGGTTTTACACCTGGGTCTGAGTATAATACTCATATACAGGCCACCTTTGGGACTTGAGAACTCCCTGCCTAGCCTGCCACGCCCCTGGCTCTGGGATGCAGAAACTACTACCGTCCCGTGGCAAGAACCCTCGGCTGCGAGCTGTTTTGCAAACCGGTTGGTTGAATCGATGGTATCAAAAAGATGCACGGGAAAACCGCCCAACAGGGTTTCAAGCCGGTTTTTATCCAATACATCTAGATTGGGCATAAGGCGGTACCCTTTGTTCGTCACCGCATCGATGCTATGGCCTTCATCACGCAATAACTCAATGGCTTTCCAGATGGCACTGCGGCTTATCCCCAGGTTCTGGGCGATCAGCTGGCCGGAAACATAGGTATCCTCATGGATATGAAGGAAAGCAAGGACGTCTTGTACGGTACTCATGGCAAAATAGTAGCGAAACAGGCAAAGAGGGGCAAGTGGATTGTCAACCAAAACATGGTTTACAACAAAAATCCGTTTATGCTATGGTTTTCCCATGAACAACAGAAAAACTATTTTAACTGCGCTTTTCAGTGCCCTTATCATCGTAGGAGCCTATATCAGGTTCCCCCTTCCTCCTGTCCCCATCACGTTGCAAACCATGTTTGTGCTCGTGGCAGCCATGCTGGGTGGAAGGAAGATTGGCACATTGGCAACAGCAATCTATCTTTTGCTGGGAGCCATTGGACTGCCTGTCTTCACCTCCGGGGGAGGAATAGGAATTCTCCTCGGGCCTACCGGCGGATATTTGCTTGCATTGCTCCCTGCTGCCTTTATCGTCGGTATCGGAAGTGATATCGGGTACAAAGCGGGTACAAAAAAAAGCTATGCCCTAGGATGCTTTCTCGGCGGTTTGGCAGGCACTATTACCATCTACCTCATTGGGGTACCCTTCTTGAAGCTAAACCTCTCGATGGGCTGGGGACCTGCGATCAAGGCAGGTATGCTTCCTTTCTTGATTGGCGATACGGTCAAACTGATCGTTGCCGTAACCCTTTCAGGCAGTTTTTCCGAACGTGTCCGCACGTTTATCACTGCGCAACAGACTGAATAAAAAAAAACGGGGTGGTAGCTATTGAAAAACCCCTAGGAACAACCGTATGGTATATCCATGAAAGAATGTAAAGAGCAAAGCTTTGATGCAAGCAGATATCTCCCTGATTTCCTTGATACGTTCGACAGAATCTCAGGGACAGCAAACTTCCATGGGATGAAACTATTGCCCCAAATGCAGACCATCGCCGAGATAGCGGCAAATCTGCTGGAACTTATGTTCCCGGGCCGGTGTGGCCATGACAGGCCTTCGGAAAGTCTGTCAGAAATTCTCCTGGAACAGATGAATCGGGTCTGCTCACTTTTGAAATCACAAATATTCCTTGCCTATAAATATGAGAATCCAGATACTGAGGAATGCATCCTCATGGAAAGGACAGAGCAGAACCTGAGAGAGCTCTGCCTCCGGTTACCCGAGATCAGGTTAAGCCTCAAAAAGGATGCACAGGCAGGGTTTGACGGCGACCCTGCGGCCAGAACCGTGGGGGAAGTCATCCTCTCCTACCCCTGTATCATGACGCTCACGATCCATAGGGTTGCCCATGAGCTCTTTGTGATGGGCATCCCGCTCATACCCCGCATGTTCAACGAATATGCACATAGGGAAACGGGTATCGACATCCACCCCGGGGCACAGATCGGAGCCTCTTTCTTTATCGACCATGGCACTGGTACGGTAATCGGGGAGACTTCAATCATCGGCCAGAATGTAAAAATCTACCAAGGCGTAACCCTTGGGGCCCTCAGCTTTCCCAAAGATGCCTGCGGGATGCTCATCAGGGGAACCAAACGGCATCCTACCATTGAAGACAACGTAACGATTTATTCGAATGCGACAATCCTCGGCGATATTACCGTTGGACAAAATGCAATCATAGGGTCGAACGTCTGGATCAAGGAAAACGTCCCCCCTGACACAATGGTTGTCTTGCAGGAACCGAAGACCACGTTCAGGGATTTGAAACTGAAAAAAGACTAATGGATTTTCTGCATATCCAATTTGTCATTGATGAGGACCATGTTTACGTGGTCCTCCCATTTTCCATTGATATACAGGTATTTCTTTGACAGCCCCTCATTGCAAAAACCCAAGGATGTGGCCAAGGCAAGGCTAGCCTCGTTTCGTGGCATGATATTTGCCTCGATCCTATGTAAAAGCAAGGTATCAAAGGCATATTCTACAACCTTCGAGACAGCTTCCTTCCCTATTCCCCTGCGAATCAGCTCAGCATCGACGCTGTAGCCAATCGTACAGGAACGGAAGACACCATACACGATTTCATTGAGATTGACCGTAGCGACGATTTTCCCTTTCCCTTTCATTACGAAAACCAGGGGAAGCTTCCGATTCTGTTCGAACAGCGTATGCTGGTTCTCGCATACAGAGAGAAAGTTCGCATGCGTAAAATAACTGTCATTGCGGGCGATGGAATACTGACGGAAAAATTCCCGGTTTCTCACTTCGTAGGACAACAATTGCCGTCCTCCGCTCTGGTCAAGTACGAAAGCACTGAGGCGTTCGGTCTCAAATAGCTTATGCATGGCAAAGTACTGTGGGTTTCACGGTTTCGGCAGTGATGATACCGAACGTTCCCTTAACCAAGGTTCCTTCCTTGGAGAACGGGGGAGCGTCGATTACCTTGACATCGATATAGTTTCCGCTCACTCCGTACCAATGGCCTCCCTTTCTGTTCTGCAAAACCACTTCAGTCTCTTTTCCGCTCTGCCTGACCAGGTAATCAGTGTGCAATGTTGCAGAAAGCTCCCGAAGCCTTGCGGCCCTTTCGTCACGTACACTTTCAGGCACTTTGTCCCGAGCCATATACAAGGCAGTGTCAGGCCGGGGTGAAAAAGGGAAAACGTGCATTTGGGCGAATTTCTGTTCTGCAAAGAACCGATAGGTTTTCTCGAATTCCTCATCGTCCTCCGCAGGAAGCCCCGTAATGACATCGGCGGCAAGGAACGGATCATCCTTTACCTGGCGAAGCCTTTGTACGACCCTGGTAAGATGATCCATGCCATAGTGGCGGTTAACCCTGACCAAGACTTTGTCACTGGCACTCTGCACGGGGATATGGAAATGGGGTTGCATCCGATAATCGGAAAGGATATCGAGCAAGCGGTCATCGATATGGTCTGGTTCCATGGAACTGAGACGAAGGCGAATCGAAGGGCCAAGCTTGGCAAGCAGCTTCTCCAACAACCCTCCCAACCCTCCGTTCTGGTGATCATACATGGTCAAATTCACCCCGGTCAGCATAATCTCGCTGAAACCGGCAGCCTCAAGGGCCAGCGCGCGTTCCAGTACGGTATCGGAATCAAGGGTAAGGGCTTTTCCCCTTGCAATATGCACCCTGCAATAGGCACAATTATTGTCGCAGCCATCCTGAATCTTCAAGTAGGCCCTGCTATGATAGGAAAAAGAAGCTGCATCGTAATCGAAAACAGAGGCTTGTCCATCGGCAAACGAAAGACAGCCGGTACGCAAATCAAAACCTGAAATCAGGGAGGCCTTGAGATGTGTTGCCAATTTTAACAGATGGGCTTTTTTTTCGAGAGGGACAACGATGACATTTTCAGAAAGACCTGCCAATTCCTCTTCGTTCACCTGGGCATAACACCCTGTTGCAACCGTAACAGCAGTGGTAGCAAATTTGCGAATCATTCTCCGGGCCTTTTGCTCTGCCTTGCTCGTTACCGTACAGGTATTCACAATATATAGATCTGCAGGGGTTTCCTCACCGACAACAGTAAAGCCTTCCTGTGCGAAAGCATCGGCAATAGCTTCACTTTCGCATTGGTTAAGCCTGCAACCTAACGTATATACACACACATTCATACAATTTTCTCCTGTTCCTTCAACACCTGCATTACAGTATCGAGGGAACCTTTCAGACCCATTCGCATTTGCCGCGCATACGGATTATAACGCTGCAAATCATAGAACAGTTGCAATGGGTCGTTGCAAGTCTGTTCGACAATAGACATGAGCGTCCGGTACCCGGTCGTGGCCAATTTGGTATCCTGCAGGTTGAGTTCCGAGAGAGTTCGCCCTATGAAATGGGTAATCCCCTGTGACCAGGCAGCCTCTCGGTCGTGCTGGTCGCAAGTCATTTCAATGACCTGCAATTTCCAGTTCTTGAATTCATCGACCCAGAATTGAAAATCCTTTTTGGGGCAATTCACCGGGCAAAGCACCATAGGAAGTCCTGCAACCCCGTCTTTTCCGGAATCGGGCCCAAACATCGGATGGGTAGCAATTGTCCTGACGCAAGAAGGGAGAAGTTCCCTCATTTTTTTCGCTGGATATAATTTAACGGAACACGTATCCATAACTAACGTGGAAGGTCCGATGCGACTGGCTGTGTTTTGCAGCACTTGGGCAAAGGCACTTATCGACACACAGAAAAAAAGCACGTCACAGGTAAGCACTTCATCTTCTGTTCCCAGAACAACGCCCTCGGGAGCCTGTTTGGCACTTCGGCCATACCCAACCACGGTAAAACCGTGTTTTACCAGCTCGCGGGCCCAGAATGAACCAAAACGGCCGAGGCCATATACTCCGATACGCATTGAACTATTCATGGCGGGTATTGTACAGAAAAGAAGAACGGCTAGCAAGAACTTGGTTGCAACCATTTTGCCAGAAACAAAAAGAATAACGCAAGCGTCATGGTAACAGAGAGAAAAAGCAACCCCTGAACCAATGAATAACGCTGTGAAATTGCCCCTACTGCCAAAGGAACAACCAACTTGCCGACAACCGAGCTGATCATGTGGAGATTAGCCACTTGGTCGATATCCTCCGGCCAACTCATAATCTCCAGAATCTGGCTGGACGGGTTTATCGCCCCGAACGAAAAACCGACTAAAATCATGGCGATATAAGCAGAAGTAAGTGATTTGCTGGAAGCCAAGACTGCCAAGAAAAATATTGCCAAGATACACAGTGCTTTCAATGGGGTGAACGGGCTTTTTACTTTTTTAAGAACCGGCATGATAAAGAGACGGCTCGTAGAACTTCCAACGTAGTAGAGCGAAAATGCCAGCGCAACCTGGGAGGCAGTTGCACCCAGTAGCCTCTGAAAGAACAAGAGCGGATACACGCTGCAGCAGAATTCAACAGAACTGAAAAAAACCAAAAACAAGAAAAAAGAGAGAAAATCACGCTTTGCCAGAAGAGAGAAGCTATTGAGAAAGGGTACTTTTCGCTTGGGTTGCTTCATCAAGGCAGGAATTTCCCTGGCCTTCGGCAAAGCAATGATAAACAAAAAGGTCATCACCAGAAACACAATGGTCATCTGGTAATAGCCATTGTACCAACGGGGTCCCTTTATCTTGGCTATATACAAACCGCTGGCTACGCTTGCAAGGCTGTAGACCAGATGGGTCAGCGGAATATTGACTGTCCGTCTCTGAGGGTCACAAAAGACCATGACACTGTAACTGCAACTCCAGTAATAATACCCCAGCAATGAGTTTACCATAAAGGAAATGCCAAAAGTAATCATTGACCGGGAAAGGCCCATCCCCAAAAATCCGATTCCTGCCCCGAAGATGCCGAGAAGCATCAAACGGTAGGAACCGATGCGCTTGACCAAAGAAGGAAGCATTAAGAAAGAGACAAACGTACCAACCTGGCTCAGGCTCATGATAATACTGAGTTGATTCAAATCAATGGAACAGGTTTGCTGGATATCGGCACTCATAGTCCCGAACAAATTTCCAGCAAAGGCAAATACTACAAGCATCCCAAATAATAAATTTCTAATTTGCATGAACCATAGGTTATCATACTAAATGGAAGGGATACAGACTCTTGCGGCACTTTTCCAAGAAGGTTAATAGTGGTATCCTTAACACCAGAGTAAACAATATTTCCTGCCAAGGAGCGAAACAATGACATTTGCAGAGAAAATGAAAGCACAGGCAGTAGAGGCAAATAAAAACCTTGTGCTTGCAGAAGGGACGGAACCCAGGACTATTCAGGCCGCCCGCAAGATTATTGACGAGAAAATCGCCAAAACAGTAACCCTCGTCGGAACGAAAGAGGCAGTACAGGCAGCAGCTGAAGCTGTGGGCACCTCCCTTGAAGGAATCCTGGTTGTGGATCCTAAAACCAGTGAGGACAGAAAAGCCTTCGGCCAGGAATATTATGAACTTCGCAAGCATAAGGGCATGAGTGAAGAAGAGGCTTTTGAAGGTATTACGCAGCCTTTACGCTGGGGAGCTATGATGGTTCACCTTGGCAAGGCAGATGCGATGGTAGCCGGTGCAGAAAATACAACCGGTAATGTCCTGTTGGCGGCCTTCACTATTATCAAATGCAAACCCGGCATCAAATATGCTTCCTCCTGCTTTGTAATGGCAACTGACAAAACCGAACTCGGTGCAAATGGCTCGTTCATTTTTGCCGACTGTGCGACTATCCCCAACCCGACAGCAGAACAGCTTGCTGAAATCGCAGAAGCCTCTGCCCTTTCCTGTTCCACCTTCCTTGGTGCTGAACCAAAGGTAGCAATGCTCTCCTACTCCTCCAAGGGATCTGCCAAGGGCGAGCTGGTGGACAAGGTAGTGGAAGCAACAAGACTGGTCAAAGAGAAATGCCCGGATCTGGCAGTTGATGGTGAGTTGCAGCTTGATGCAGCAATCATCGGCAGCGTAGCAAAAAGCAAAGCCCCAGGCTCTCCTGTTGCTGGCAAGGCAAACACCTTGATTTTCCCTGACCTGCAGGCTGGAAACATCGGGTACAAACTCGTTCAGAGACTCGCAGGGGCAGAGGCCTATGGTCCTATTCTCCAGGGTTTCGCAAAACCTGTCAGCGACCTTTCCCGTGGTTGTTCGGTTGACGACATCGTAGTCACCGCCTCCATTACCTTAGCCCAGGCAGCTTCACTTACGTAATTTTCACATCTACGACGGTTATCAAAGAAGAAGCGAGGTCCTTAGGGGCCTCGTTTTTTCATGATCTTCCTTGTTGCCTCTTGTCTGGCTTTTCGTTACGATAGGGGCACTTTCCAAGGAGAAAGTCCCCATGCAGCCTTCAACGAAGCAACTCAATTTGCTGGATCCCACGATTCCGGCACGTTCCATTATCTGGTTTCTGGCTTGGCCTACCATTGTGGAACAAATACTGCAGGTTACCGTTACCTATGTAGACTCTGCTATGGTCGGGTCCCTCGGGGCGGAGGCTACCGCGGCTATTTCCATAAACAACTCCATGATCTGGCTGGTAAACGGATGGATGAATGCCATAGCGATAGGCTTTTCCGTTTTGATGGCACGTAATATTGGAGCCGGCAATACGGTACGTGCAAAACAAGTTGTCAAGCAATCGCTTCTCGCATCGCTTTGGTATGGGGCTTTCCTCACCGCTTTGCTTTCTGTTGTGGGACTCTATCTTCCCACTTGGCTGGGCGCAGCAGAAAATGTCAGGCCCCTTGCCAAGGACTACATGAAATTCATCGCAATCGGGTACATTCCGAACCTACTGATGATTGTAATCGGGGGAATTCTCAGAAGCAGTGGGGATTCGCGCACGCCGCTGTATCTCAATACTTTCAACAACCTACTCAATATCCTGCTGAATCTGTTTTTCATATTCCCTGTAGTCAAAGTAGGGTCATTATCGCTGAAAGGACTTGGAATGGGAGTTGGAGGGGCATCTTTAGCAACGACTCTCTCCTGTACGTTTACCGCGGTTCTACTACTACTATCCCTCTTCAGAAACGATAGGCTTATCAAACTTGAAATAAAAGACTGGAAGTTTGACCGGCAGATTCATGCCCAGGCTTTAAAACTTGGCATCCCGGTCGCACTCGAGCGTTCAACACTGTCTTTTGGGCAAATCGTGCTAACCAAAATGGTAAGCACCCTTGGAACGGCAGCCTTGGCCGCGCATTACCTGGCAAACACAGCTGAGTCGATCACCTATCTCCCCCCCTCCGGGATTTCAACGGCTGCCACTACGCTGGTAGCACAGTCCCTCGGCAAAGGCGACACCACCCTTGCAAAGAAATTCGCCGACAATTGTGTGGTCGCGGGGACCATTCTGATGAGTACCATGGGATTTTTCATGTTTCTCTTTGCCCCACAATTGATGGGAATCTTTACCAGTGACCAGACAGTGGTACATCTAGGTGCCAAGATACTCAGGATCGAGGCCTTTGCAGAACCTGCATTCGGCTTGTCCCTTCTGGTTTTCGGAGTCCTTAGGGGAGCAGGGGACATGAAAGGGCCCTTTACCATTTCCCTGGCAGGCATGTGGCTGCTCAGACTCCCCTTGGCCTGGGTTCTATTGAGAACGACACATTTGGGCCTTCAGGGAATCTGGATTGCCATGATGAGTGACTTGATACTCAGGGGGATTATCAGTTATTTCCGCTATCGCGGTGGATCGTGGCAGAAAGCCTGGAAGTAACCTCACTGAGAGCCAAAAACTGAGGCCAATCCAATTGCTCTGCGCGTTTGGAAGGGGCCACCCCACTTTCTTCAAGGATTGCTTCCACCCCTTCCCTTCCTACAAGGGCCCCTACTTTCCCTGAAAGCAGATTGTTTTTCACGGTCTTTCGCCGCTGGGCGAACAAGTCCCTGATAACCAGCAAAAATGAGGGACGCAAAGCAGCATCGACCAAAGGCTTATCCCGTTTGACCATGGAAATGACACTGCTCATAACGTTGGGGGCAGGATAGAAAGCGCCGCTATTGATGGTAAACTCTGTCTTGATTATATAATCTGTCTGTGCAAGAAGTGTGAAGGATGACCAGTTTTTATCCCCGGCAGTGGCACAGAGCCTGTCCGATACTTCCTTTTGCAGGGTAAATACCATGCGTGGGGGAAGGCATTGCCCTTCGAGAAGTTTTGCAATGCAGATCGAACCGACATTATAGGGTAGGTTTCCGCAGATTCTGTCAGGCACCCCTTCTTTCAAAAACAACGGTTCCCAGGTTTTGAGGGCATCGCCCTCTATGAGGCGGAAATTCGCATCGTCACAAAAGGCTTCGGAAGAAAGAATCCTGCAAAACCCATGGTCAATCTCAAAAGCAGTTACCGAAGCTTGCTTTGCAATCAGGACTTTCGTCAATGCTCCGATTCCGGGACCGATTTCCCAGACTTTCATGGTTTCATCAACCCCTAGGATCTGGACAATATGTTCCCTGACCTGGTTCGATAAGAGAAAGTTCTGCCCGAACTTTTTGCTCATCGACAGACCTTCCCTATCAAGTAGTTTCCCGATAGCTATCGGGGAATCGTATGCAAAATTCCAACTCATAGGAACGTCTCCTTTTTCTCTGCAAAGCCCGCTTAGCATATCCAATTGAGGCAAGACAGGTCAACATGGCCGCAAGATACACATAATATTCTTTGAGAAGCAGGGAAAACCGCACCAGATTGCTCCCAAACTCCAAGAGAGTGAACAATTCGGTGCAACACCAAGCTGCAAAAGGCGAAAACCACACACCGAAGAACAGGGTCAACAGGGAAAAAAACATATCCAAGGCGACAAGAGCGGATGCCAGCGGTCCAACGATAATCGAGGAGAGTTGCCACTTGCCGGTTACCTGCAGACAAATCGGGGCAGTACATACGATTGCAAAGAGTGAAGAAATCAGGTTTTTGAAATACGGTGGACAGTAGCCCCACAGCAGGGAACTGCAGAGAAGTCCAGAAAAGGATACATAACTGAGCAAACACCCCATGCTCTGCAGACTCTGGGGAAACAGAAGTGCCTGGCACATCGCGGTAACCCAGAAACAAAGGAACAGGGAACGCGGGTTTTTCTGCAAAAAGCGAGAACACCCATACATCCCCAAGGCCCTGATCAAGGAAGGCTTTGGCCCTACAAACAGTACAAACGCTACCGGTATGAGCAAGGAACAGAATTTTCCCCGCCGTTTCCCGAGTAACCCGATGAATAGGAAGGAAGAAAATACAGAGAAGAACTGCAGGTGCATGCCGGAAAGGGCAAGGATGAAGGCACAACCACTTTCCATGCCGAGTTTTTTAAGTGGGAACGCATCATCACTACTCCTGCCAAGCAGCAACATCATGGAAAGTGAACGGCTACGGCTGTCAGGCATGACCGCAAATAGCCGGTTCTCCAAACGAGTCATATACATCTGCCGGATATATCCGAGCCTGGTAATATGTTCGATTTGATACCTTTCGCCAAAGAACAGCGAACCATCCTGTGAAAAAGTCCCTTTTACCGAAAGACTGCTGCCACTCACAAAAAAATCCTTGAGCGGACAGAGAACGGCTATCGTGCCCCTGGCACTGCCAAAAGAGCCGTCGCGGGTTGTACATCGGGTGAGAGAGAGTCTCAAAAGCTGCTTATCGGTTTCTGTCAGGGAAGAATCTTCCACCAGATTTCCTGATAGGGCAACTATCCTCTCTTTCGGGAAACAGAACCATGCCCGGTTGCTAGTTGTTGCAAATCCAAAAAGGGCATACCCAAGGTAGAAGGAAGATACAAAGAGGCAGATGGTTTTTTTTAGATCAGGCCGGATCAATACCCACAGGAATCCACAGCCACCCAAGACCATTGCAGCCAAGACAGGATAGAAAAGAAGGTCTGAGGATATATAGGAAAGATAAAAGAAAACAGGAAGTAGCAAAGCAATGGAAAGATTGGCAAAGCGGGTACCATTCATACCCCCAAAGGCAACAAGGTCCCGCTATTGCTTCAATCCAAATTGCTCATCAAGGGCAACCACCAGGGAAAGCAACCCAAGGTCGAGTTTCTGCTGCATTGACAGATGGAACAACCGCGCAGGAAGCTTGCTGGCTTTGTTTTTGCTGTTTCTGACTGCTTCGACTCGTTTGAATATCTTGTACAGGCTTTTTTTGTAAGTCTTCAATTGCAATTGCAAAAGAGACGAAAGCTCTTCGACCCATGTAGAGTCGCCTTCGACAGTTATTGCAGGCAGTTTCTCTTTCCCTTGCAGGCACAAGGCTTCACAAAGGTCTAGCGAATCGAAATGGGAAACATCCTCAAGGAACGATTCAAGGTCTAGCAACCCTTCAAGTTTCTCCAAGGTAGGGCTCCCCGCCCTCTGCTTTAACTCATAGCGTCTTTTCAAGGCAACTGAAGATCGGGTATCCCTGCGTGAAAGCAATACCCAGGTCAAAATAGTCAGGGCTGAACTGATAACCAGTTCATCTACCATCGGGATAGGGTCTCTAATTACCAAAGAAAGGAAAAAATACATGAGGAGAAATACCAAAGCAGAAACCAAGAGCCTGGGAATATACTGTTTGTCCTGGATCCAACGGTCCACAGCAAAATCGATGGAAGCATAGAGACTGTAAGAAGCCTCGTCTTTCTGCTGTTTCGTGAGATTTCCGCCACTTTTGAGACATACCGGCTCATCGGCTCCCCATTGGTCCAATTTTTCCTGTTGAAGATATGGATCTAAGTAGATATCTGGTCTTTTCGTTCGGGTAAGTACATAACAATTAATCATTTATAACGCCGCCTTGAATGTTTCTACGATGGAAGGCAACTGTTGTTGCAACAAGTCAGCTTTTCCTTTCGGTGCAGTCAAAAACAGATAGTATTTAATCTTTGGTTCTGTTCCGCTAGGCCTGACTACCAATTTCTCACCACCGACGAAGTGGATAATAACCACATCCGAGGGGGGGAATCCTGTATAGGTTTTAGAAAGCAGGTCTTCGATTGAATCGATTGTACGGCCGGCAAGCACATCGCCCTCTTTAAGGCTCCGTAAGGAAGTCATGATGGAAACCATTCGCTCTTTCCCTGCTGATCCTTCGTAATCCCGGGAAAAGACAACTTCAGAGCGGTATCCATACTCATCATAGATTGCCTCCAGCCGTTGCTGCAGCAAAATTCCTTGCTTTGCATAATAGCACATCATCTCAACTGCGACCAAAGCAGAACTCACTGCATCTTTGTCCCGCACGGAAGGAACGGTAAGATAGCCATAACTTTCCTCACATCCGAAGAGAAAATATTCGTCCTCTCCCCGCGGGCCTTCGAGGGCGGCAATCTGTTCAGCTATGTATTTGAATCCGGTAAGGACTTCCTTGCATTTGCCGCCGTGTTTAAGGGTTATGTCTTTTACCAAATCGGTTGTAACCAGGCTTTTCACACAGAGGGGAGTTCTCTTTTCGGTTTGCAATTCTTCATTTGATCGAATCAGGTAATCACAGAGCAAAGCCGCTATCTGATTACCAGTCAGCAATTTATATTCTTTCTTATCTGCAGAGACGGGAATAGCTATGCCCAGACGGTCAGCATCGGGGTCAGTTCCCAGCACAATATCTGCCTTAACTTTCTTTGCCAATTCAATGACGCGTTCCATTGCCTGGGGGTTTTCCGGGTTTGGAAGGGTAACTGTCGGGAAAGAACCGTCAGGCTGTTCCTGTTCCTTGACCACAACACACCGTATGCCGACGCGCTCAAGCAGGTGGCGCAACGGGACATTCCCTGTTCCATGCAAGGGAGTGTAGGCAACGGTAATGGGACTGTTCTGGACTAAAGCTGGCCTGCGCAGACTGGCAAGGACCATATGGTAATAAGCTTCATCGACAGATTCCGGTACGGGGACCAAAAGGCCTTTGTCCCTTGCCTGCTTCTCAGTCAGGCAGTGGATGTCCTCATATTTTACCGCATTGGCCTTTCCTGCAATATTGAAATCATGGGGAGGGGTAACCTGTCCCCCATCGGACCAATACACTTTGTAACCGTTGTATTTTGCTGGATTATGGCTTGCAGTTATTACAATTCCCGCTGTCGTCTTGAGATACCGTACGGCAAAGCTCAGCATCGGGACCGGATGGAGCGTATCGTACAGATATACCGATACCCCATTGCCCGCCAGGACCAGGGAAGCTTCCATGGCAAATTCCTTGCTGTAGTGCCGGCTGTCATAGGCGATGACCACAGAAGGGTTCGTTGAGGTTTCATTCAGATATTCACTGAGTCCTTGGGTAACTTTTCGAACTATAAGGTTATTGATCCTGTTTGTCCCACCCCCGAGCACGCCTCTCATTCCTGCTGTCCCAAACGCCAGGGTGGTATAGAATCGGTCAAAAAGGTTTTCCCAGTTTTTCTCTGACAGGGCATCTTCGATTTCTTTCTTGAATAACGGATCATTCTCAGCCTTACGATAAGCTTCAGCCTTATTTCTCAGTTCTTTCTCATTATAAGCCATTGCATGCATCCTCCAATTCTTTTACAGAATCAACCAACCGGGCTCCTTCAATTGTAAGCAGCTCGCTTCTCTTGCGAAACCCCCAAGTAACCAAGACATGCAGGCAACCTGCATTTTGTGCTGTTTGCCAATCCACCTCCGAATCGCCAACATACAGCAGTGACCCCACAGGCAGGCCTAGATTCTTGCAAAAGTGCAAGACACCAGCCGGTTCCGGTTTCCGGGGGAAATCGGAGCGCATACCCCGAATCCATTCAAACCGTATCTTTGGAAACATTTCTTTGACGATAACCTTGGTCAGGACATCATCCTTGTTCGAAAAAACCCCAAGGGGAATTCTTTTTCTGTTCAGTGCTTCCAAAAGAGTGGAAATCCCCTCATAAGGTTTGCAATAGACCGTGGCGTGAGCAATATAATAGTCTGTCAAAATGGAAAACAGTGAATCCATCCGTGTCTCGGTCACCTTGTGTCCTTGCAGTTCCAAAGCACCGGCAATTGCGTTCCTCAGTCCCCTTCCTACTACCTTCTTGCCCTGTTCGAGTGTCAAGGGAGCAAGTCCTTCATCCGCTAAAGCAGCATTCAATGCTGCAGTAATATCTTCAATAGTATCGACTAACGTTCCATCCAGATCAAAGAGGACCGCCTGTATTCTTGATTCCTGCATATGGTCATTATCCAGTATCCTTGCAATACAAGTCAACAAACGTTTTGACAAAATACCGCTGTTCAGATACTGTTTACCTATGCAATCGATTACAATTAAAAGTGGCAAAGAAAAACAGCTTTTACGCCACCATCCATGGGTTTTTTCCGGGGCCATCGCTACTTCCGAATCGGATGAAAGCGGTGTCGCAAAAGTGCTCACCGAGGAAGGCAAATTCATTGCCTGGGGCTGGTATGACAAAGAAAGCCATATTCCCCTCCATTTGCTTTCCTGGAACGAAAAGGATCACATTGATGATTACTGGTGGGCTGAGACAATCAAAAAGAGCGTGCTTCGCAGGAGTTCTTTTTTTCAGGACAAGGCAAGCCCAAATACAACGTTCAGAATCATTTTCGGTGAAGCCGACATGTTGCCGGGCCTCGTTGCCGATGTATACGGAACGCTAATCCGCATTATTATCAGTGCAAGGGTTGCCTGGGACCACAAGGACCTCGTAGTGGAAACCCTTCAGAACCTTTTGAACCCGGCAATGATAATCGTCACCACCGATAGCGCTTTCTGTGCTTCGGAACATTTAAGTGAGACTGCTTTGTTCTGGCAAAACGGTGCTTATTTTACCCCGAGCAAGAAACTCGACCCTATCAGATTCCGAGAAGACAACCTCTTGTATGAGATAATTCCAGGAAGAGGCCAAAAAAGCGGATTCTACTGTGACCAGAGAGAAAACAGAAAGGCTATCGAGCCATATTGCAAGGATGCTGTCGTCCTTGATGGATGCAGTTATACCGGTGCCTTCACGCTCCATGCGCTCAGAAGCGGGGCAAAACAGGTCGATTGTCTCGATTCGAGCAACGATGCCTTGCACCAGAGCCTGGTTCATATCCACATTAACCAGGATGCAAAAGCAATACCTGCTGACAGCAGGGAAAAGGTTACCACAACCTGTTGCAACATCTTTGAGCAGATGCGTCTGATAGAGGAAAACAAATATGATTTGATTATTCTTGACCCACCCAAGCTTGCCCAGACGAAAGCACAGGCTGACAATGCAGCCAAAGCCTACAAGGATCTGAACAGACTTGCGATGCAAAAAATCAAGAATGGGGGAATTATTGCTACGTTCTCGTGTTCAGGGGCAATCTCAAGTGAAATGCTCAGGACAATTCTTGCCTGGAGTGCCAAAGATGCACAGGTAGAAATCCAAATCTTAAGGGTACTCGGCCAAGGCGAAGACCATCCGATACGGATATCCTTCCCAGAGTCCGAATACCTCAAGGGTTACATT
Source organism: Sphaerochaeta pleomorpha str. Grapes (assembly GCF_000236685.1). NCBI lineage: Bacteria > Pseudomonadati > Spirochaetota > Spirochaetia > Spirochaetales > Sphaerochaetaceae > Sphaerochaeta > Sphaerochaeta pleomorpha. The sequence goes on along the minus strand of NC_016633.1, from coordinate 3,228,033 downwards.
CTCAGGGTAATCCGCTAGCTTGCGATCGGGTTCGGGGTATCGTCCGGGTTGTCATTCTGGAAACCAAGCATCGAGCGAAGGAATTTCAACTGCTCGGCCATCTCGGTCACTGCTTCCGGAAGCAACCGTGCCCCAACCTGATCCATATCGAGCGAACGGATTGCATACGCAAAATCCTGCATTACAGGGACTTCATTGGTAAAATGCAGGAGCATGGGCATCGTACCCTCAGTATTATACCGGCAGCGTCTGAAAACGGCGCTGCCGTTTTTATCCTGGCTGGCGCAGGCTCCGAAAAGCCGACAGATCAAAGGCCGTACCTCATAGACTGTGCAGTGATGGGCATTGCCAAAATCATAGAGGGGACAGGGACCTTCGGAGTTTTGGTCGAAGTTTTCAAGCTTATCGAGTAGAGTCTGGTCGTTTTTCACAAAGAGAAGGTAGGCAGCGACCAGACGGGCTTCAGCATTGGTAATATCAGGAATGAAGTGTTCACAACAGGTGCCGCAACCGGGACCACAGGCAATAGAATTCTCAAAACAAAAAAGCTGCGTATCATGCTCAATTGTCGCATAGAGTTCCACAAGGCTTTTGAAGGACTCTTCGGCATAGGTACCCAAAAAGGTATCACAAAGAAACGAAAGGCTATTCATAGGTATCAGAATCTCCCGATTGGCGAGATGATAGCATTGGAATTACAAATGATTCAATCTACCAGCGACCTCTTTTTTTTGCTTTTCTCTCTTCTTTTCTCTCTTCTTCTTTCTTTTCTTTTCATCGCTTCTTTCTCAGGGAGTACGCCACCTTGCATAGTGCGTTGGATCAGCCTCTGGTTCCTCCTGTCAGAAAGAAACCAAGTCCCGACAAAGGCGCTCAGGCCACATGCCAGCAGTGCAACAATCCAGGCATATTGGAAATGCATCAGGGGTAGTTCCAGGTTCATTCCATAGAAACTTACAATAAAGGTAGGGAACATCAGGCTTATGGAAATGATAGTCAACCGTTTCATGATGACATTCATATTGTTGCTGATTACCGAAGCAAAAGCATCCATCGTCCCAGTAAGGATTGAAGCATAGATATTGGCCATTTCAATAGCCTGTTTGTTATCGGTGATAACATCCTCTAGAAAATCCTGCTCCTCTTCCGTGCTAATCTTGAAATAGGGGGTCTTGAGCAATCGCTCAAGCAATGCCTCGTTGGTAGTGAGGCTTGTAGAAAAATATACCAGTGATTTCTGGATCTGGAGCAACTGGATCAGCTCATAGTTCATGATGCTCTTATGCAACTGTTCTTCAACGAGGGATTTCTGTCTGTTGATATATTTTAACAAGCGAATATATACCATGACAGCACGGCCGAGAATGCTGATGACAAAGCCTTCCTTTGTCCCTACGGGATATTGCCGATATCGGTTTCTGGAAAAATCTTCCAATACAATACTGTCGCTCTGGCAGATAGTTATGACAGTGTCCTTATAGAGGACAATCCCTAAGGGTACTGCATATTGGTTGATACCTTTGCAATCATCGGCAAGGGCTGGCAGACGTACGATGAGAGCGACATAGTCGTCTTCTTTCTCAATGCGTGACTGCTCGTCCTGGTCCATGATATCTGCCAGCAACTCGCTGGAAATAGCATATTGTTCTTCAAGCAAGGTGATGTCATCGCGATTGACATCCCTTGCATCTACCCAAGTATAGGATGCAGCCTGTACGGGATCACCTGGATTGGTCGTAACGACGTTGTTTCTAATAGTAATCATAGTTCCTCCATGGAATAGGTAAGGCGTACCTTCATTTCCACATCAGAACATAACCCCAAAAGGGCTAGATTATGGGAAAGGAGGACGCCAAGGGTAAATAACTAGGCAGGGGTGTTATACTGCCACCTTCGTCTGAAACAGACATAGGATCCTCCTCCACGGAAAAAATAATTCCCTAAGCTTAGGAATTGCATACCCATACTACCATAACCTAACAAACAGGATAAAGGGGAATCCTCCATAATAATGTTTTTTTTTCAACAAGGGGCCAAGGCAATCTTAAAAAACCTCCATTCTTTGTTTTAAAAAAAAGGAAAAAACCCTATACTCTTCAAAACAGGAGGAATATATGTTTACCAGAGAAGAAGCTCTCTCTTTGCTACGAAAATATAATGCGTCGGAAGCCTTGGTCACCCATGCTTTTTGTGTAGAGGCCACCATGAGGGAATTTGCCAGACTGCAAGGTGAAGATACAGACTATTGGGCTCTTGTCGGATTGCTCCATGATGTCGATTACGGTAGTTTTCCTGAGGAACATTGCACAAAGGCTCCTGAACTGCTGAAAGAAATCGGGGCGGATGAAAATTTTATCCATGCTGTCTGCAGCCATGGCTGGGGACTATGCAGCAATATCGAACCCACCCTTTTCATGGAAAAAGTCCTCTATACCATCGATGAACTGACAGGCCTCGTATATGCCACAGCACTTATGCGCCCAGAGAGAATGCAAGGCATGAGTGTAAAATCCGTAAAGAAAAAATGGGCTTCGAAAGGTTTCGCGGCAGGGGTCAACCGTGACCTGATCACCAAGGGTGCGGATATGATCGACATGGAAATCCCTGCAATCATTCAGATTACCATTGATGCCATGACCGGGGTCCAGAGCCAGATAGGTCTCTAGTTGTCAGGCATTTGTTCGATCCGTACGATACCTGACTTATTGAGCACAATGCAATAATGACTGTACAGATCAATATCATCTTTTATTGAACATTCGCGTATGACAAGGTGCAAATGGTAGACCCGTTCGCTGTTCAGCTGGTCAAGTTCATCAGCGTTCGGGTCCATTCTGAAAACAATGTCGTTCGGGTCATCCATTTCCTTGAGGAAATCGTCAAGCCGAATCCTGGTCACCAAGGTAAAATTGTTTTCCCGGGGGAGCTGGCTCTGCTCATTATCCTTTCTCTCATACGGGTGCATGATAAGGTTTCGAACATAGTGGATAACGTCTTCCTTGGGAAGCATGTCGGCAAAAGGATTGTTATTGTCCCTTCGGATATCCTTCACTTCCTTGGGAATTTCTGCGAATTCCAGATAATTCAGTTTGATTCGGCTTGTGCAGATTCTCGCCCCGGTCTTGGGCGAAAGAAACGATGATATCTCGTCGGCCATCATCTTAGGCAAAACAGCATTGAAAAAAGACCTCAGCCATTCCTTGATGCGGTCCTTGAAGACATAGGCAATAATTACGATCAGGGCCCACTGCAGGCTATTCTTGATAAATGTTTTCTCTGCAAAAATAGCCGCCAGCGTGGCAAACGCCATGGCGATTGCAGCAGCAGTACCGGCAAGAATCTGAGAAACCCTCATCGGCCAACGAGAAATCTCGGGAACGAGGTAAAGGGCCGACTGTGTCCATTTTTTCAAAACCGCTTTCCGGTATTGCACAGTCTCGGGGTTATTGCTTCCACTCTGATATTGTTCGCGAACCCTATAGTTTGCTTCTTCCCGCGAAAAAGACAAAAGCTTGGGAAGAATCACAGGGAACTGCGCATTGAGGGGAGACGTCGCCATATACAGGTCAATGGCTTCTTTTTCATCAAGCAGGCTAATTGCCTCATCTGCCCATAGAAAAGCGAGCAGGACCCTATTGTCAGGGGAGAATTTGGTTCGGATATGAATGAGCAAATCCCGTACGGTATCTTTAAGCATATTAATGTTTACATACCAGTCTTCGAGGGTTTTCCGCAAATCCTTGACCATACCAAGTTTCACCATGTCCTTGCAATCCTGCAGGCAGGCTTTGTTCTCATGGCGAAGGGAATTTACGACAGTCTGCAATTCATGGACAACATTTCTCTCAGGTATCGAGGTAACGTCTTTTTCAAGGCTAGCAGTGTAATTTTTCAAGACTACCAGAGGACTCATCTCATTGTCTTCATCAATGAGTTCCTCCAGGGTAATTTCCGGAGAAGAATATCTTCCATGGCACTGGAACTTATGGAGCATGCTTGTTTCTGAGTAGGTAGTCTTGTTTACATACAGCTGTGGGGGAGAAAAAAGATAGTAATGTATTTCCCGTTCATAGGACTTGCTCTCAGGAATGGGAAGGATGATTTTGGTTTCAAGATGTCTGCTTGAATGCTTCCGTAAATCAATCATAGATACCTACCCTCCACGTTGGAGTAGTATATCATACCCAGATGATACCGCAAGTGAACTATTTAGACATGTCTACGTCAACATTTTTGCCGTACAGTCAAAAAAGGATCAAAAACGTACATTTTGGCAGCTTGTGAAGACAATTCCAAAAGATTCTCATAGGCTGGTATAAAGATATCTTTTTTTCCCAAACCAAAGACCTGGCTTACCCTCCCCCCCACAAGAAGCTTTAGCAGAGTGGGAGAACAATCGTTGTCAAGAAGCACCTTTACCAAGAGCAACAGACCGCTGAAACCCGGTATTCCGCAGGCACCATTACGCTTGTCCTGCAGGGTGTGGGGTGCATGATCAGTTTCGATCCAGTCAATCCTACCTGAAAGCAAGGCTGAGAAAAGTTGTTTCCGCTCCGCTTCCGAGCGCAAGGGAGGATTCATCTTTGCATAAAGCGATTGATCTTTGGCAACCTCGCTGGAAAGCAAAACATGGTGAGGCGTAACGGCACAGGTGACCTTTTGGCCCCGTCTTTTTGCCTCTTCGATGAGGTCGAGGGCTTCAGGTGAACTCAAATGGCAGATATGCAAGGTGCCCTTGAAGCCTGCATCCCTGCAAAATTCGAGCTGGTCTGCAACCGATTGCACTTCTGCTTTGGAGGGACGGGCGAGAGAATGGGTGGAAAAATCAGTGGGGTCTTCCAAGTCTGGCAACAATAGTGATTCCTTCTCGCAGTGAACGGCAACAACGCCCTCGTACTGCGAGGCGGCAAGTTCTTCATAGACCTTTCGCTGCTGCTGTTCGGTAACAAGGCCCATATTGCCGGTCGAGTGACCGGCAAAAAGTTTCAACCCAATTACCTGCCCCTTGAGTTTCTTTGTCAATTCTACCATGGACGCAATCTGCTGACTGTCCCCGGTCAACCCTGCGTACAGATGGTACGAATTTTTAAGCCCGGCTGCCTTTGCATCTTCAAGCCGTCTCAGGATTTCCTGCTCCGAGGTCAATGGGGGAACAGTATTGGGCATGTCAAAGAATTCTTCGACCCCACATAGTTTGGCAACTGCAAAGCCATGGGCGAGTGTTTCTTTCTCCCTCTGCCCCCAGTCACGGAGGTGTACATGAGCGTCTATCATAAGCCGACCATCGAGGGGGCATGTTCCTTGAGGTAGTCATACCGCATAAAGGAACCCCATTGGCAGGTCAGACGATCACCACACACACATTCCCCGCACATCCCGATACCACAGAGGGTCATCCGTTCCATGGAAAGATAGATTTTCTCTTCCTCCATACCTTGAAGAATGAGTTTCTTTGCAGCGATTGCCATAAAAATCTCCGGACCTACAAGGTAGCAAGCCTGATCTGGCCCAAGGGAAAGACCATTGAGAAGGTCAAGGACCCTTCCGTTTTTCCCGTCATCGGCAACACAGGTAAAGGATCCAAAGCCACTCAGTCTGTCTTCAAGCAAGGCCTTGCCTGCAACGGACTCACTGGTGCCAACAAGAATCGTCATCTCGGTTCCCTGTTCTTTCAGCTGCTGGGCAAGGGCTGGAAGTACGGCTACCCCGGTACCTCCGGCAACCAGAAGTGCTTTGTCGGTACGTTCGTTCTCGAGTTGGGCACCATAGATGCCTCTTACATACAAGTCTGAACCGAGGGACAAGAGCCAGAGTGCTTCGGTAAACGGCCCCCGTTTCTTCACCACAAAGGTCAAGGGGTCGTTATGGGCGACAGAGAAGGGTTTTTCCCCTATCCCTGGCAACCAGAGAAAGGCAAACTCACCGGCCTTGCAAGGCAAAGAACCGTCAAGGGTCAAGATGATAGTGTCTTTCCCATAATAAGCGATTTTAGTTACCGTATGTTTTCGATAGGCCATCTGGCGGTCTTCTGCAAGATAGGTTTCGCTTTTCGGCCCAAGGTATTCCTTTCCAGGTTTCAGTCTTGCCTCTGCTTCGGCCAGAACTGAGTTCAAGTACGGTTCCCAGTCCTTTTGGCTGACTGTTCCAAAAGCAGATCCGATGCCAACGGCATCTGCACCACAGAGAACCATTTCAGCGGCTTCCTCTCCGGTCGAAACACCCCCCATCCCGATAAGCGGGACATCATCCCCTACTGCCATTCGAATTTCCTTGATGCAAGAAACTGCTTTCCCATGCACCCAACGGCCACTGCAACCACCCTTCCCCCCGATAGTATTTTGGAGAATGGGAGTATGGGAAACCGGGTCTTCATGGACGATGGGGCCAACGGTATTGATAGCAACCAAACCATCGGCACCTGCATCTACAACCGCCTTGGCAACCTGGCCGATATCCTCGACATTTGGGGTGAGTTTCACAAACAGGGGAACTTCACTTTTTTTTGTCGCTTCCTTGATTTTCCTTACATAATCGGAGGAAATCTCACTGCTACACCCGATGGAAGCGCCATACCCTTCGGCAGCATGGGGACATGAGAAATTCAGCTCCAAGATATCTGCAACTTCTGAAAAGACTTCAACGAGCATAATAAAATCCTCGACACTGTTTGCAGAAAGGGAAACGTTAAGGAGGCACCTGAATTTCCACTCTTGGCGCAGGGCACGTAACTCAGCAAGAGCCTGGTCCATACCCGGATTTCTCAATCCTACGGAATTTCCGAAATTACCCTTGGTTGTCTCACAGATTACAGGCTCCCGGTTACCGGGATTGGGGGTAACCTGGAAGCTTTTGGTCGTTATAATTCCGATAGGCGATATCTTCTGGTCGAAATAGCGAATCAGAGCAGGTTTAGTCGAGGCAACGCCACTTACCGTCGAGAGTAAAAGAGGCTCTTCGAGCCTCAAGTGCCGTCCTTTTAAAACCTGCAGTGCTTTACTTTCTCTCATAGGGCAGTTTCCTCGATCATTGTCCTAAGGTTTGCCTCACAGAGCTCAAGCCAATCCTCTGGCGCAGCCCCTTTTTTCCAAGGGTGAGTCAAGGCACTCGAACTGTTTATCCTGGCGAGGGAAATAGGGTAACCAACCTCGCGCAAGGTCGTCATCACTTCGATTGCGGAACCGCCCTGGCTCCCGACACCTGGGATGAGAAGGGGAATCTGTTTGTCTGCATAGTAGGTTGCAATTTTGGTAAGCTCAGCCATATTGGTTGCCCCGACTACTGCCCCTATGCCTTCAAATTCAGTTTTCAAAGATGCGATTTTCTTGGCTACCTCCATATACAGAGGCACGGAAGAACCATTTGAGGAAACAAGGAGGTTTTGAAAATCCTTCCCCCCGGGGTTGCTCGTCCTATTGAGGACATACACACCCTTTTCGCCAGGCACATGGTTTGCAAAGGGGGTGATGGAATCGCTACCCATATAGGGGGCTACGGTTACTGCATCAGATTGCCAGCAATCGAAGGCCTCCATGGCATAGTTCAGGCTGCTTCGGGCAATATCGCCCCGCTTACTGTCAAGGATAACGGGAATGCCGGGAAAAAAGTTCTCGACCATATCCAGGATGTCGGTTAAGGCGAGACTTCCAGAAAAATCTTCGTCCCTTGGCCTATCCAGAGATTGGTAGTACCCGATATTTGGCTTGAAAGCTGAAGGAATAAGCCCTGACAGACTCATTCTCCGGAACAAAATCTGAAAGAAACCATTGAGATCGGTACGGATATCGTCGCTTTTTTCAGGAAGCAGGGCAAGTTGTGGATCGAGACCCATACAGGTGGTATTGCCCACAAGGCGGGAACTTTCTTCAAGTTTTTCAATAAATGTCATTGAGGCCTCCTATTTGGTTACGGGTTTAAACCCGTTCTTTTCTCCCCATCCGAAGGGGTCTGTGCGCCATGCTGAGAGCAAGGCAGCTCCATCTTTATCAACATATCCGCTTTTCAGTGCAGTAGAAACCATACGCTCATAGGTAAGAATGGTATAAGGCGAACATACAGGATCCAAGGAACGGAAGGCATCCACAGAAGCCTGCAAACCATAGGTGAAGATTGCAAGGCAATAGGGGCACTTCCCACCGGCAGCAACTATGGCTTTCACGGCATTTATTGAGGAACCCCCTGTGGATATCAAATCCTCGATAAGGGCAACCTTTGCCCCTTCATAGCTTCCACTGGGTCCCAGACCTTCAATCTGTTGGTGCAGGCCATGATCCTTTCCGGCACTCCGGACATAACTTAAAGGTTTGCCAAGCAAATCAGCAAGGCTGGTCGCATGGGGAATCCCCGCAGTAGCAGTTCCTGCAATGTTATCTGGGTCAAAGTCAAGCGCCTTGAGCATCTCACTGAAGGCAGAACAAACTAGGGCTCGTGCCTTGGGGACAGCAAGAAGCTGGCGGTTATCATTGTAGATTGGCATACGATAGCCGCTTGCCCAGGTAAAGGGGTCCTCAGGCTTGAGCCGGATTGCCCCAAGGCGCAAGGCTTCTTCGGCCAGTAAAGGTCCATAATAATCGGTAATGGCATCCATAGTCTTCATCGTTTTCTCCAGTTTACGTTATTTCTTGCGACTCTTCCAGATTTCCTTGAATGAATGAGTCTTTCCACAGTAGGCACAGGCAAACTTATTGTCTGCCGTACGATAAAACATGGCAGGAACCCCTTCACTCTGGACAGGGTGAGAAATACAAGCCTCGTTCGTACAGGAAAGATCGTCAAAATTATAGATTCGGGGTGGCATCTGCATCCGGTATTTTTTCTCTACCTTCCCTTCCTTGATAATATTGAGTGTGCATCCAGGCGACACTGCTGCCAGGCGTTTGAGTTCCTTTCGGGTCAAATCATTGGCACCCGGCCTGAAGATGATTCCCTTGAAGGTAGTCTCATCCTTATGGCCGCAACTGACCCATTCCCCGCCTTTCTCTTCATCCAGGTGCAGGACACTACTGATCAAGCGCATATGGTCCCTGATTTCTGAAGGGCTGTCACCGCGGCAGATATGATCGATTACTATCCCGTTACGGATAGGCTGGACTCCTTCACTGATGACTTTGTCCTTGGGCTTTTCCTGGTCAAGGGCAACTTCAAAGATATATTCCTCGTCTTCACGCTCCCTCTTGCTTTCCGATGGCACAAAGCCAGAACCTATTTTCCCCCCGATCAAAGCAAGCAGTGCAATGCGGACATACATCCCGTTGATCGACTGGCGCTCCCAGGCATTGAGTGAGGTGTTGTCAAGGAAGGTAGGAATCGTTGGGGTAACTTTATGACGCGGGAGAGGATGGTAGAATTTTGTATTTTCCGGGAGTTTCCCCATGAATTCCTTGCGAAAGGTTATGGAATTACGCAGTTCATCTTGCCTTTGGAGAATCCGGTCACCCATTCTTTCCAACTGTGGTCTGGTAAAATACCACTTGTCGGCAATATCCGATTGCTTCAGGTATTCCTCGATGGATGAGAATTGTCTTATATCGAAGCCATTTTTCTTCATTTCCAAAAGATAGTTCTCAGGCATGGCCAATTCGGGGGGGGCAATGAGGTCAACCCTGACTTTTTCAAAAATCCGCAGGCCAGCTGCTTTCGAATGAACGGTACGTCCATGGTACAAGTCACCTACAAGTGCAAGGTGGATCGAATCGGTCTGCCAGGTATTGTCCTCCATGAAGGTGAACTCATCAAGAAGTTCCTGGGTAGGATGTTCATGCTTGCCATCCCCGGCATTGATGAATGAAGGTTTTCTCCAGAGTTTGTTACGCAAGGCATACTCGTGGCATTCATCCTCAAGCCACCTGCATACGCCTTCAATTTTGCTTCTTACGATAAAGATGGTATTCGAGTACCCGCTGAGCGTATTGAATGTATCTGCAAAGCTCTCGCCTTTGTTGAAGGATGAACTATCGCTATTCAGCTCCGATACCTTGACATGATGAAAATTGGCTGCATTGCGGAAGGATTCCTTCGTCCTGGTACTGTCTTCAAGGAATACTTCATAAATCCCAAAATCCTTGTCATTGATCCGATATCTATCCATGACCGAAAGATCGTTTTTCTCCATGGCCTGTTTCAGGACCTTGACTTCCTCAAAAAGATACTTCCTTTCTTCAATGGTGAAATCATCAATGACACACAGGGACCTTCCGGCAAAAACGCTTTGCTTTTCCATATCACTCCTCCAAAAAAAAAGCCGGCCAATTTTTGACCGACTCTGAATTCTACTTAATGTTATGGGAAGACAATGCTTCCAAGGCTTTGTACGAATAACCGTATCTTTTCCTTGCCACTTCGTCCCCCCTCCCTATTACTTTTGGAAAACATTACCAGAGTAAACGAGTTCTGTCCAGTCCCAGGCTTATAGTTTCCCAATGGATTCCAAATCGTTTTCAATAGCCTCCAAGCCATCTTTGAAGTCAGCATTGTGCTGGGGTCCAATTCCTGTAACCGGGTTGAAATGCTGTACATCTCCCCATTCATGGAGTGAATGACAATAGGACTGAGGGCCAAAGGCAAGGACGGTATCGCTGAGATCAAGCTTCTGGTTATCCCGCTGGCGAATATTCTGCCTGTACTTTTTACGGTACCCGGAAGAATTTTGAATCTTATAATTGCTTAACTTAAGTCCTTTCTTGGAATTGTTATTCTGGTATGAATTATAACGATAGGCATAAGAATTGTAATAATTCCCATAATGATACCCACTGTTTGTCGTCCCGGCACTGCATCCATTGAAAACGATACCCAAAATAGGCGCATTTCCTGTTTTGAGGTTATCCACCAAATCGATCAAGGACAACTTAGAAGTAACACCTGCCCTTACCGTGATTATCAAACCATCGATATTTTTCGATATGGTTAACAACTCGCTTGCCGAATCCAACGGAGGGGCGTCGATGATGATGAAATCATACAGAGTCTTGAGGTGTTTCAGGGTTTCAATGTAATTTGGATTCGAAAAGATTGCTGCAGGGACCAATGGGGTACTTCCCGATGAGAGCAAGTGAAGGTTGGGAACCGAATCCAGAGGCTGAACAATGCTTCTTTCCAATGGAACAGAATTGATTACGTAGTCGACAAGACCCGATTCTGAGTGTTTCAGAAGGAAAAACCGTTCCATGCTGGGTAATCGCAAGTCACCATCTATAATCAAAACTTTCTTACCCATCTGGGCCAGGGAAAGAGCTACGTTGGCAACAATCGTACTCTTACCTTCTGCCATCGAGCAGGAGGTGATGGAAAAGACTTTCATATCATGCTTGTTGTACAGCATGTTGGAAATGAGTTTGAATCGCTCGGCCTCAAAAGAAAGCGGATCATTGAAAACGGAAAACATGGGGTACTTATCTTTCGGGGAAACCTTCATAAGAGGGAGCCACCCAAGAAGCGGTATTGCATTTTTCACCAGTTTCTTGATCTGCGCTTCATTGCGGATCGTTTGGTCGGAAGCCTCGATTCCCAAAGCAAACAAGAGACCTACCGCACAACCGAGAAGCAGGGCAACGGCAAGGATCAATAGCTTGTTGGGACTTACCGGGTTCAAGGGAATATTTGCCTGGTCAACAACAGTAACATTTCCGGTTACAGCTGCCTCGACCAATTTCACTTCCTCAAGCATATCCCTGAGTTTCAGGTCAATGGTCTCATAAATCTGGACATCTCTCTGAAGCTCGGAAAGTTGCCGTTCCAAAACCGGAAGCTGTGACAGCTCATTGGTAAACTGTGCCCCACGTTCCTCTAAAACCTGTATGGCAACCTCTGTAGTGAGGAGTTGAACAATGGACTGCGTGTTTGATTCATTGGCATATGCACTGGTAAGGACCGAAACACGATCCAACAAATCCTTTGTAATCTGTTCAATGGCACTATTGAGGAAATAGACCCTGGAAGAATTATTCGAAGACAAAGAAGTTGCCGAAGTCCCAATCTGAGGAGAACTGAGAGACTCATACATGGTAAGTTCTGTCTTCCAGCCGTTCAGCTCCTTCAGCTTCGCCTTGATTTTTACATCATTGCCCAACTCATCCAAGGTAAGTATTCCCTTGATCCCGGCATTTACCAGGCCCTGATTGTAGTTTTGGATAAAAACCGAGGCTTCCTGCATCTGCAACTTCAGCGGTTCCAGCCGAAGTTTATAATAGGAAATCTCATTTACCAGAAGCGTGCTTTTATCAGTCAGCTGGATGATATCGCTATTTTCCCTGAAGTCTCCAAGGGCATCTGAAGCGAGTACCAACATTTTCTGGTTAATGGGAATCTGTGCGTCGATAAACTCTCTCTGGGCGGTTTTTGAGTTCTTTGCAATACCAGTCAGAAGCCCATCGTAGCTTGAAGCAAGGGCATTGGCGAGGTCCCGGGCAAACATTGGGCTTGCATCGGTTACCACGATTTTGACAATATTGGTATCCTTTACGGTGGAAACGACAATCCGGTCCTTGACATTGCCAAGGACTTCTCTATTGCTGTAACTGTCACCTTCCGCATTCTTATAGGAATCGAGATCCAAGGTACTGAGCGCAAACTCGATATTCTTCCTACTGGTTATCAACTCTACTTCCGTGGCAATCTTGGTAGAGCTTGCAGAACTTTCCAAAAGGTTCTCGATTGAGGAGGATTTCTGGATAGGGTCTACCAAAACCGATACTCCGGATTCATATTGGGGTATAGCTAACTGGAGATAGACAACAGCCATGCCGACTACAAGAAAGAACCCAAACAGAAACCATTTGAAATGATGTTTGAATATCTTGAGCAATTCCGATAGGGAAATCCCCTCATCGTTATTGTCATATATATTTTGACCCGTCTGGGTTTCGGTATTTTCGTTCATGTTTTCCTCCAGGCTGTTAGAGAGTTTTTGCTTCGCTGATGCTCTGCAAGACAATATACACTATCCCAAGGATTGAACTGACCAAGCCTACAATGGCCACAGTCGGTGCAATATCTTTTACAAAGGTATTCTTCGCAACCTTAATGGTAGCTTCAGAAGGTACTTTCGAGTCCTTGTCGATCTGGTTGTTATTGGCATCATACACCTTGATCGAGGTGGGTACCGAAGCATCATCACTCAATCCCCCAGCAAGGGAAAGGTAATAAGAGATCCCTTTATCAGGAACATAGGCATATACCCCGGAACGAACGACAGCTCCGCTTACGGTAACGAAACGCTGGTTGAAAGGAATGGTAAAGGTATCGCCTGCCTTAAGCTTCATCGAAGCGTTTTCCGCACTCCCATAGAGGATCTGCTCAAGGTCCAATGCTATACGCTGGCCATCTCGTTCCAGATAGACACCATTGAGGTCACTGACCGTCATAAGCCGAGTGCCAATGGAATTAAATAGCTGCTTGATTGATTCCCCGGGGTAGAACTGATAGAAAATCCTTCCGGAGGGGTTGCCAAGCAAAGCGGTGGAAGACAAGTCGTCATACGCTTCCTTTACCGAAACTGCGCCTTCTACCGTGACGCTCATCATGGACGGGGCAATGGTATCAACGACAACCTGGTCCTGATCCTGCAAAGCAAAGGAATCACCATTGAGCAAATTGGCATAGAGTGCTTGCCAGACACCTGTTTTCTTGTCATAGCGCTGGATTCTGATTTTCTGCACGTCGGCACTGCTTAAAACCCCTCCCCCATAATAGGAAATAAGATCTTGCAAAGCCTGCCCTTCCTTGAGCTGATACGTTCCTGGAGAATATACATTTCCTGCAAGGACAACCATCTTCTCCGCCCTAGGAATCGAAACAACATCGCCACTTCTCAAAAGAGGGTCTTGGTCGAGAATGCCTTTGCGTAGGGCAAGATATAAATCATAGCTTGCCGAGGTTCCGTCTTTATGTGTAATGGTCACTTCTCGGGTTGAGGCAAAATTCGTAGCACTCGAGACAACCGAGGAAAGATGCGAAAGACCCCAGACAGGAATAAAGCGGGTTCCCCCGACTTCTCCAATTACCGCTATGGTGAAAGAACCTGTCCCGGTTAGGACCAACTGGGGATTTGAGTAACTATGATAGGTTTTTACCATAGCCAGGATTTGTTGCTTCAGCTGTGCAAGCGTAAGATCAGATCCTTCGACAGTCCCAAGCCCCGGTACCGCTACAGACAATTTCTCATCAACCTGCAGGTCCAAGGTAACGGTCTTCAATCCATCAAGATAAACCAAGCGGTAGGTGTCACCTGGGGTTACCGGGTATTGGCCATTGCTTATAGCTGTAAGAACCCTTGCTTGTGCGGTTTCCTCAACGGTGAGACTTGAAAGTCCCAATTGTTGTGAATATCCTTGGACTGCCAGCATTGCAACAGGTGTTTCGTCATCCACACTTAATCCGAACAAGGGAGAACGAACTACCAAACCGGGTCCAATGGATGCAAACAAAGCGGAAGTCATGGCAATAACCAAAAAAAATGATACTATTCTTTTCGCTGTTTTCATGAAATGGAAACCTCATTCTTTGGGGAAATTTTGTATGTAAAAAACTTGCCTGAATTTATTCGACTGCGACTTATCTTATCACTTGAAGATAAGTCGTACAAGCATAGAAAACTTAATACGGCAACCAAAGGACACCAAAATTAGCTCAAGGTAAAAAGGATTAAAAACAAAGAAATTTTACCAGAGAAGTGCCAAAATCGCATAATATTGCAACAAGAATTGCATTAATCAGTAAATAAGACACCAAATGACAACGTTTTTCACTCAAAACAACAACACGCAACAAGGTTGCTTGAAAAAATATTGTGAATTTCTGTTGTAATTATGGAATACTGCATTTTTCATAATCATTTTTTTGTATATCCCAAGGAAAACACTAAAAACAATGCGTTTTACCGCTCAAAATGTTTAAAAATAAAGTTTTGACATACCCTGTTTCGTCTCGTATAATTTGAAACAGTTGAACATCTTCGGGTAATATCACTCTTATCACACAATCATTTTAAGGAGAGCGTCATGAAGAAAGGTATTGTTCTATCTCTGATGGTCCTATTGGTTTCTTCCCTTGCTTTTGCACAGGGAGCCAAGGAAGCCGATACTACCGCTAAGGCTAATGCACCGATGAAGGTCGGTGTAATTTACATCAGCGCTCCTGGCGACATGGGGTATTCCTACATGCACGACCAGGGCACAAAAGCAATGGAAAAGTATTTCGGTGACAAAATCCAGGTTATTCGGATGGAAGGCGTCGAAGAGAACGAGAACAGCGAAAGAGCTATGGAAAGCCTCATTGATGAAGGCTGCAAAGTAATCTTCGCCAATTCCTACAACTACCAGGAATACATGCTCAATGTTGCAAAGGCTCACCCCGATGTATACTTCGAGCACTGCTCTGGCTACCTCTCCAATGCAAACATGTCAAATTATTTCGGCAGAATGTACCAGATGCGTTATCTTGCAGGTATGATCGCCGGGAAAATGTCCCCAACCGGAAAACTCGGTTATGTCGGCGCTTTCAATACCCCTGAGGTTGTTCGTGGCATCAATGCCTATACCCTCGGAGCCAGAGCTGTCAACCCGAACGCTACTGTTACCGTCGTATGGACAAATACCTGGTATGACCCTTCACTGGAACGTCAAGGTGCAGTAGCCCTTCTCGACCAGGGTTGCGATGTCATTGCCCAGCACCAGGACACCACCGAACCTGCCAAGGCCGCAATTGAACGCGGTAAGTATGCAGTTGGTTACAATGCCGATTTCAGAAGCATGATCGGTGATGATCGTATCCTGGTATCCCCGATGTGGAACTGGGGCAACTATATGATCCCTGCAGTGGAAAGTGCCCTTAACGGAACCTGGAAATCCCAGAGCTACTGGGGTGGACTTGATGATGAGATGATTCACCTTTCAGAGATTTCCCCGTTGGTCCCTGCCGATTTCCAGAAGCTCATTGTAGCCAAGGAAGCAGAAATCAAGAATGGTACCTTCGATGTATTCTGGGGCGAGCTGAAAGACAACCAGACCGGTGCACTTCGCCAGAAGGCCGGTGAAAAGATGGATGACGGTGCTATGCTTACCATGGATTGGTTTGTTGAAGGCGTTATCGGATCAGTAAAGTAATCTCTTTCTAAATCTTTAATATAGGGGCGGGCATTCGTCCGTCCCTAATTCTTTACCTAGACGAGCCTTCTTCCCGAGGGCTTTGAAAAGTGGAAAACATATGGACGAGAAAAACACCGACGAAGAAATCGTCGTGCGGATGGTTGAAATATCCAAACACTTCCCAGGTGTTCTGGCAAATGACAAAGTCAACTTGACCTTGCACCGTGGCGAAGTACTCGCTTTGCTCGGGGAGAATGGAGCAGGAAAGAGTACTCTGATGAATATGCTCGTCGGGCTATACAGACCCGATGGAGGACAGATATACATCAATGGCAAATTGGCTGAGATTCATTCTCCACAGGATTCAATGGCTCTGGGTGTGGGTATGATCCACCAGGAATTCATGCTTGTTGGCAATATGACCGTTGCAGAAAACATCATATTGGGCATGAAAGGTCTTGCGGTAATCCCTCCTATGGCTGAAATCAAGGCAAAGATCACTGAACTGAGCAAACGGTACGGACTGCAGGTATACCCCAATAAAATAATCCAGGAATTATCTGTCGGGGAGCAGCAACGCGTAGAAATCCTGAAGCTCCTCTATCGTGGGGCCCAGATACTTATCCTTGACGAACCGACGGCGGTCTTGACCCCGGGGGAAGCAAGGGATTTGAACGAGATAATCAAGAAGATGCTCTCAGAAGGCAAGAGCGCAATCTTCATTACCCATAAAATGGATGAGGTTATGGAATTTTCCCATACCGTTCAGGTACTCAGACGTGGCAAGAGCGTGAGCGTGTGTGCAACCAATACTATTGAACGGGTCCAAGATCTTGCAAACATGATGGTTGGCCGCGACATTCTCTTTTCCTTGGAACGCGGGCAATACAAGCCGGGGGAAGTCAAGCTGGAAGCGAAAAACCTGGTGATAAAAACCATCGGGGGAGAGCGAAACGTACTTGACGATATTTCCTTCCAGCTCCGTGGGGGAGAAATCCTTGGCATCGCAGGTGTTGCAGGCAATGGGCAGCAACAGCTGACTGAGGCTTTGACTGGGCTTTTACATGTTTCAAGCGGAAATATCATTATCAATGGAAAGGATCTGACCAACAAAACTCCCTTACAGATTATCAAATCAGGGGTGAGCCACATTCCTGCTGACAGGGGAAGGATGGGAGTTGTTGGGGATATGAGTGTCGGCGACAACCTCTCCATGAAAAAATACAGGACGGAGGAGCTGTCAAACCACAGTATCATAAAGAGGGGGCTTGTCAGGATTTTTGCAGAGAAGCTGATTTCTGCCTTCACTATAAAAACACCGTCGCAGGATACTTCGGTTAAATTCCTGAGCGGGGGAAATATACAGAAGACTATTTTGGCACGCGAAATCGACTCCTGTGGCGGAATCCTCATCGCAGTATACCCCTCAAGAGGTCTCGATGTCGGGGCCACCGAGGCAGTCAGGCAGAACCTCATCAAGCAAAGGGACATGGGCAATGCAGTGTTGCTGGTTTCAGAAGAGCTTGAGGAACTTTTAATGGTGGCTGACAGAATAGCAGTCATGTTTGAGGGTAAGTTCATGGCAATATTAGATGTCAAAGAGGCAAAGACCGAAGAAATCGGCTTGCTCATGGCCGGTGTTCAGAGGAGGGATGTATGAGACTTGCCTTGGAGAAACGGGATAGCAAGTCCCGTAAAATGACCATTCTGGTCCCTATTTTTTCCTTATTGATTTCCTTTGCGCTGGGAGCAATTGTTTTGGCCATTTCCAATGCAAACCCGGCAAAAACCTATTATGCAATGTTTCGGGGAGCCTTTGGCAGCCCTACCAAATTCCAGTATACCATAACAAAGGCTATACCACTGCTGTTGACGGGTCTTGCCGTCGGTATCGCCTTCAGGCTTAAGTTCTGGAATATCGGTGCTGAAGGACAGTATGTCTGTGGCGTTATCGGCATTACCTGGGTCATGCAGTTCTGGACTTTTCTCCCGAACTGGATGCTCCTTCCTGTCGGTATGATCGTCGGGGTTCTCTTCGGAGCAATGTGGGGAGGTATTCCTGGGGTCTTGAAGGCCGAGTGGGGGGTTGATGAGACCTTGACTACCCTCATGATGAACTATATAGCCATAGGATACGCCGAGTACCTGTACATCAATGCATGGAAGGCACCCAGGGGTAATATGGGAACCGTAAAATACCCTGAATTTGCCTGGCTTCCCAGAATCTGGGGAAAAGTACATAGCGGAATATTCTTCGCGCTGGTATTGGTCCTTATCCTCTGGTTTGTGCTGTATAAGACCCGGTGGGGCTTTGAACTGAACATGATTGGCAAAAACCCCCGTGCCGCCCAGTGCCAGGGAGTGTCCATCAAGAAAAACATCATCCTGGCAATGCTGCTCTCGGGCGGAATTGCCGGACTCGCCGGGGTAATCGACTCTGCTGCTGTAACGCACTGCCTTACAAAGGGCGTGAACTCAGGCTATGGGTTTACCGGCATCATCATCGCCTGGATGAGCGGACTGAATCCCTTTGCTTCGATTCTTATAGCGATCATCATGGCAGCCCTCGATACCGGTGCCGATGCCTTGCAGATAAGTCTGAAACTTCCCTCAGCTATGGGTGAAGTCCTACAGGGATTGATCCTTATACCGCTCTTGGCTGGAAGTATTTTCACCGAATACAAGCTTATTGCCGTAGGCAAACAGAAGGAGGTAGCCAAATGAATTTACTCGATTTTCTTACGAAACTGTTGGCGGTAACCCTCGCTATGGGGACTTCCCTCACCTATGCAACCCTTGGAGAAGTCTATACTGAGAAAACAGGGGTTCTGAACCTTGGCATGGAAGGTATCATGCTCATGGGAGCCCTTTCGGGGTTCGCCACTACGTACACAACGGGAAATCTGTACTTGGCCATTGTGATGGCAATGCTGGTTGGAGGGTTTTTCTCCCTCATCCATGCATTTCTCTGCATCACCATGAGGGCAAACCAGGTAGTCTCTGGCTTGTCCATCACGATGCTCGGAACCGGCCTTGCGAACTTTCTGGGACAGCGCCTCGGTCCTGCTTCCAATGGGTTCAACCTTGCCGGGATGAACCTCCCTGCCAAGTTTAACAACATAGCCATTCCTGGTCTGAGCAAAATCCCTGTACTCGGGGCTCTCTTCGACGTAAGCGTACTCACCTACACCCTGTATATCCTGCTCCCCCTTGCCTGGGTACTCATGTACAAGACAAAATACGGTATGGTGGTCAGGGCGGTAGGGGAAAACCCCAGAACAGCTGCTGCTATGGGTATTTCTGTTTCCAAAACCAGATATATCTACACCACCATCGGTGGTATGCTCGCAGGCCTCGGGGGTGCATGCCTATCGCTCAGCTTCACGCCGAGCTGGAATGAAGGGATGACTGGAGGAAAAGGATGGATTGTAATCGCCTTGGTCATCTTTGCTACATGGAATCCTGGAAAGGTAGTAATCGGTACCTTGATCTTCGGTGGAATCACCAGCCTCCAGTTCAGTCTGCAGGCCGCTGGTTTCAAGATGGTCATTCCCACCCAGTTTTTAGCCTTCTCCCCGTATCTCATAACCCTGATAGTCTTAGCTGGCATGACTATTATCAACCAGAAAAAGAAAGGGTCGTTTGCCTCACCCTCGGCACTAGGTACCCCCTTTGCCATCGATGACAAGTAACTTGCTCCTATTCTGTTTTCCAAGGGACCTTCACCGGTCCCTTTTTTTTTGCACTTGCACATAATTTTTAAAATGCGTACCATATTCAGATGAGCACAGCAGTAAAGAAAACCAATGCCATGAGGATTCTCGATTCTTTGAAAATAGAGTACGAAACCGTAACCTACGAATGGGATGAAGAACACCTGGACGCAGTCCATGCCAGCCAATCGGCAGGAATCGAAACGCAACAAGTATTCAAGACAATTGTCCTGCAGGATTCAGACAACGCAGTCTTTGTCTTCTGCCTCCCCGCTGATTTCTCGATAAGCCTCAAAAAGGCAAGGGCCCTGACAAAGAGCAAGGACATTGATCTGATAAAAATGGATAAACTGCAAAGCACCACAGGGTATATACGCGGCGGTTGCTCACCACTGGGAATGAAAAAGCACTTCCCTACTTTCATTGAGGAATTGGCCCAGCTGGAAGAATACATCTATGTCAGCGCAGGACAGAGAGGTCTCCAGTTGAAACTCAAACCGGAAGACCTTCTCAAAGCCTCTGAGGCTGTCTTTGCTGACTTTACCTAGGAATGTTTGTTCTGGCTGGTAAAATAGCGCCTGACGCGTCTACTGAGCGATACGGCTGCCAAGAAAACCGACAGGATGATTGCAGCGGAGAGCAGGCTTACCGACCAACGAAGCTTCCATACCCCCAGTAGATAATGGGTAGAAAACAAATCCGTCGCGCTGATTGTCAGAAACAAAACAATAATCGAAAAGAAAATGACATCGGCAAGGGGCGTCCGCAATCTCGTTTTCTTGAAAAAACGCAGCCACATAAGATTGAACCCGACAAGAAACACAAGGGCAGTGGGAATTGCGACAGGTAAAAACCAAGTCAGTGTACCTTTGGCCATCCAATTGAGGAAAGCTACATAGCCAAGTGCAGAAGCAATTGAAAAAATAGCAAGCAACCAAGGTTTTTTTGCCGCATTTCTGATCGTAGGCAATACCGCTACAATCCAAAACACAAGAATTGCACCTACACAGACCAACGACCAGGACAAAGTCCAGTCTGAAGCATCGAGTCCTAGCAACAGGACAATTACCGCCAGTGAATGCAGCGAAACCTGCATCGGATAGGTATGTTTCGCAGCCAAGGCGATGGCAATTATGACAGCTGCCATAAACGGGCAGAACAAGGGGACGAAACTATAGGCCAGGTTTCCCGAGAACAGCATGGAAAAAAAGATGGTAAACTCGCTTACCAGAAGCAAGGCGACAATGAGTTCAACAATCCCTTTTATCGTTTTGTTGAACCCTCCGGTACCTTGTGGGGGCATAGGTTGCGGAAACAAGGGTTCCTTTTTTTGCTCACTCATGGAAGGGGGCAGGACAACTTCTGTATGACAGAGGGGACATTGTTTTGCACCATCTTCCAATTTTACTCCACATTGTATGCAATAGGCCATTTATTGATCCTCTCTCTCCGGGCGGTTTGTTGAGATTGAGACAGGAATCCCTGCCTCAACGAGAAAAGAACAAAACATCCGCTCGAGTTTTGTATCGACATTATAGAAACTGGTAAAATTCAAAACTACCTTGTCCTTCCATCCAATGACAGCCAAGGCAACTTTATTCATTTCCCCGGGGCACAGGTAGAAATCCATCCGTGATAACGTAGGTTGCAGTTCATCAGGGACCTCTACATAGCCAAGGTTGGAAAGAACGGCAGAATACAGGTCATCACCGAGGGAATCTGACAGAAGCTTGAACAGGGGATTCTTGATAACATTGGGTGCAATTCGCATTAAGAAATTACGTTCCCCCCCGACATTTCTCTTTATCTGGCTGAGTATCCGTTTCGGGTCTTGGGAAATTGCCATATCATGTTTCACATTTTTGAGAACTTCCTCAAAAGTATATTCACCCAAGGCTGGTTCAATTCCAGGAACGGCAAAGAGCGTAAAATTCCGCATGGTATCGTAATGGAAAATCTTTCTGAGGTTCATGGGAACCGATAGCCTGATCGGTTTTCTTTTTTTCTGCAGAGGGACCTCCTCCCTTTGCAGTTCCTGCAGGGACCAAAGCAGAATTGAAGAAAGGTATTCGGTTATCGAAGCACCTTGTTTCTTGGCTGTAGAGTGGAGCGTTGCCGCATCGACCATTGCACTGACAACCCTCACCCTATCATCATAGGAACCTTCACCAATGCGATGATAGGAAGAACCTGTAGAAGGGGAACCAGGGAGATTCTTGTTATACAAATGTTGAAACGGGTCGCTGAATTCCTGCTTTGTCGATTTCCTTTCAAAATCCAAAGCACCCTTGAATACAAAGTCCCCGAGGGAAGCAAGGGAGTAATACTTTTGAATGAGCATCTTCAAGTAAATCAAAGCCCCTGAACCATCGGTTAGGGCATGAAAACATTCCAAGGCAATCCTATTGCGGCTGTAAAACACCTTAAACAGGTATCCATTGTTTTTCTTGAAAAAAAACCTTGCACAGGGATAGGCACCTTCCGGATGTAAAATAGGGGCTTTGTTGTTCGGCGACAAAAAATACCAGAAGAATCCTTTATGGAGGCTTACCTTCGCATAGGAACAGCGTTGCAAAACTTCATGCAAGGCGAGTTCAAGAATTGAAGGGTCTACCTCCACAGTAAGATCCACAGATACCCTGAAGGTATTTGCATTGAATCTAGCTTCTGTAGGCGGATAGATCAATGCTGAATTATCAAGTGCAATAAACCCTTCCGGGGAGTAACTTTCAATTTTTAGCATTTAACAAGTAGTACTGGCATTCGTCTTGCCATGTTTGTAAAACGGAGTTTTGACCAATTGGGCTTTTTTCCGTTGTCCGTGAATCTCAATTTCGATTTCATCGCCGAATTTGAGCCCTGTACTACGTTCAATCATCACATAGGCAACGAATTTTTGCAAGGTTGGACTTTTTGTACCGCTTGTTACAAATCCAATTTCCCTGTCTTTGAGAAACACCTTGCAATGGGCACGGGGAACAGACTTTTCAATCATCTCAACGCCTCTGAGTGTACGCGGTATACCAGTTTCCTGCTGTTTGACAAGCGCTGCCTTTCCACAGAAGTCTTCTTTCTCGAGATGCACAAATACTCCCAGATTGGCTTCCAGGGGAGTAATACTGTCGCTGATCTCATGTCCGTACAAAGGAAGTTTCGCTTCCATGCGTAAAGTATCGCGGGCACCGAGTCCGCAAGGGACAATCCCAAATTCTTCACCAGATTGCAAAAGCATATTCCATAGCTTTTTCCCATCCGCTGCATCGCAATACAGCTCATAGCCATCCTCTCCGGTATACCCCGTCCTACTGACCAACGTATCGACCCCTTGGAGGTTGCAATGATTCCTAAAGGTAAAACTTGTGATAGTTTCACAGTCAGGAAGCAATTTCTGCAGTGTTTTCACTGCCAGAGGGCCCTGAAGGGCAATCTGTACGGTTTGCGAAGAACAATCGGTCACCAAAGGCTTCAAGGAAGCTTTGGGGTTTCCTTCCTGTATCCAAGATAAGTCCTTCTCGGTATTGGATGCATTGAGAACAACGAGATAGTGCTCGCTATCATAGCAGTAGACAAGTAAGTCATCTACGACAGTCCCATTTGGATAGCACATCATGGTGTACTGTATTTGATTGGGAGAAAGGGATGAAATGGTATTGGTACAGAGATAATCCAAGTACTGGCTTGCATTCTTCCCCTCCACCATACACTCGCCCATATGGGAAACATCGAACAGCCCGACCCTAGTGCGGACGGCCTCATGTTCCGAGAGAATACCACCGGCAAAATTTACCGGAAGTTCCCAGCCCCCAAAGTCAATTAACTTGACTCCTTCATACGTATGATACACATCATAAAGCGGCGTTCGTTTCATCCCTTCTTCTCCCCTTTTTAGAAACTACTATTAGACCAAAGCAATCATCTCAATTTCCACTGCGACATCTTTTGGAAGTCTGGCAACCTGGACTGCAGAACGGGCAGGAAGTATCCCTTCCTTGAAATAGGAAGTATACACCTCATTCATTTTTCCAAAATCATTCATATCCTTCAAAAATACAGTTGATTTTACTACTTTCGAGAAATCACTGCCTGCTTCGGCGAGAACGGCCTTGAGATTTTCGAATACCTGTCTGGTCTGGGCCTCTATGCCACCTTCAACCAGCTGGCCGTTAGAAGGATCAACGGGAATCTGTCCCGAAGTAAAGAGAAAAGGTGCTACGAGAATGGCCTGGCTATAGGGACCGATTGCAGCAGGAGCCTTCTCCGTACGTATCTGTTTTTTCTCAAGTGTGCTTGTTTTATCAATCATTTTTTTCTCCTGTCCGCTTAGAATACTCCTTGAGAAATTATCTTGCAAGCTGTTGCAGATGGTTGTATTTTTAAACTATGAAAATGCTAATAGTCCATGGCAGCGCCAGAAAAGACGGGAATTCTTCTACACTCGCAAACGAATTCGAAATTGAAGCCGCCCAGCAGTATTCTGTGGAAACCATCTACCTTCATGAAAAGAAAATCAATCACTGCACCGGGTGCAAACAGTGCAGGGATCTTGGAATCTGTGTGTTCAATGATGACATGAAATTATTGATCAACCAATTCAAAGAGGCCGATGCAGTATGTTTTGCATCCCCTGTCTATTGGTGGGGAATATCCTCAATGTTGAAGACTTTCCTCGACAGGTTGTATTCCTTGGAAATTGAAGATTTCAAAGGTAAGAAATTTTTTCTTATCGTCACAGGCGAGGATTCTTTGGAAGGAATCCAATACCAGCTTCTCAAGGAACAATTCAATGCCATCTGCGAATATACAGAGATGCAGTTTGCCGGCTATCTGCCAGTTTGTGCCGATGATGACAACCCTGCCAAGGATAATGCAAAAGCATTATCCCAGGCTCGAAAGCTTATCCAAGAAATGTGAGCAGTTCGCCAGGAGACGATATAACTTTTAGCATTCCTTCGATCGGCTGCTGTCCGCGGGGGAAACCAAACCCATAATCCACTGCGACAAACTTGACACCTGAGTCCTTGGCCCCTATAAGGTCATGCGTTGTATCACCGATAAGCACAGCGTCACTCGGATCGATTTTCAGATCGGACAATACGTTTTTAACTATATCGGCCTTGGTGAGCTTGGACCCCATATCGGCTCCCCTGATTGAGGAAAAGAATGGTGCCAGCTCAAAGTATTGCATCATGTTCGTTGCAAGTTCTTCATGTTTGAGGGTTCCTACCGCAAGCAAATATCCCCTTTCCTTCAATTGGGCCAGCGTTTCAATAATCTGGGGATAGGCGACAGCGTTATATTGGCCATGCAGTGAATATTCCACACGATAATTCGCAACGGCTTGCTCAATAAACTCGTCTTCAAGGTTATAGGTGTTCTTGAAACACTGGATAATCGGGGGACCGATGAATTTACTCAGCTGTTTTACATCGCTTTCAGGTTGCCGGCCCAGTTGAACCATTGCCTTGTTTGCAGAGTCGAAAATACCGGGAGAGGTATTCATCAGGGTTCCGTCTAGATCAAAAATTACTAATTTAAACTTCATGCGTGAACCATATGGAAAATCCAATCTTGAATCAACCCATTGGAAGATATCAGATCACAATGAGTATCAGAAAAACTTGTATCTGGGTCGGCACTTTCTACCCTGCCTCCGGCTTCTTCGACCAAAACCATCCCCGCTGCCATGTCATAATAACCAAGGAATAGCTCGTAGTATCCATCCATTCTGCCAGCTGCTATGTAGGCCAATTCCAAGGCACAGGACCCAAAGGAACGTATATCACTTACTTGATGAAACAGAGCTTGTTCAATCTCAAAATAGGCAATTGCTTTCTCATGATGTCGGTGGGGAGGTACACAAACCAATAAAGCCATTGATGGATCAGAGACAGAGGACACGTGTATCGGTTTTCCGTTGAGAAAAGCCCCGTTTCCTTTGCTGGCCCAAAACATTTCATCTTGTTTTGGGTTGAAAACCACTCCGACCAAGGGTTTGAAAGGTTCAATTTCCCAGGCAATGCTAATTGTATAGTTGGGAAGAGATCGAAAGAAATTGGTGGTACCATCTATGGGGTCGATTATCCATCGTCCCCCTGTCTCCGCTCCTGATTTCCCTGACTCTTCACCAAATATTGCATCATCTCTGAATGTTTCCCTTATAATGGAAATAATCAGATTCTCAGAGGCTTTATCAATATCTGTAACGAAATCATTGGTATGTTTGGTGTGAACCTCAATATTTCCGGCTTCCCTAGCTGCCAGTACAAAAGCACCTGCTTGTCTGGCAGCAAGCAAAGCCACCGAAAGGTGGCTGTCGATAAGATCTTCTATCATTATGTATTTTTCCTTTTTTCTATGATGCGTTCACCCAAACTCATGACAAATTTCCAGTCATTCTGAGTAAAGTCCTCTTTTTTGATGACCTTTTCCTCTGCATGGAGAAGATTTCCCATTCGGCTGAAGCAAAGGTAGAGCGCTGTCCAGGTTTCTTTTCCCTGTGCATACATGACTGCGGCAACATTGTTTCTTCGATCCCAGGTACGGAGCATATCATTACGCCCGGTAACCAGCACTATGGTGAGGTTACTCCCGGGAATGGTAAACATCTTGTCTTTCCCATCGACAAGCTGGGCTTCCCGAGCCTGTTCGATCAATTTATCAATCTTTTGCAGAAGCAGGCCTTCGGAAGACTTACAGAAATCAAAGAAGGCTGTTCCTGTTTCCTCACTCATAATTCGCAGTATCTCTTCCAGACGGGCAGGAATGACTTCGTCAAAGGAAGATTCTACTTCCTCAAACAGTACAGAGGGTTGCGCAACTTGTGGTTTCGGAGCTTCTTCTTCCTTTTCCGCAATTTTCTCTGCAAGGATAAACCGAGGTGAAGGCATCGAACGAGAAGTTGCTTCAGGTTGCTTTTCAGAAGCAACTGCCGTTGCAGCTGCTTCCTCTTTTTTTTGTAAGGCCTCAACAACTTCAGGCATAGCAAAATGCTTTGTTTGTTCAATACGCTCAGCTATCGGCTCTGGCTCTGCTATCGGCTCTGGCTCTGCTATCGGCTCTGGCTCAGCTATAGGTTCTGGCTCAGCTATAGGTTCAGGCTCAGCTATAGGTTCAGGCTCAGCTATAGGTTCAGGCTCAGCTATCGGTTCAGGCTCAGCTATCGGTTCAGGCTCAGCTATCGGCTCAGGCTCAGCTATCGGTTCAGGCTCAGCTATCGGCTCTGGCTCAGCTATCGGTTCAGGCTCAACTATCGGTTCAGGCTCAGCTATCGGTTCAGGCTCAGCTATCGGTTCAGGCTCAGCTATAGGTTCAGGCTCAGCTATCGGCTCAGGCTCAGCTATCGGTTCAGGCTCAGCTATCGGTTCAGGCTCAGCTATCGGTTCAGGCTCAGCTATCGGTTCAGGCTCAGCTATCGGTTCAGGCTCAGCTATCGGTTCAGGCTCAGCTATCGGTTCAGGCTCAGCTATCGGTTCAGGCTCAGCTATCGGTTCAGGCTCAGCTATCGGTTCAGGCTCAGCTATCGGTTCAGGCTCAGCTATCGGTTCAGGCTCAGCTATCGGTTCAGGCTCAGAGACTTTCTTCTCCGTGATTCCCATTGGATTTTCATCACCCTTTGCGATAGAAGAAAGAAGCGAAAAAAGAGAGAACGCTGATGATGAGCTATTTTCTTTCTTATAATGCATTTCCTCGATAGCTTCGTCTTCATCGTCATTGGTATTTAGAATTGAATGAAAGCTATCCTCGTTGTCTGATTCAAGATCCTCATCTGCTTCCGATATCCCTGATTCCTCTTGTTCATATTCGTTCTCTGTTTCTTCTTCGCTTTCATTCAAGAGATTTTCAGCCTCTTGGTCATATTCATCAGGAAAATCAAGGTCTCTGTCAGAAGCTCCAAGCATAGTGCCCTGTTCAAAAGGAATGGATTCATCGATAGGGAACAAAGTGGGCTGGGACTCATCGAGTGCAAGCTCGTTGGCAGCTTCCTCTTCATCGTCTTCTTCAACTTCCTGTTCAAAGGGAATGGCATCCTCTCTTTCAAGTTCTGAACCGGCTTTCAGATCAGGTACAACAGGAGCACCTACTCCTAGAATTCCTTTCAACTGTTTCACGCCATCCCAATCAGAAGCAAGATTAGCCAGCTGCAAAAAAGAAATCGTCAATACGTTATCCTTGATCTCCAATGGATACAAAGCATCCCTGTCCATATCAAGGACAATGCATAGATCAGAAATTTCTTTGAGACTTTCAAAAGCATTTCTTTCATTTTCCAAATGCAAAACCGAAGCCTTTGGGAAAATAAAAGGATTTCCTTCAGCTGCCGGCGCATGGCATGAAGGAATCAAAAGGTATAGCTTTTGCCGCTCATCTTCAAATACTGCATCTACATAGCCAGAACCAAGTTCCACATTTCTTGTAAAATTCATGGTTCCCAGCAACGTAGAGAAAAAGGAGACCGGCAGAAGAGAGTTTTTTTCATTTTCAAGGGAAACCCATCTATAGGCAAAATCTTCGCTATGGGCACATACTGCCTTCTTTATTACCCTATAGGCCTTATCCAGAAGATGCTCGGCATCGAAACAATAGAAAAACGACCCAAACTGCAAAAAAGGCTTATCCAACAGGACTGAATCCCTGGTCAACCATCCTTTCTTGTCCCCAGAAAAGAGTTCTTGGTGCTTGCCTGCTGCACATGCGAGCAATAGGCAATCCTCATCGCTCAGGGATGTAATTTTCTTCACATCGAACAAATCAAACCCATCTCTTCGGCCAACAATGTCAGCAACCCAGCTTTCCCAACCTTCCTGACGGATAACCTTATCCATCATGGCCTGTAAGTCGTCGCTCCCTTCACCCTTGCTTTTGAGCAATTCAATCTGAAGCATGCCTGCCTGTTTGAAAACAGTACTGTCATCTTTCAGTTTTTCAATTCCATCAAAAGCATTCTCGACCAAGGCAGTAAAAGCCTTGAGTAATCCATCAAGTCCACAGGAAAAGACAGCAGAAACCAGTTCATTGAACGGTTGCAACCGATAAGAAAGGGTAACAAACTTCTGCTTGGTCAAGGAAGGATCGGTAGCAGGCGGAAGGCAAAAATCTGTTGTCAGCTGCTGGAAAGAAACCATATCCGATTCTGTGGGAAAAACCTGTTCGCCAGCAAGGGAAAGTGAAAAATTGTCGACATAGCGAACGCTCTTTCGGCAAATATCATCAAACAGCTGGCAAAGACGTTTCCAATCTTTCTTCTTGACGTCACGATTCTTGGAAAACCCTTTTTGGTTTGCACAGACTAACTGTTGGAGATACGAAACCATACGGCTGGTAACAAGATTCTGGAACTCGTCATCGAGGCGGGTATTGGCGATACGATGTTGTTCCCAATAGGCCATCTTCAATAGCTCCAGAGGATGGTACAAAGAAAAAATCCTATGGAAATTCGTTATATCATTATCGAGGAAATTTGAAAGGTCCCTGAGATTTCGTTGGATTTTTTCCGGTGCTACGCCAAGCATGGCTGGCAAATCCCAATTCTGGCTGTTTTTCACGGATAGGTTCTCCTTGTTTTGAGCATATCACACCTTTGGCAGGGATTCAAACTTCCTCTGTTTTCCACTCATATCCAATAGTTCCAGACGCCAAATTGCAGTATGGTCCATTTGGTCTACAATACAACTTTGCATCCTCTCTTTTTGGCTCGGAGCAAATTTCTCGCAAATTGCCAATAAAGCCTTCTCTTTCTCCATTTGGTCCTCCACTTCAAAGGCCCTGGCATACACCAGACTACTGGTAAAGGCAACTGAAAACGCCTTTTCATCATTTTCCGCTTGGCCCACACAGGAGAGGCAAACGCGATTATCCTTTTTTAGGTTGTCAATCTTGTGGCCCCGCAAAGCACAATGGAAATAGATAAAACCATTGAGGAATACCGGAGAAACGGGAATTGCATAGGGAGACCCAAGGCCCAAAGGATACTCTTCCTTGCTATTTACCATTGAAAGGACCGCCCATTGACAGTTTATTATAACTTCCAAGGTATTCTCTTGTTCCATTACCCTATCGGACCTACGCATCGGAACCATCTTAAGCCTCCCCTATCGGTGGTTTTGAAAACAATTGCCTGAATATGATACACAGCAATGCGGAAAGTGCTGCAAAAAAACTGAACGAAAGAAACAGTACCTTATATCCGTAAAACTGGGTAACATACCCACCAAACGTAGAACCAAGCATCGCGGGAAGCCCTGTTCCCAAGGAGATATACATAGCCATTCCCGTTGCCCTATGGCTTTTCTTTACCCTTCTGAAGACAAACTGGACAGCAGCAGGATGGAATACCCCATACCCGAGGGAATGTAGCAACTGTCCACTGATAATACCGAAAATCGAGGGAACCATGGCATAGATAACCAATCGCGCCACCATTCCCAAGGCACTTATCATCAACAGGGTAACCGGTTTGACTTTATTGCTCTGCAGCAGACGGCCAGCGATGAGCATTGCCACTATTTCACTGGATGCCGCAAGGGCATTTACCAAGGTCAAAGCCTCAATATGCAATTCCTCCACCATATACAGGGAAAGGAAACTGCTGACTGTTGACATGCTCAACCGGTTCAGCGCAATGATGATCAAACCAACGACAAAGGCACTGTCATAAAAGGCACCTTTTTTTCTCTTGGGTTCAACAACCACTTTCTTTGCTTTCCTTTTTGGCCGTTTCTTTTCCTTCCATGCCAAAACAGGAAGGAAGAACAGTACACAGCCAAAGAGAATGTAGCGCAGGATGCTTGCATTGTCAGAAAGCACAGGTTTTTTGA
This sequence comes from Sphaerochaeta pleomorpha str. Grapes, assembly GCF_000236685.1. Classification (NCBI taxonomy): domain Bacteria; kingdom Pseudomonadati; phylum Spirochaetota; class Spirochaetia; order Spirochaetales; family Sphaerochaetaceae; genus Sphaerochaeta; species Sphaerochaeta pleomorpha. The sequence goes on along the minus strand of NC_016633.1, from coordinate 3,197,427 downwards.
TAGCCGCATAAAATAATGAGAAGAGTACAAATCCGAGTGTCCCAAATGCACGGACTTTCGTGTATTTCTTTGCATCTCCCTCAAAAAGACTGGTTGCAACGGTATCCTGAATAGGTATTATTGAACGGAGAAAAAAGGCAGAGACAAGCAAACCACTGACGACTATCCATTGGGAGGTCCCTTGCGTGACCAATATAAACCCAAGGGCAGTCATTGCCGTACTGACAAGGATAGTATCCTTGAATCTTTGTGTTTTATCGGCAAGGGAGCCCATGACAAGGGGCCCAAGAATTCCTGCCCCCTCAAAAAGAGCCAACAAAATACCTATCGTCTGGTAGGAATATCCACAGTTTCTGAGAATTATCTGCAGATAAGGGTTTACGATAGCAAAAATTGTATACGCAAAAAAGAATGATAGGTAAAGCTCTCGCATAATACGCTGATTGTATTCATTCCTTCGTTTAGGCTCAAGGAGTTTCAACCAGTAATTTCACCAATTGAATAGCTTCAGAGTTGCAGGAATTTGCGCGCTTTTTGCAAGGAAGCAGGAGGAAACCGTAAATCATCCAAAGAAGAAATTGCAGAATCCCTGCGACCTTTCACAATTCTGCTCGCATACGTGGGGCCAATGCCAGGAACCCTGAGCAATTGTTCCTTCGTCCCTCTCTTGACCGAGACAGGAAAAAAATCAGGATGATGCTCTGCCCATACTAACTTCGGGTCCTTTTCCAAAGAAAGGTTCCCGTCTTTTTCAAATAGTAGCTCTTCATAAGAAAAAGAATACCTACGAAGCAGCCAGTCTGCCTGATAGAGCCTGTGTTCCCTGACAAGCAAGCCATCCGAACGTACTGGCTTTCCGAGGGTTTCCTCGTCAAATAAAAGCGGTTGGAGCATAGACTGGGAAAGAGGTGGATCGATCCTTTGTTCCCCAGGAATCGAAGGATCACCCAAACCACTTTGATAAGCACTGAAATAGAGCCTTCCCATGCTAAGTTCAGAATACATACGACTCCCGTATAATAGGATTTCCTTGTCATTCTCATCACTGGCGCCTACGATAAACTGACTGGAAGTATGCACCTTTTTATATCGTGCACCAGGGCCGGTTTGTTTGCCGATATAGGCTAGGGGGTCGATGATATCTTTCTGGTAATCCTTACGATCGGTCAATTTGGAAAAATGTCTGGCTCCGGGAGTTTCGATATTCAGGGAAACCGCTGAAGCATAGGAAAGTGCTGCATCGATACTTGCCCTACTGGCCCCTGGGATTATTTTTACATGGATATATCCCTTATACCGGAAATGCTTGCGCAGTATTTCTGCCGTTGAAACAAGCAGGCCCATGGTCTTTTCTGCATCACCCATCACAGCACTTGAGAGGAAAATTCCCAACAAAGGTCGCTTGAGCTGGAATTCGTAGAAAAAGGAGGCCATTTCGAAGGGGGAAAGGGCAACAGGGCGAAAATCATTCTGGGCCCTTAGCGGACAATATTTGCAGTCATTGGCACATCGGTTGCCCATGAGGGTCTTGAGAATAATGCCTGCTCCACCGCTTGCCGTTGTTGTTGGATAAAGCCAGCCATCACCGGTATCGTTTCGTTTTCGGTGTTCAAGGGGGTTTTTCGTACCACAGGCACAGGAAAGGTCATACTGGGCATCGGCACTGAGGATATCGAGTTTCTCTTGGGTATTCATACAGCCTCCTATACAGATGTTAGAGTAACATACGTATAGTAGTTTTTCAAGAAAAAGTGCTTCCTTTCCTTTTACCGAATTTTCTTAGGATTTGGTATTCTGCGTTGAGAAACCAACAATCCAAAGAAGGTCAAACCTGCCCCTATTGCCGAAACCAAGGTGATTTTTTCCTCCAAGAATAGCATTGCAAAGACGATAGTTATGACCGGGCTAAGATACAGGTAGGCCGAGCTTTGTATGGTCCCGATCGTCTTCAAGCCAAAATTCCAGGTAACAAAGCACAAGGCTGAGGCAACCACACCAAGGAAAAGAAAATGAAACAGATATTCTTTGCCAAGGAGTCTCCCCAGTTCCCACTTGCAGGGAAAAAGGATTTGCTGGCAAACCATGGCCAAAAAAGCATAGAAAAACATAGTTCTGGTGACAAGAAGCGTAGCGTACCCTTTGTTCGCAATCATTCTGGTTAACACTGAGTAGACTGCCCAGACCCCGATAGCGACAAAGGCCAGAAAATCCCCGAAGGGATTGAGTTTCAAATCTGTCTTACCGCTATAGCTCATCAAACAAATCCCAAAGATGGCAAGGGCAAACCCAATATAATACTGCAGATGCAGTTTTTCTTCCTTGAGGGCGAAACGGGAAGCCAACAAAGTCAAAAAAGGAGCAATCGATACGATTACACCGACATTCGACACTGAACTATAGGTTAGGGCTGTGTTCTCCATAAAAAAATAGACATACAGTCCACAAATACCGGCACCGGCAATCAAAAAGCGGTCTTTTTTTTCCTTGTAGATCATTTTTTTGGGGTTCAGGAAAGAAAGGATTATAAAAGCAAGAAAAGTACGGACCATGAGGATCTGCAGAGGGGAAAACCCAAAGAGCAATTTCTTTGTCGAGATGTAGGTAGTAGCCCAGACTACCACGGAAAACAAAACAGCAAGGTGTCCGATTACCTTGACCTGTCCCTTTGGTTCAATAAATTTTTGCATGATGAGCGGCAGTGTAGCTTCAATCCTTACATGTTGCAATGAGCCATGATATACTGAAGTCACCAGCGGAGGCATATATGTATAGTTACCGAAAAGAACTGTGGTTTCATATCAACACCAGGCGCGGACTAGTCAATATCACCGATGCCGTGCAGGAAGCAGTAACGGAAAGCGGAATCAGGGAAGGACTCGTTTTGGTCAATGCAATGAACATTACCTCGAGTGTCTTCATCAATGCCATTGAGAGCGGCCTGCACGAGGACTTTGAAATCTGGCTGGAAAAACTTGCCCCTGAAAACCCCCATGAGCAATATAAGCACAACAAAGGCTTGGAGCAGAATGCTGACGGGCATCTCAAACGAACCATCATGGGAAGAGAGGCTGTAATAGCCATAACCCAAGGCACCTTGGACTTCGGCAGCTGGGAGCAAATCTTCTACTATGACTTTGACGGGATGCGAGACAAACACGCACTGATCAAAATCATAGGGGAATAAACCGTTTCCAGACATTCCAATGAGAACATCACCTCTCTAGCCGTTCAAACCTTACATTGAGGTACCTGATAGCATCAATCAAACCAGTTTGCTTGATAGCAAGTGATAAATAGTAGAGGTATCTCGCAATTGGTATTCGATTTTCTCTATTAAACAATCCTAGCATAATTGCCTTTATAGCATGGGGGACATATTCCTGATATTTTATCGGTCAGCTAAAAATATGGGCTATATCATAATAATGATAAAAAAGGTATACTGCTTTTGAGTAGCTTATCTCGCTTCTCGTCTTGACTCCAATTATTTTGATAGTAATAAGAACCAGAAAATCAAATGACAGTATGGAACTACATCAAAGCGCTCACCCAATACATTATGCATTGGGATGTTACAATTTGGAGGACTTAATGGCTATTTTCAAGGACAATTTGCTGGTAAATCGAATTATCGCACTACTCATCGGGGGGTTGCTCGTATTTTTAATCATGACAGTGACTGTTGTACAGACAGGTAAAAAAGAAAATGCGAAAATGGCTATTGCACTAGACGCATCTCGCTATGACGCAGGAAGGCTTCTTGCTGATGCGAAAGCACAATTGGAAAGTAAAGAGTATGCTGCATCAAAGGAAACTCTGGAGAAGCTCTTTATTTTTCAACCAGGTTCTCCTGAAGCGGTTGAGGGTAAAACGCTGCTCACAAGCGTAGACACTGCTGAAGCTGCAGCTACGGCTAGATGGGAAGCAGCTTTGCCTCAGGTCAAGAAAGATTGGACAGAGACCCTGGTAGCTGAATTACGTGCAAAATCAGATAAAGAACGTGAGGAACTGGAAGCCAGCTTAGAAAAAACCATTACTCAGGCTTGGGCTAAGGCAGAATCAAAAGTTCGTACTACATGGGAAGAACTCGAAGGCTAATTTCCTGGTATTTGATCATGAAAACTCCAGCGACAACTTATCAATTATATTGATTACATTGTCTCCTGGAGTTTTTTTCTTTACCGGCCATGTGGCCAATTTCTCCCTCTGGTTTCCTATTCATTTCTCAAATAGGGAGGAATATCAACAAAACGAATTTTATTGCTTTCTTCTTGTCTCCATGAGACCCATAAGATAATAGGCTAGTTTTGCTGCAGTGTAGTCACAATGATAGAGCATCTTATTGGGGGCAAGCTCCACCACATCAGATCCTACGATGGTCCTTCCCTTAGTAAGGACATCCAACAAGGTAATGGCATCCCACCAAAAAAGGCCACCCGGATCAGGCGTTCCTGTAGCACTCATCAAAGAAGCATCAAAACCATCGACATCAAACGTTATATAGAGTTTCTCAGGGAAGGAATCAGGAAGCGTAAGCGAGGCGAGACCCGCTGGAGAATGTGCTAGCCTGTAGAGTTCCGAGGCATCATAAAAACCCACCTTATACTCGTTTCTAGCCGCAAGGTCTTCACTGCTGTAATTTCTTATCCCGACCTGGAACAAAGGAATCCCTGCTTCCACTGCACGGTACATGACAGATGCATGACTGAAGACGGAACCTTCATAGGAAGAGCGAAGATCCATATGAGCATCGAACTGCAAGATCCCGACACTCCCCTTCTCATACGTTGCAGTCAAGGCCATTACAGCTGCGTTGGTAACACTGTGCTCACCTCCTAGTAGCAAGGGAAAAGAGTTCTGGCCAAAGGCTTTTTCCATCAGGACAGAAGCTCGGGCAAACACCTCTTCAGGGCTCTTTTCATACGAACAGGAAACTGCATCATAGGTGTGAATCCCAAACGTACCTGGTTCGCCCATTCCCTCAACCAGTGTCTCCAGTTGACCGGAAGCCTCTACAATTGCCTTTGGTCCATTTGCAGTCCCTCCCATATAGGAGACAGTTGCTTCAAGGGGAACCTGGATTACATGAAACAGTGCATCTTCAACTCGGGTATTGGGATACTCAGAATCTAAAAAATAGGGTTGCATAGACACCTTCTTTACGATAAACGGTTACGATAGTCAGCATACGAGAAGTGTTTGACCACTTCATACATTCCATTTCGATATATGGCAATATCAGGGAGGCTTAATCCGTTGAACATGGTAGTCTTTACCATCGTATAGTGCATCATGTCTTCAAACACAAGCCGGTCCCCAACCTTAACAGTATCGCTAAGCAAATACTCTCCTACCCAATCCCCTGCCAGGCAACTTGACCCACCCAAACGCACGCGCTGTTTTCCCTCGGGAATTTCCCCACCCTCATAGATCGAAGCCCCCCTGAGACGAGGGGTATACGGCATCTCCAGACAATCAGGCATATGGGCTGCAAAGGAAGTATCAAGCATTGCCGTGGTTACACCATTATTGGTTACCATATCCAGAACCTCAGAAACCAACACCCCAGCTTCCCAGACATAGGCTGCCCCTGGTTCAAAAAACAGTTTGATATGGGGATATCTGTGGTGAAAATCCAAAACCGTTTTCCGAAAAAGCGGAAGGTCATACCCTTTTTTCGTAACCAGATGTCCACCCCCCAGATTCAACCAAGAGAGGCTTGGAAACAAGTGCCCATAGAGTTTTTCTATCTGCTGCAAGGTCTCAGCCATTGCATCTGCACCACTTTCACACAGGTTATGGGCATGGAGCCCAGAAATCCCGGCAGGAAGCGTTTGCAGAAGCGAAGAGGGAATTCCCAAGCGGGAACCAGGGCTGCAGGGGTTGTAGAGTTCGGTTTTTACCGGTGAGTACTCGGGATTTATGCGCAAACCAGCTAACGCGCCCCCCAACTGTTTTTCATAGCGATGATACTCATCCATAGAGTTGAACGTTACGTGGGAGGCTAGTTTCACCAAGGAGGAAAACTCGCTTGGGTGGTAAACCGGGGCATAGGCGTGCACTTCCTTAAAATATTCAGAGGCGAGCAAGGCTTCATTGAGGGAACTCGCGGTGGCCCCTTTGGCACAAAGGGCAAGCTCAGGAAAGACTGCGTGCATCCCAAAACCCTTTAGGGCAAGCAGGAAGGTGCATGGCAACTCCTCCTGCAGGTTTGCAATTACCCTAAGATTACGTAAAAAATCGTCATACTCCAGCACAAAGGAGGGAGTGTGCACTACCTTACCTACATCAAGCATTGGAAACTCCAGGTTTGGGAAACGCCAACTTTCCATCAAGTACCAACTCCCAGGGAAGGCCCAGCTGGGGAAGCAACTCCATGAAAGGATCGGGGTCAAATTGTTCCATATTCCAAACCCCAGGTTTCTTCCAAACACCCTGGGCAAGCAATCGACCACCGATTGAAGCCGGTACTCCCGTAGTAAAGGACACCCCTTGCGCCTTGGCATCCCGATATGCCATCTGATGACTGCAATTGTTGTAAATGAAGACTGTATGCTCCTCTCCCTGCTTCAGACCACGGATCTGGCACCCGATGGAGGTCTGGCCTTCATAATGTTCACCCAAAGAGGAAGGCTCAGGCAATACAGCCTTGAGAAATTGCAAAGGTTGGATTTCGATTCCGTTGAATTTGATAGGTTTTATACTGGTCATCCCTACGTTTTCCAAAACCTGCAGATACGTGATGTACTGTTGGGAAAAAGTCATCCAAAACCTTGCTCTCTTGATAGTTGGGTAGTGCTTGACCAACGATTCCAGTTCTTCATGGAACAGCAGGTAAGATTCCTTGGGTCCAACCCTTGGATACTCTACACTCTGGTGTATCTCCAAAGGCTCCGTAATTTTCCAGACACCGTTCTCCCAATACTTTCCATGCTGGGTAATCTCACGGATGTTGATCTCCGGATTGAAGTTCGTGGCAAAACTCTTCCCATGGTCCCCTGCATTGCAATCGACTATGTCAAGATAGTGAATCTCATCCAGATAATGCTTTGCAACATAGGAAGTGAAGACATTGGTGACCCCTGGGTCAAATCCACTTCCAAGGATTGCAGTTAGGCCGGCTTTTTTGAATTTTTCCTGGTACGCCCATTGCCAGGAGTATTCAAACTCCGCCTTGTCCTTTGGCTCATAGTTGGCGGTATCGACATAATGTACTCCGGTCTCTAGACAGGCCTGCATAATGGAAAGATCCTGATAGGGCAACGCTACATTGATGACCAGATCGGGTTTGAAACTTGTCATCAGTTTGCATAAGGCTTTCACATCGTCAGCATCGACGCTCGCTGTCTCGACAGCGACTGGGGAGCACTCCTTTGCAATGGCATCGCATTTTTCCTTTGTCCTGCTTGCAAGCAAGATTGTTTCATAGAGATCATCCATCCGCGCAGATTTTCTCGCAACTACATTTCCGACACCACCAGCACCTATTATCATCAATCGTTTTTTCATTGCAGCTCAGTCCTCCTGGTCGGTTTCATAATAGGTATAGCCTCTCAAGCCTGCAGTATATGCGGAAATAATCTTCCTTCGCTGCTGGGTTGTGATCAGGCCATCCTGTACGGCACGTTCCGCTTTCGTACGAATCTTTGCTTCAAGCTGTTTGGGGTCATATTCAACATAACTCAGTACATCTGCCACAGTATCACCCTCAAGTTCATTATGAAGCAAGAACTTCCCCTCTTCATCATAGGTTATGCTCACCACATTGGTATCACCAAGGAGGTTGTGAAGGTCTCCCAACGTTTCCTGATAGGCACCCACCAGGAATACCCCCAAAATATAATCATCATCTTCTGGAGGCGTATGGAGAGGCAAGGTTGTGTTGTGGTCGCTTCTTCCGATGAACTGGTCTATTTTTCCTTCGCTATCACAGGTAATATCAGAAAGGATTGCCTTTCTATCAGGTTTTTTATCCAATAGGTGAATCGGCATGATCGGGAAAAGCTGGTCAATGGCCCATACATCCGGCAAAGACTGGAACAGGCTGAAATTACCATAGAAAATATCAGACAGCTGATGCTCCAGTTCTTTAATCTGAGGCGAAAGATATGCTCCTTTTGCTTCCATTTTGTAGATAGCTGCAATAATCGACCAATAGAGATGTTCAGCAACTGCCCTTTCCCGCATATTGACCGTACCATACAGGAATTTGTTACGAATTTCCTCACGATAGTAGTTCAAGTCGTTGAGACATTCTTGCGTATTCTTTTCATTGAGCATTTCCCTGACATAGAGCAGGTTGTCCAAAGCTGGAAGCAGTTCCTCGGGAATTTCCTCTTCCTTTTGGTTTTCATCCCAGAAAATATTGGTGTCGAGAATGTTGAAAAGCAAGACAGAGTAATAGGAGACCAAAGCTCGACCCGATTCACTAATAATAGTAGGGTGAGGAATTTTGGTTTCTTTGCAGATGGACATTATTTCTTCCACTATGTCATCGCAATACTCTTTGGTCGTATAGTTTCGACTGTTGCTTGAATTGCTCCTGCTCCCGTCGTAGTCGATGGCAAGCCCCCCGCCTATATCCAAAAGTCCCATGGGTGCACCCTCGTGGATCAACCCGGCGTAGAATCGGGTAGCCTCGGTAGCACCTATACGGATATCATGGATATTGGGAATCTGGGAGCCAAGGTGATAATGCAACATCTTGAGACAATCAAGCATCCCTTCCCGTTTCAAGGTATCTACGACAGTAATGACCTGGGTGGTATTCAGTCCAAACACGCTGCGGTCTCCACCGGAGTCTGTCCAGTGTCCGCTGGCTACCGTTGAGGGCTTCATGCGGATACCGATATTTGGTTTGATCTTCAGTACGCGGGCACGTTCAAGGATTATCTCGGTTTCACCTGGCATTTCAATGACCAAGACGGTATTGATCCCCAAGGAAATCCCGCGAAGGGCCAAATCGATATACTCCTCGTCCTTGTAGCCGTTGCAGATGATACATGCCTCAGGATCATCAATATAGGCCTGAGCGGCAATGAGTTCAGCCTTGCTCCCCGTCTCCAGCCCATGATGGTACTGCTTTCCGTATTTTGTTATTTCTTCTACAACTTGTTGCTGTTGGTTGACTTTAATGGGATAGACTCCCCGGTAGCATCCCTGATAACCAACATCCTTGATGGCCTGTGCAAAGCTTTCATTGATATGTTGGATCCTGTCATCGAGAATATTGCTGAACCTGAGTAAAACAGGGAGTTTCATCCCCCGTTCCTGCAAGCCTTTGGCTATTTTCAAAAGGCTGATGGAAGACAAAGGGGACCTGTCCTTTAACCGCACCTCGACTTCTCCGTCAGCATTTATATGGAAATAACCATTTCCCCACTCCTCGATACGGTAGAGTGCCGCGGCATCCTCGATACTCCAAGTTTCGGTACGTGTATGTTCCATGCTCACTCCTTGTTGTCTTGCAAGTATACTAAAAAAAATGAAGAGCGGACACCTTGCAGGCATATAGGGAAAACCAACTGCTTCCTTCGCCGTTCTTCCCGCTTAAAAGATATGCAAGGCAAGAGGGAAAAAAGATGAAGATTCTGCAGGGAAAAGCCAATCAGTCTGCAAGGTGACTGGTTGTTTTGACTTGCAACCAACCTTTCAAAAAAATGTAATGCGCGCCATGCTAGTGCTTTCCACTTTTTTCAAATCTGGTCACTTGCATTGGCAATTGCTTTCAATAGAATGTTTTTAACTAGTGAAGAACGATACCATAATATCCAAAAAAGCTATAAAACAGGCTCCCTGCAATGAGGGAGCCTGTCATTTTAATTTCAGTTTGCTGTTGTCAGCTTATTTGTACGAACCAGTAAGGGTGAAGGTTCCATTGGGAAGAATCTGGACAACCTCATTGGTTTCGGGATTGAATCCCATCCAGACGAAAACGCCTGATACTTTTCCATTAGCCTTTACACCTGACACTTTCGAGTTTTTTGCATTCCAGTTCATATTGATCTCAGCGCCAAACAGACTTCCTTTAAGATTTCCATTGGCATCAAGGCTCAGAATGACATTCCCATAATCATCGACGATATTGATTACACTATGGTTTGACCCACCTATCTCACCGGTAACAGGATCGAGATTGTAGTTGGTGATGTTTGTCATGACCACATTCTTGCCATTGAGCAAATCCCAATCCGATACGATAGTCCCTCCGTACGGGCCATACTGGTAGCTATAGAGCGTTTCCTCGATTGTCTTATGGTGATTGCTATTTCCCATGTCCTGAGTAACGACATTCGCATAATCCTGATACAGATTGACCGTCGCGGTAAACGCCGTCCTCGTAGTGTCTACAGAAGCCAACTCTTCCTGACTTGATACAGCTCCCAGTTTACGACTCGTCGCTGCAGCGCCCTGCAACGTAGCATCGGATAGATCACATCCGATAAAACTGACTAGAATTACGAGAATTGTAGCAACAATGAACAGATTCTTGATTTTTTTGGTACCCATACTTTTCTACCCATCCCTTTTTTTATTTCATTGTAATAATTTAACTGCATTTTAATGACTTGTCAAATTTAATTCACAACTATTAGCCCAGCTGTAGCTGAATGCACAGGTACTATAGAGCAATGCTGTGGGACAAGGAAGGGATACAGGCTGTTTTGTTACAGAAAGTTGCCTGCCCAGTGGAAACCTGTAGAAGGCATAGGATTATAAAACAGCTATGACTTTGCTCGCATGTATGATAAACACACAGGTAACAAAGTCATAGATGGGTAAGAAATCACAATTTTCAGATAGTTTCTTTCAAGACATCCCTGCGATAAGCTTGCAGGCCTGCATCAATGCACCTGACAGCCCTAGCAAGATCGTGGGTATTCAGAACATAGGCAATGCGGACCTGTCTTCGACCGATGCCTTTGGTTACATAGAAATCCTCGCAGGGAGCAACCATCACCGTTTCTCCATCTAGGTTGAAATCCTTGAGCATGAACACGGCAAAACGCTCTGCGTCATCTACCGGGAGCTCGGCTACCAGATAAAAAGCACCCTTGGGGCAACTACATTTCACCCCGTCGATTTGCTGTAGGCCCTCAACGATGAAGTCCCTGCGTTTTTCATATTCGGCCTTGACTTCCACCAAGTAGGAATCATCGGTATCAAGGGCTGCCCGAGCAGCTACCTGCTCGATATCGGGAGGACAAAGCCTTGCCTGGGCAAGTTTAAGCGCGCTTTCCAGCACATTTTTATTTTTGCTGATCAAGGCGCCAACACGGGCTCCGCACATACTATACCGCTTGGAGAAGCTGTCAACACAGATTACCCTATCTGCGTACTCAGGAAATGCCAAGACACTGGAGAAACTTTTCCCATCGTAACAGAACTCCCGATAGACTTCGTCAACGATCAAAAAGATGTCATGCTTCTTGACCAGTTTCAAAAGCTGGGTCAACTCCTCAGCAGAATAGATATACCCAGTAGGGTTGTTCGGGCTGCAGAGAAGTATAGCCCCGGTCTTCCTGGTAATTTTCTTCTCGAATTCCGAGATATCGGGAAGGGCAAAACCATCCTCTAACTTACTGGTAACCGGTACCAGACTTACCATGGCAATATTTGCAAAGGAAGAAACGTTCGTGTAATAAGGCTCGGGGATGATTATCTCATCATACGGATCGCATAACGTCATGAAAGCAAACTGCAAGGCTTCGCTGCCTCCGGTAGTGATAAGGATATCCTCGCTTTTCACATCCAGGCCATATTTTTTGTAATAGGCAGGCAACGCATCACGAAGTTCCTGGCGACCTTCGCTGTTTCCATAGGCAATGATTGGTTCATCATAGTTGTGGACAGCATCGATAACCTGGGAAGGTGTCTTGATATCGGGCTGACCGATATTCAATGGGTATACTCTGATTCCCCTCTGTACCGCTTCGCGGGCAAAGGGGGAAAGACGTCTGATAGGGGAACATTGAAATCCTGAAATACGGTTGGACATTCTCATAATGGTAACTCCAGCGGTGGTATGGGGACAATCTTTCAGACCTTGCCTACGGCAAGATCCAAGAGAAGCGGTGTAACCCGGTACCGAAACAACCTGATAAGGTTAGTCGCGGTCCGGGTCCATAGCGCTGGCACCCGGGACCCTAGCTTGTGGATTTGCCTGGCTGTTGTCGATAAGGATCTGGATGAACTTACGGTTATCCAGCAACGGGCTAATCGAACGGCCATGGTGAAGTCTGCTAATTACCCTTGCAAACAATTCAGTTATATCAGCCTGGACATACCATTCTTTATCCAGTAGGTCATGCCCATGGTACACTGCATTGGTACCGATAATACGGAAGAAAACCCCTTCCTTATAGGCAGCATCGAAAGCCTCGACTGCGTTGCCATTGAACATAGGGAGGCTTACCATACAGATAATCTTTTTGGCACCGAGGTTCATCAGCTCACGCATGGCGAGGATCATGGTACCACCGGTAGCAATCATGTCATCTGCAATCAGAACAGTTTTTCCATGCACATCACCAAGAAGGTTGATGCTCTTTATATTGGAATGCTTTGCATCCTTGCTGACAATCGAATAGTCACGTTCTTTGTATAACATTGCCAGAGGCCTATGCAATGACTGGGCATAGAATTTATTCCTGCTGATAGCCCCGGTATCGGGGGCAACCACGACCAAGTCAGGGTCACTGAAATCAATCAGCTTGTGCAGGGCAATGAGTGTCTGGTAGGAACCATGAAGGTTCTCAAGATGTAGGTTCGAGAAACTGTTTTCAATCTCCCGGCTATGGATATCGAGGGTAATGATACGTTCGACCCCGAGCATCTCACAAATACGGCCAAACATAGCAGCAGTGAGGGCTTCACGACCGGATTTCTTGTGCTGGCGTGCATACGGATAGGTCGGAAGCACCAAGGTTACGCTTTCAGCACCTGCAAGCTGGATGGCATTGATCGTAGTCAAAAGGAACATCAAGTGGTCATTGACCGAAAGATGAATCGGTTCGTCGGAACCTGCGACCTTGACCGGCTCCATATTGGAGAGATCATACACGATAAATACGCGTAGGCCTCTGACAGCATCAAGGATCTCAGCCTTTTCCTCACCATTGGCAAACCTTGTATATTTGACCCTGATGGAAAAATCGGGGCACTGGAAGGAAGCGGGACATTTGCTTCTGGGAATTTTCTTGTTGTTCAAATCATCCAGAAATGTCACTGCCTTCAGAATCTCTTCCTCAGACATTCCATGCCTTTTAGCCATTGAGGCAGAGAGCTTTTCATATCGTTCGAGGTAAAGACGGCGCAAATGTTTTACAACTTTGCTGGTAAAATACTCTGATCCGGGACCTGCGATAACCCCGAGCTTATGTGGTTTGATGATGCTCATGCGCAAACCATACAACAACGCCAATGAAAGTTCAATCCATTTTCCTATCCAAAACCCTACTCAGATGACAGGTTTTTGATAAATTATGCATAACTAAAACTTTTTAAAAAAAACTTTCGGGTTCCTAAGAAATACACGTTTTAATGATCTGGAGCAATATCTATAGAAAGCTGGCAAAATGGCATGAACCGAACAATCATGTATAAAAAGATTAAACAAAAAGAAATGGCCAACCTTTATTTTTCCAGCGGAATCAATATCTCGAAGATGGTTTTCCCCTCATTGAGTAGAGAATATCCTTTGACCTTCCATCCATGGCTATCCACGATGGATTTTACCGAGGCAAGGCCCAGCCCAGTGCCTTCCCCTTTCCTGGCCTGATCACCGCGATAAAAGGGTTCGAACATATGTTCACTGAGGCTGGGGCTCAAGGGTTGCAGATAGTAGTTGGAAAATCCAAGGCAAATACCTACATCACAATACCTGCAGAACATAGTAACAGGTTTTGAGGGCAATCCGTAACGGATACTGTTCTGCAATAGGTTTTCCATGGCACGGGAAAGCAAATCAGGGTCATAGGCGACACGGATAGCTTCATCAATGGCAAGGTCAGCAGTAAAAGCATAGTTTTGCAGATTGGCTTCATCTTGCTGCAAAATGACAAAATCTCTCAGATACGGGACAAGCGGCCTCTCAACCAGTTCATCCCGGAATGCCATATTCGACAATTTGATATACCCTATGAGATGGGAAATCCTCTGTTCAAGCAACTTTCCCTTGGCATGGATGATATGTACATATTTTTCCTGGGTTTTCGTGTCGGTTGCCAAGCCATCGAGCAAGGCCTCGCTATATCCTGTAATAGAGGCCAAAGGGGTTTTCAAATCATGGGAAACCCCCATGAAAAACCTCATCTGCCTATCCTGTTCTTCCTTGACTTTCAAGCGCATGAGATCAAAAGAATTGGCAAGGGAAACAAACGTATCATCCCCTTTGATTACAATAGGGGTTTCCAGATCGCCCTGGGCAATACGCCTGGTCCCTTTTTCCAGTTGATTGATCGAGTTATTGATCGTCCGGATTGTCAAGGAAGACAGAATTGTGAGAAAGAGGATAAAGGAACCCATGATGACAAATCCTGTAAAGGGCATGAAAAATATATTGTTGTCGGTACCGGCCATCAGGGAATACAGATATCCATCAGGCAACTCAATATTCTTGGAGAAAACAAGGTGCTTACGTATGGTTTTCCCCAACGAAACATTATTCAATACTGAGCCTTTGTGATACACGATGTCGCCATCTGCATTGAAAACATAACAAAATATCTCTTCAGGGAATTGTTGGGCGATTGCAACGATTTCATCGAGCGATTGCACCGATTCAATCTCTTGGACCAGTGCCTTGTTCCCTGTTATTCCAAACCTATATTGCAAAAAACTCGGGGAGTAGAACAACACGACCAGCGAAGAAACCAAGACTGGTACGACGAAGGCCCCTAAGATGATGATGACAAACCTATTCTTCAGTTTCACTGTACCAACTCCCGAGAAAACAAGTACCCCTTGCCGTGGATCGTCTTTATATATCGGGGGTTTTTGAAATCATTCTCAATCTTTTTCCGTATGCGCTGAACATATACGGAAACTGCCGTGGTGTCCCCAAACTCCTGATCCCAGATCTGGTCATAGATCTCCTTCAGGGAGAAAGCTACCCCGTTATGCTCGACCAGCAACCGAAGGATTTCGAATTCCCTGGCCGAGAGAGGAATGAGGTCCTCCCCTTTTTTGAGATTGTACCCATGGTAATCCAAGCTGAACGGCCCAAAACGGTACATTTTTCGTTCATCTTCTGAAAAGACCATGCTCCTGCGCAAGAAGGCACGGACCTTTGCAGAGAGAACCTTAGGACTGAACGGTTTTGTGACAAAATCATCGGCTCCTACCCCTAGGGCCATGATGACATCTTCATCAGATTCCCTGGCAGAAACCACGACCACGGGAATGGTAGAACCCTTCCTGAACTGCTGGAGGAACTCAAACCCATCCTTGCCTGGCAGATTGATATCGAGAATGATCAAATCCACAGCATTTTCCTCAAGGAAAATTAGCCCCTTCTCAGCCGAATTGACCAAGAAGGAATCAATGCCTTCCTTTTTCAGATAGAGTTGCACCAACTCAGCGATTTCTATTTCATCCTCGATAATCAATACGTTTGCTCTCATATCAGAAGTCTGTGCCTCCCAGGGTAAAGCCCAGTGATGCCGAAATCGACCGGCCTATTGGTGAGAACTGGTCCCCCAAACCACCATACAGGTAATTCAGCCCAAAGGCCATTGAAATATAATCGACGGGCTTCCAAGTCAGGCTAGGTTTCAACCACCCCGAGAGGTCTCCCATATTCCCGATCCAGAACAACCCAGCCGAAAGGGAATCGGTAAGGGAAACCGAGACAGAACTTGCTGCATAATGGGACTCATTGCTACTGACAGCTGTCGGTTCCCCATTGTAGTAGTACTGGGCGGCAAACGAGAAGCCAAAGTCGCTTTCACTGGAGGACCAGGAGAACTGGGCTCCCAAGGTACCTTGAAAATATAATCTGGAGTCACCATATTTGGTAACGGCCTCGCCAAAAATCGAAATATCTTTGATTCCCGAGGAAACGGTAACCATAACAGCAGGGTCTTGCCCGTCTTGGTAGAAAGCACCGAAACCGACTTCACTCTGGCCAAAGACTTTCTCATAGTTACCTGCCAAGGCAAGATCTGTTACAGCAAACCCATCAGGGGGAAGGATTACATAGCCATAGAGATTGTCAACTCCCAAAGGCATATTCGCCTTGACGGCCACAGGCCCTTCAAGCTCTGCACTAGGGTCGGAGGGGTCAATCTCAGTGACATTGAGCAAATCAGCGGGGCTGAAGAAATATCCTACGCCCCAGGCAATGGTCTGCTTGCCAACACGGAAAAATATCTGGTCATCGATATTGAAGTCGCTGAACAGTTCCCTAAGATTTACGGTCAAGGAATCACTGCCATTAGCTTGGGAATACGAAACATCGGCCTTCCCGTACACCCTGATATCAGTATCTGGGCGTGCATCAAAATAAAAGGTGGAGTTCATCTTCGATGAGAGTGTTTTGACCGTAGCATCAGTCTCCAGGTTCTTGAACCAGGCAGGAGTAACCGAAAAGGAATAAGAACCTCCAATCTTCAATCCATCTGCATTGGTAAGAAGCAAATCACTGAGGGAAAGATCTGTCTCTGTTGCTTCTTCTACCACCCTATCCCCACCAAAGAGGTCCGAAGAAGAATCGCCGCCAAACAGGGCGTCTTCGCTTGAAAGGACAGCATCCCCACCAAAGAACAAATCATCCTCACTCGAGGCAAAAGCAGGGAAGGAAACCAGCAAGGAAAGCATCAGGCATACGAGAAAGTACTGCGAAGGTTTACTATGCATTTTATTTCTCCTAGTTGTTTACACGTTCGACATACGACTTGGTGAACACTGAATCAGCGATATCTTTAAAGGAGATATCACTGATCGAGATCGTAGTCTTTTTCCCTGCAATCAGTTCATCGACAAATATCATCTTCGTAGGAATGTAGTTACCTTCTGACTTGGTGTAGAAAGGATAGTAACTCGTCCTCATAAGCCTACCGCTGGCACTATAGTCCTCGCTTTTCAAAACCAGGGTATTTTCCCGCGTTACCCATAGCTTGCGCTTGGGGTAGGTCACTTCGTTGTTGAGGGCTTCGATTACCAGGATATATACGGAAAAGTTGCCAAGCTTCCCGTCTTCGATGGATACAACCTTGTAATCATTGGCAAGGGAAGAGCTATTGAAGTCCGAATTATTGGCATCGGACTGGTTGAACTGGTCTTTCATGGAAGTATGGGAGAACTTGCGGCTCTCAGGGTCGTAAAACCAGAGGTTGTCATCAATCATCAGATACCCCTGCCCTTTCTTGACAACCGGCTCCTTTATGAGAAGCAGGAATTTGTCATCGTCGTCGCTGCGGAATTGCAATACCTTGGTTTTCTCGATACCTGTTTCAGGATCCTCACTGATCATCGTCATGAGAGCAGAAAAATCCTTCCCTCCCAGATTCGAAAGGTTGTCTATATCTGCAAGCATAGCCTGTCCCTCTGCCAAGGTTGCGGCCCCAAGGGTAGAGGAAACCAGCAAAACACCTATCACCAACAGTGTCAAATATCGTTTCTTGATTTTCATATGCATTCTTTTTCCTTATATATCTCTTACCATGCTATGCGCGAAGGGCATCGGCAGGTTGTAATCGGGCAGCCTTTCTAGCCGGTGACCATACGGCAAGCAACGTGATCACCACAATAATGAAGGTAATCATCACCATATTCGAAAACACCACAGGAACCGCGACATGGCCTTGGTCCAGGATTAGGGCAAAAGGCGAACCATCAGCAAACCTGATCATCTTTATGATTGTCGCTACCACCAGTTCAGCTGCGATACCGAAAACCACTCCCCTCAGGGCAAGAATCAGGCCTTCCAGAAGGAACAACTTGGAGATATCCTTTTTCTGCATGCCAATGGCACGCATCGTCCCAATTTCCCTCGTCCTTTCAATCATAATCATCCTGAAGGTATTCATCAGCCCGACCATCGTGATCAAAAGCATTATGAAAAACACCCCCAAAGCTATTCCATTGAGTATCGCCACAATCTGAGCGACCATATCCATGAAGTCATTCAAATTTCCTACATTGAACCGTGTTCCGCTCCAAACCTCTTCGTTTTCATCGGAACCGAACATTGCCCCGGCCATACCCCCCTGCGACATGAGCGATTCGCTCTCATCAGGTTTTGGCTTCAGCGTGGAGCCCTGGAGGACTATCGCATCCTCGATTTCTTTCGAGATGGAATTGATCTGGTTGATATCCTTGAGCACAAGGTTATACGATTGGTATTCATCGGGGGCCAGACCAACCAGCTCGTTTATATATCCGATATCGGCATAGGCAGTGGAAAACCCAAGCCCAAGGGTGTCTTTGGTTATTGCAACGATGGTAAACTCGCCAACATTTGCTTGGCCGGTGACAGTTGTCAGGCTGATAAGAATCTCTTCGTTAAGTTCAACCCCTAGATCCTTCGCTGTTTCCTGGGGCAGCACAATCGTTCCCTTTTCCCTTATGCGGTCAAGTGACCCCTCGAGTATTTCCAGAGAATCGACCAACGATTGTTCCTGGTCCCAATGCACGCCATAGAGAATCCCTGTAGTCGATTTGGAACGGAATATAAAGTTGCCGGTGATGGTAGAGCGCTTCTGCGACTCAGCGATAGAATCGCTGAACTGTGGAATTACTGCATCAAGTACCTCAGGGTTCGCAATCTGGTTTGCAACTTTACCGCTATCGAGCAATACTTCGCCGGTAAGGTAGATATGCCCTCCGAGAGCCGACTCAAAATTCTTTTCAGTCGTCTTGATAAGCCCTTGGGTAAGACTGTTGACCAAAATAATCATCATCACGCCGAAGGCAATGGCAAGAGCGAGGAGATTGCTCCTTCTCTTCTGCCTCGAAACGTTTCTATACGCTATTTTCCATAGATTCATATGTATCAACCTTTATTCATAGCTTCGAGCGGACTGACCTTCAAGGCCACTGATACTGGGTAGAGACTTGCTATCAATCCGACAACCGAAACGGTAATAAGTGAAAGCACTATTGCCTGGAAGGAAACGACAGGGCGGAACACATCGCCTCCGAGAAGGATTTGCATGAATTGATTCGGTGCCTGGATGCCAACCCCTCGCAACACCAACAGGATGATAATTCCGAGGATGACTCCGATAACACCGAACACAAGGGTAATCATCAGAGTTTCCAAAGATATCATCTGCCGCACAAAGCTTTTCTTTGCCCCTATGGCACGCATGGTTCCGATTTCCCCATACCGTTCAGAAACCGAGATGACCAAGGTATTCATGATAACAATCACGGCAACGATGGCAATGACAAAAAGCAGGACATTGAACACAATGCTCAAGGTGTCTGCAAGTTGGGCACTCATACCAGCACCATCAAGCCAATTCCACGCCTTTGCTTCGATGTTATTGTCCGTAAAATAGGTGTTCAACTCTTTCACGACCTTTTCTGCCTTGTTCTGGTCGGTAACTTTGACCAAAAGATAATTCCAGGCATTGGGGTCGGTTTCATTGAGGAAGGCACGCTGCGAGGTATCACCCAGTATGTTTGTCCAATCATCGACAGAGGATTCGAGGAAACTACTTTCTGTCTCGGCACTATCGGACACGAAAAATGCATCGTCCCCTCCAAGCGGGGAGGAACCAAACAGGCTTTCCTCGTCCAAGGCACCGAGAGAAGAGGCTTCTTCCCCGGTGAGGTTGAGAGAATTGGCAGTATTAAGCACCATGCCGTTGAGAATGCGCAATGTATCCTGGTCAATGAAACAGACATAGGACAGGTCAAAGGAAGCATCGCCATAGTCATGTATTCCCTTGACTGTCACTTCCCTGATTTTTGCACCAGAAACAGTATTCATTGAAGTAAGGACTATCGAATCGCCCACCTGGATATCATTGCCAGAACTTTGCTTAAACATATCGGCTACCATTTTTGACAATACGATTCCGCTTTCCCCTTCTTTGAGGAATTCCCCATCCGTAAGTTTTACTCCGGTTGGAAACAAGTTCTGGTAGGAGGTACTGTCAAGGCCGAAAAGAATCATGAAAGATTCACCGACATCATTCCATTTACCCAATGCAACACCATTAATCTGGCCTGTAGTCCCGGTAACCTCGCTTAGGCTCTCGACATGTTTCTGGATTGCCGGAAAGTCAGGAAGGATTTTCGGAGTCGATTCAAACAATTCGTTTGAAATGATCAGGGAGGGATCTTTAATCGCCGAAGAGGCGATGAACAGATTGCCTGTATAGTTCTGGATATAGTTTTTCTCGATACCCTTCTTGATAGTATCGGTAAAGCTGTTTCCCACAACCAAAATCGCTATTCCCAACGTAATGAGAACACCGATGATCAAGGTCTTTGCCTTATGTTCCTTCAGGTTCCTGAAGGCAATTTTTATCAATACTCCAAGCATCAGTTGCTCCCATTCTTTTTCCGCTCGTTGCGGACGATTGTGCCATCCTTCAATACAATCACGTGGTCTGCAATATCGACAATGGTCTGATCGTGGGTCGAAAAGATGAACGTAGTCCCTACATCCTTGTTCATCTTCTTCATCAAAGCGATGATCGACTCCCCTGTTGTAGAATCCAGATTTGCCGTTGGCTCATCTGCCAGGACAATCAGCGGCTTGGTAACCAAGGCACGTGCAATTGCGACCCGCTGTCGCTGCCCACCGGAGAGTTCATTGGGTCTATGCTTTCTCCAGTTCTCAAGTCCTACCGTTTCGATGAGATAGTCAATCCATTCCTTTCGTTCTGCCTTAGTTACTTTTGAAGAATTATCCAGCAGGAGAGGAAACTCAATATTTTCATAGATATTCAAAACCGGTATCAGATTGAAACTCTGGAAGATGAATCCAAGGGTCTGGTGACGAAGAAGGGTAATCTCTTTGTCCTTCAGTCCACTGGTAGCCTTTCCGTTAATCCTTACCGTTCCTTCAGTCGGGGTGTCGATACAACCGATCATGTTGAGAATCGTAGATTTCCCTGATCCCGACGGACCGGCTATTGAGATAAAATCACCCTTCAGTATTTCGAAGGAAACCCCTTTTACGGCATGTACTTCAGTTTTTCCCAACGGATATACTTTATAAACATCTTCCAAAGATACTATGGCTTCTAGATTTTTATCCATTTTATGCTCCTTCAAAAAAACCAGCTGCAGACTCGGTCCTTTCTCCACTTCAATATACAGAAGTTTTTCAATCATATGAATATAAGGGCCATTAACAGAAATAACAATTTGTTAGAATAGGTAGAAAAGCAGACAATCTGAACCAATAAGACACTTTCTTCCTTGAAATAATTTTTTTTATTTTTTTTCATACTCACGAAGGTGTCGCTCAGAGTAAAAGCCATCACACGAAATATTTGCATATATTTGATACAATTATAACATTTTTAGCAATTTCTCGGGAAGCAAATGCCGCTTTCAGCAAAACCGGATGCCCGTAAAAACACTATTTTTCAACAGTTTTTTGATTTCGCAAGCCCTTTACCAACATGCCGTAAACTTGTTACCTTTTTCCTGATATGAAAGCAATAATGAGTATTTTCCAGATTATAGGTAGCTTAGGCTTATTCCTCTATGGCATAAAACTACTAAGTGAAGGACTCCAGAA
The DNA here is from genome assembly GCF_000236685.1 of Sphaerochaeta pleomorpha str. Grapes. Classification (NCBI taxonomy): domain Bacteria; kingdom Pseudomonadati; phylum Spirochaetota; class Spirochaetia; order Spirochaetales; family Sphaerochaetaceae; genus Sphaerochaeta; species Sphaerochaeta pleomorpha. Next base: position 3,175,721 of record NC_016633.1, on the reverse strand, counting down.
ATCCGCTGGGGACAAGATGAAAGCCATCCTAAGGCTTATGACAAAAAACCGGTTGATTTCCGTAATGACCGGTATCCTCATCACAATGCTCATACAAAGCTCCTCGGCTACCACAGTCATGGTAGTCAGCTTTGTGAATGCAGGGCTGATGGATCTCATCCAGGCAATCGGGGTTATCCTCGGGGCCAATATAGGAACCACCTTCACAGGCTGGCTCGTCGCAATTCTCGGTTTTAAACTCGATATTTCAGCGCTTGCCTTGGTGGCAATTGCCTTTGCTGCACCGATGATGTTCTCCAAGAAAAACAAAACCAGGGAAATCGCAGATATTTTATTGGGGTTCGGACTTCTTTTCCTTGGATTGAATTCAATGCAACACGCAATGCCCGACATTACCGGCAATGTCGGGGTTCTTTCCTTCCTTGAAAAATTCAATGGCGACTCCATTCTCATGGTCTTGACGTGTCTCTTGATAGGGACAGTCGTTACGGTTGTCGTTCAGTCTTCTTCAGCCGCTATGGCCATGACCCTTACCATGGCCTTCAATGGATGGCTTGGGGTATCTGCCTCCGCGGCCTTGATCTTAGGATCGAACATTGGTACCACCATTACCGCATATCTTGCCTCGATCGGAACAAGTACGACGGCTAAGCGGGCAGCCTGGGCCCATATCATGTTCAATGTCACCGGTAGTCTTTTGGCAGTAGTCTTTTGGCAGTAGTCTTTTTCAAACCACTGCTTCATATTGTCAACCTTATAACCCCAGGAGATATTTTCTCCATGACAGGGACTGCACTCTCCAAAGAATTACCGCTCTTTCTGGCCATGTTCCATACCTTTTTCAATGTTATCAACACAATTGTGTTTTTCCCCTTTGTCCGACAGTTTGCAAAACTTATTGAAAAACTCGTTCCGGCAAAAGCCGAATACGATGAAGGGACCTACCACTTTACCTACATCGGTGGTACGTTCATCGATAGCCCTGAGTTGTATCTGCTAACTATCAGGGATGAGATTCGCAAGATGGCAAACCTTGCCTGCAATATGCTCAGCCGTTACCGCAATATGTTCAACAACAAGGAAGTGAACATGGAAGCCGAGGTACTGGCAATGAAAAAAGATGAGGAATATGCAGACCAGATGCAGGAACAGCTTTCCAATTTCTGCGTCCACCTTTTGCAAGATTCCCAGACTCCTACGAATGCCTCGACGCTCAACTGTTTGATCCGTGTTATGGATGAACTGGAATCGGTAACCGACAGCTGTTACAACCTGGCTATGCTCAGCCAACGACGATACCAGCAAGGTTGGACATTCGAACTTTCCATCGCCAGTGACCTGAACCAATATGAACTGCTCGTCCAGGAATTCCTCGATTATATCCGCGACCGCATGGACAGGACCCTTACAAAGGCCGAAATGCAGAAGGCCAACGAGTTCGAGGAACAGATCAATACCTGGAGGAACCACCTCAGCGACATGGTTCAGGAACGCCTTACCAGCGGGAATGCCGATGTACGCATTGAGTTGCTGATCCTTGAGAAGATCAGGCACCTTGAGCATATCGGTGACTACTGTACCAATATCGCAGAGACGTATCACCAAGCAGTGAAACACACTCCTGTCTTGCAGAAACGTTCAGGAAATACCACAAGTCACCTTGTCTAGGCCATAAAGCCGTAGGCAAATCATTAAAAAACCTTGCAATCTAAGGACTGCAAGGTTTTTTTCTGTGCTTGTATTCTGAACTTTTGGCATGAAACCGCAAAGGTTTCATAGCAAGGCACCGGTACCCCTAATACAGAACGGCTTGGACTCCCTCAAGGTCACAGAGGTTTTCATAGGCAGCGGTGTATGATTCTAAAACCTCATCACATCCTTCAATCATAAGCCTTACAAACAAGTCATCTTCTTCCAACCCCAGGTTGCCGGTCGTACCAAGGCTGGTTCTATTCTGGATCGTCTGTACGGGGTCCATTGCCTGTACATCCTTGAGATGAAGACCGATATCCTTATAGGTATCCCTGAAGTTCCCCCCCTTCAAAACCTTCTGCAACACGACGTCTGTGGCATACAATTCGGGAACACAGGCAGAGGTAAGCCTATCTTCATGCACCTCAAGGCCTTCAAGCATCCGTTTCATAATCTGGACCAATTGCCAGGTAGCCTTGGTACCTTGCATCAGGGGTTCCTTGGTATCCTGGAAATCCCGGTTATATCCTGAAGGAAGACTCCTGATAATCGATTTCACCCGTGATGCACAGGAAGAGACAACCGAAGACCGGCTTCTGGCCAACTCCAGGCCATCGGGATTCTTTTTCTGGGGCATGATCGACGACCCAGTACATAATTGCGGGGGAAGGGAAAAATACCCAAACTCAGGCAGGGTAAACAGAATAAGATCCTGGGCAAGCTTGCTTGCAGTCAAGGCAATATAATCGCAACAGTCGAGCACCATAGCCTCGAACTTACCCCTGCTGTTATTTGCATAGAGGACATTGTTCTGGACCCTGGTAAAACCCATTTGGTTTGCGGTATAGGTTCTGTCCAAGGGAAGCGGGACACCATAAGAGGCTGCAGAACCCAAAGGACTCTGGTCAAGGGTCCAGGAAAGCTGCATGAGCCGTTGCCCTTCGTCATAGAATTCCTCGGCAAACGCAGCAGCCCAAAGACCGACCGAAGAAGGCATGGCAATCTGCATATGGGTCCGTCCGGGCATTGGTACGAATTCATATTTCTTGGCAAAGTCGAGCAAGGCCTGGGCAAACAGACCGGTTTCACGACAGAGCCTGATCGAAAACTCCCTCATCCAGATTCGCAATGCTGTCTGGACCTGGTCGTTTCGACTACGCCCGGTATGGATTTTCTTCCCGGCTTCACCGATCTTGTTGGTCAAATACCCTTCGATAGCCGTATGGCAATCCTCGTCCTGGGGGGTAATGGAAAACTCCCCTTTCTGCCTAAGTGTGATGATTTCACTCAGTCCTTGCTCCAGCGAATCGAGCTCTTCTTCACTGAGGATGCCGATATCAGCAAGGCCCCTTGCATGGGCAATGGAAGCAAGGCAATCGGAAATTACCAGTTCCTGGTCGAGAATATAGTCGTTACTTACGGTAAATTCTTCCATCAAGGAATCGAGTGAATAGTCTTTCTGCCATAGTTTGGCCATACAAATACCCCTCCAACGTTGGGTGAAGTCTAGTTTTTTTCTTTGCATCCTGTCAATTGAAGCAATTACCCATATTCTGCATCAAGAAAAGGTATGCACCACTCAAAAATGTACAGCATTTTGCTCGCTCTCTTTCTCTTCATTGCCACCGGTTGCGGTTGCAACCATGCCAGCCCAACGATTACTGATCTATTTTCGATGCAAGATAGTACGCCTCCGGTCTTGCTCAGTGCAACTGCAATAAACCCGTCAACGCTCTTTTTCCAGTTTGATGAACCGATCGAAGCAAAAACCTGCATGCTCAATGCCAACGGGAGAGCAGTAACACAATATCTTTGCAACGGGAAGGATGTCACCGTTTCCCTCAGCAATCCAATGGCTTTGGCAACTTTTTGTACCATAGAAGGACGAGTTGAAGACAGAAGGGGCAACAGTTGCCGTTTCACCACGGAAGTCTGGGCGAAAAACACTCATAGGGCACATGTGCTGATCAATGAATTTTCTACCAAGGGGACTGAAAACAACCCAGACCGAGTCGAATTATTGGTTACCAAGGGAGGCAACCTTGCAGGGATAACACTTGCAAACGGTATCGGGTTGAACTATACCGACCGATGCATCCTCCCAGACAAAACAGTTTCACAGGGAACCTTTATTGTCATTTCTTTTCAGAAAGGAATTGTAAAAGAGGCTTTCTGTTCAGAGAACCTGGCAGGACTCAGCGGGAACAATGGCTGCATTGTCGTTTCAGAAACCCCACAATTCGACAGTCCCCTGCTAGACGCGGTTTTATATGGCAACCTGACGACAACGACCTTCAACGGGTTTGGTTCCTCAGACCTTGAAAAAAGTGCTCAAAGCCTCTGCCAATGCGGACAATGGGATACTGTGTTAGCAAGTGGCTCTATCGACTCTACCTATAGCACTTCGACAAGAAGCGTATGCAGGGAAAAGGAAAGGGATACCAATACCTTAGAAGATTGGTATGTCACAGAAACAAGAATGGCAACGTTTGGAGCCAGGAATTCGGATGCACACTATGAAAAAGCTGAGTGAGCCGGCAATGCACAGATTCATGATGCATGTAGCCCTAGGTAAAAACCTACAGGAAAAGGAGGCTATTTCCTCCTTTTCCTATTTACAGAGAGTATCTTGTCTTTTTGTTCTTAGAGGTTCTGGCTTACGAACCCGTCCAACACAGAAAGCGAAGCTGCACCCATTCTCTGTGCCACTACTTCACCCTTCTTGAAAATCATAAGGGTAGGAATGCTTGAAACATTGAACATGCTGGCAACCGATCCTGCCTCATCGACATTCACTTTGGCTACTTTTAGCTTTCCCTTATATTTCTCGGCAAGCTGTGCCACAGCAGGTGCAATCATTTTGCAGGGCCCACACCATTCTGCCCAAAAATCTACGAGAACCGGCAAATCGGATTTTAGGACTTCATCTTCAAAATTCTCTTCAGTTATCGAAATCTCACTCATTCAAATTGCTCCTTGTCTGAGTGCATAGTACCGATATTACAGGGAAAAAGAAAGACACCCCACCCCTTGGGAATGCAAAGCTATGGCCCACGATCATCTTGCATTTCCACATTTTCTTTAGTAAGAAGAAATTTCTTTTTCGCTAGGCTCTGACTTCGACTCAATTTGAGAGAGAACCTATGACTGTATGAATCCACATGGATTTTGCAACTGATCTGCCAAAAACCAAACACAAGTGTAAACTCTCAGATTTTAGAAACCAGGAAAGCTTTCCTTTAGCTCTTTCAGATCCAATTGTACCAGTACGTAGGCAAAAGTAATCCGTTGGAGTTCTTTTCTCATTCCATCTTCTGCTTTAGTGAAAATGGTATAAGCAATTCTTCACTAGCATTCTGTAGACAGGAAAGGTACCTATCCTGTTCCAACCAATACCAAGTAACGATACCGATATTGACGGGAGGGAAAAGAGCGTAGAGAATGAATACGGAATTGAAACATAAATCATCCTGACATCAGTATTTTTACCTATGTAATGCAATCTAATTTTCCACACGACTGTGTCTTGGATAAAAAAACGAAGATGCGGTGTATGCATGAAGTGTGGTAATCGATCGAGAAGAATCTTTCATAGGAGATTAGGTATGAGCTATTACATCTCGGCAACCCTTGCGCAACCCTTTGAACAGAGTATTGGAACAGTGATTGAAGAACTCAAGAAAGAAGGTTTCGGAGTGCTCACCGATATCGATGTCAAAGCTACCATGAAAAAAAAGCTTAACGTTGACTTTCGGAACTACCGCATTCTCGGGGCATGCAATCCACCTTTTGCCCTCAAGGCACTTGAAGCGGAAGATAAAATCGGTACGTTGTTACCGTGCAGTGTAATCGTTCAGGAACTAAACCCTGAAATGGTAGAGGTGGCTGTAGTTAATCCTGTCAGCTCCATGCATGAGGTAGAGAACGAGGCACTACACTTCATCGCTAAAGAAATCCAAGAAAAGTTGCAACGTGTGATTACAGCCCTTGCACAAAAAAAGAAAGCTTAGAAAATATAACATACTATGGGATTGGCTGAAAATATAGAGATATTTCTCATTGAATGCTAGTGTTACAGAGCACCGGCAACGGACTTTCCTCGGGGAGCGGATATTTGGTTTGCAACCAAATCAGCCTGTATATGCCAAGGGCGCTGTCTCTGGGAGGTCCCCCTTATTCCTAAATAGCAGGATGCAAGAAACCAGTAAATACCAACCTGTGGTATCAAACCATCAGTCTGGACAACAAGTGTAGGTTATTCGTAAAATTGCCACAGATTTCAGCCTTTTTCAGGAGTGTATCCCATGGAATCACATCGAATATTCTCAATGAGCTTTGCAAGTGTCTACCCGCTGTATATTGCGAAGGCAGAAAAGAAGGGACGAACGAAAGCCGAAGTGGATGCAATCATTTGCTGGCTCTTTGGTTACAGCCAACAAGAATTGGCATCTCAGGTGGCAAAGGGAACAGACTTTGAGACTTTCATCAAGGAAAGCCCCCACCCAAATCCTTCCAGGGCAAATATCAAAGGGGTAATCTGCGGTATTCGGGTGGAGGAAATCGAAGATCCACTCATGAAAGAAATCCGGTACCTGGACAAACTCATTGATGAATTGGCCAAGGGGAAAGCCATGGACAAAATCCTTCGCCCTTAGGGACTCCCTCTTTTTCAAGTAGGATTCAATGCACAGAAGAGGTATGTATTTGCAGACTGAAAAACTTATCAGAAGCAACCTCTTTGATTATTCCGGTAAGGACATCCAGCTCTTCAGAGGGTATATTCCAACGATGCCAGTAAAGAGGCAGTGACACTGGCTTCCCCATCGAGAGATCTACCAAATCATACAAATCTTTATACTGGTTGTATTGATGGTCTGGCAACATAGCGCAAACGGACCCCTGTTGTATCAACACTGGAAATTGCTCGGAAGATGGGACAAAATGGCTGTTTTGGAACGGATGGGCGTTCTCGAAAAACTGGGATGCCCAACGTAACAAAAGTTGGTCATCTTTGTTGTAGTTCAACTTGGGTGCATTCGAGAAGGTTGTCCCGTCAATGCCCTGGGGAAAATTGGTTTGTGCAAATTGCCTAGTCGAGACAAATCGATATTCCATCTTCCCCAGAAAATCGGTCTTGCACCCACGAAAAGGGTCTTTCAGGGAACTGACACACCCCATGACTTGACCGCTCGTCATGAGAATATGGGTGACATCCTGATCGGTACATCTAATGTCCAGATAGCCACTGGACCGGGAAAAATACAAGCTGGCCACAGATGAAAACCAAGTAGCAAGGCTATCGGCATTCACCGCCAGTGCCAATACAGGTTTTTGCCCCGCACTTGCCAGATTGGAACGTTGCAAGAATTCCTGTTCCAATATGCGTACTTTCTTGAAATGTTCGAGAATGATTCGTCCGGCATCGCTCAATGTCGGGGGATGGGTACGCAACACCAATACTTGTCCGGAAAGCTCTTCTAGCTGTCTGATGCGCTGTGTTACCGCAGATTGCGTGATATGCAAGGCTTCTCCGGCTTTTTCAAACCCTTGCTCTTCGATTACAGCTGCAAGGGCTTCGAGGTTTCTATATTCAAGCATATAAAATATTAGCATTATTAATATTATATTTAAATAATTAATTTGAATAATATCTGTGTTTTGGCTATTCTGTCTGGCATGGAAATACCTTTTATTACCGGAATGACAACAGGCGCTAGCTTGATAGTAGCAATCGGAGCACAAAATACCTTTGTACTTACACAAGGGATCCGCAAACAACATCGCTTTGTCGTAGCCCTGATCTGCTCTCTCTGCGACGCCTTCTTGATTAGTGCCGGGGTTGCCGGTTTGGGCAGTCTGATCGAACAATCTCCCACACTGTTACGACTAGCAGGAGGAGGGGGCGCCCTCTTTCTTTTCATCTATGGTCTGAAATGTTTGTTTTCAGCGTTGCAAGCCGAACAAGAATTGGGAGAAACCGAAAGCAATCCTACAAGCCGCAGACAAGTCATCCTGACAATCCTGGCAATTACCTTGTGTAATCCAAACGTCTATCTTGATACTGTGGTCCTGCTGGGAGGAATCAGTGCTACCTTTGTCGGCCAGGGCAGGTATCTTTTCGGAGCAGGGGCAATCTCCATGTCTTTTATCTGGTTTTTCATCTTGTCCTATGGATCGGGAGTACTCGCCCCTCTCTTTAAAAAAGCCATCACTTGGCGCATTCTTAACTTCTTGATATTTCTGGTCATGTGGAACATAGCGTTCAAACTATTGGCTTTTTCAGGAATCATCGACATAATCAGGGCATACTTAGGCTAAATAAATCATTTTTACTGATCAGTAGAAGCCTCCTAAGAAAAAAGAATCCAAAACCAAATCAATACATCAGGGTAACGTACTAGCTGCCAAGTCAGTTGCTGAAATCCCATTTTATCGAGTCTGGTATTGCCCATTTAGCAGAGGATTATTTTTGCCGGGACCCTTACCTTCTTTAGGTGCATATTTGCAATCATTGCTTGCACAGGTCGCTTTCTTGCAGATAGTTACCTTGGCTGGGCAATTATCAGCTTTTCTTCCGATAGCTGATAATTGCCCAACTATTGAATCCAACCATGAGTATTGCTAAGGAAATCAACTGCTTATGGAGGTCCTGAATCCCGCACACCCGCAGATATACCCCACGAAGGATTTCAATCATGTACCGCAAGGGACTTAGATGACTGAATACCTGGGCCCATTGAGGCATGCTGGATACTGGAGTAAACAGTCCACTCAAGAAATTAAAAATCATGATAAAAAAGAACATCATGAACATAGCCTGCTGGTAAGATCTGGCATAGTTGGAGATGACCAGTCCAAATCCTGAAACAGTGAGCACAAACAAACAGGCAGAAAGATACAAAAGCAAAATGCTTCCGGTGGGAAACAACTTCCAGAATACAAGGGCAAGTAACAACATAAACGTAAAAACGAAAAACCCAATGATCCAATACGGGATCAATTTGGAAAGAATGAACGTCCTCTTACGAACCGGAGTAACATGCATGCTTTCGATTGTTCCTGCTTCTTTTTCCCCAACAATATTGAGTGCAGGAAGAAAACCGGTGATCAAAAGCAACCCCATGACCATCAGGGCAGGTATCATAAAATCCGGGTACGAAAGGTAGGGATTGTAAAGATAATGAGGCTCAAGGGTAACCGACTGCGGAGAGTTTTTTAGTGCGGGTACTGCTTCATTTCGGAGCTCCGTACTGAAATCTTGCATGACCAAGGAAAGATAAGCACTGCCAAGATTCCCTTTTGTGCCATTGACCGTGTCAGAGGAAATCAATACTGCACCCTGATTTCCCCTGACAAGTTCATTTCCAAAGCCAGGGGAAATTTCCAAGACTATATCGGCAGTCCCTAATTCGACCATTCGCAGAGCATCCAGATCATTGTAGCAATAACCTGAGATCCTGAAATAATGGGACGAGGAGATCTTGGCACGCAATCTTGTCGATAGCATGCTGTCATCATGGTCGACAACGGCAATATTGATATTCTTTATTTCATAATTGGCGGCAAAAGGCAGAACCAGAATGAGCATGATAGGATATATCAGTATCATTCTGGGAAGGAAGAGATTGCGTCTGATCTGGATGAATTCTTTCTGTATGAGATATTTCAGCATACTTACTCCAATCTGGGTTTAAATTTCTTGAGGCTGATGATGCATACGATCACAGCCATCAAGGACAAGACTCCAACCTCAGTTAAAACCGAACCAAAACCAAGCCCCTTGATCATGATTTTCCTCATGGCAGATATGTACCAACGGGTTGGAATAAGAGCGGAAAGGAATTGGAGTGGAAGCGGCATCGATTCGATGGGAAACATCATGCCAGAAAGGAGAATAACCGGCATCATCAAACCCATACCGGATATCAACAGGGCAACGAGCTGTGAATTGGCAATCGTAGAAATCATGACCCCGATCAGCAAAGAGAGCAAAATGTATAATAGGGAAACGGCAATAAGCACAACGATACTACCCTGTATAGGAACAGCGAGAACAAAGACGGACAGGAGAAGACTGGTTACCAGGTTTACACAAGAAATTGTAAAATACGGAACAGTCTTCGCCAAGATGATAGTTCCTGGTTTCATCGGGGAAGCGAGCAATACTTCCATCGTACCGGATTCTTTTTCACGTGCAATCGAGATTGATGTCATCATGGCACAGATCAAGAGGAGAATCATGCCAAGAACACCGGGTACAAAATTATAGGACCCTTTCATTGCCGGATTGTAGAGAAATCTCGTTTCCACCCCGATAGTCCAGGAAGCTTTTGTAACAGTGTTTTGCTTCTGAGCCCAGCCCCTGATTATTGCGCTGGCATAATTTGTCAGGGTTTTTGCAGTATTGGGATCGCTACCATCAGTGAGTATCGCAATGGTGCCATTTTTCGTATGGATTCTCTCTGATTCAAACCGGGAGGAGAAAACCAAGACAAGTCCCGCCTTGCCTTGTCGAAACACCTGATCGATTTCAGCCTCGTCAGCCAGGTATCCCCCAAAAGTAAAATAGCCGCTTTGTGTAAGTGTTTCGACAATCTCCCTGGTTGATTCATCAAAAGAAGGGTCCAAAACCCTGAACGTGGTCCCTTTGACTTCTGTAGTCATCGCAAACCCGATGAGAATAAGCATCATGACAGGCATGAGAAGCAGGATAATCAAACTCCATCGATCCCGAAAAATATGGTAAAACTCTTTTTTTACAAAGGCGAAGAGAGTAGCCATTAGTCTGCCATCCTTTTTGCCTTCCGTGCAATCATCTGGAAAACTGCATCCATAGATGAGACCTTGCATTGGGATTTCAATCGTTGAGGAGTATCGAGTGCCTCTATGCCCCCATCCACCATGATGGAAACCCGATTGCAGTATTCAGCCTCGTCCATATAGTGGGTAGTGACAAAGACAGTAATGCCTTTTTCAGCAGCAGCATAAATCATTTCCCAGAAGCGGCGCCGGGTGGCAGGGTCGACCCCCCCAGTCGGTTCATCAAGAAACACAATTTTGGGGTTATGGAAAATCGAGATCGAGAACGCAAGTTTTTGCTTCCAGCCCAGGGGCAGCCGTGAGACCAAACTATCTTTTTCAGCTGTCAAATCCAAGTCCTGCAAAAGGCGATTGCTCTTTTCTCTGATCAGCTTTTTGTCCATTCCATAGATACCCCCGAACAACCGGATATTTTCTGCAACAGTCAGATCCCCATATAAAGCAAACCGCTGGCTCATATACCCAATATTGGCTTTTACCTTTTCACTTTCCTTTTTGATATCATATCCTGCTACCATTCCGGTCCCACTGGTAGGGACGAGCAAACCAATGAGCATTCTCATAGCAGTTGTCTTACCCGCCCCGTTTGCACCCAGAAAACCAAATATTTCACCCTCACCTACATCGAATGAGATTTGATTGACAGCTACAAAGGATCCAAACTTTTTTGTCAGGTCTGTCGCGATGATTGCGCTCATTGATTGTCTCCTGTAGCTGAAAGCGCAAGGAACCGATCCTCAATCGAAGGATTGATCCGTTCCACAAAAACATCTGTTTGCCCATGATTTCCAAGCCAAGTGGCAATCTCCTCGCAGTGCACTGCACCAGAGGTAGTGCTGAAATGAATGGAACTTCCAAAAGAGAAACAGGTACGCTCTGATGGATGTGATTGCAAGATAGGGATCAAGCTGTTGAGTTTCTCTGCTTTGATAGAGAAGAGATCATGGGGAAAACCACTGGATATCTGATAGGGCGTCCCTGTCTCCAGAATACTACCGTCTGAAATCAAGGCAAGGCGGTTGCACATTGCAGCTTCATCCATATACGGCGTTGAAACCAAAATAGAAATCCCCTCCTGCTTGAGCCGGCCTAGCATATTCCAGAATTCTTTACGGGAAACAGGGTCAACCCCAGTAGTCGGTTCATCAAGGAAAAGGACCGAGGGACGATGGATCAAGGCACAGCAGAGAGCTAATTTCTGTTTCATGCCACCGGACAAAGCTCCCGCCCTCCGGGTACAAAATGGTTCGAGTTGTATCCAGATATCCTTGATCAGCTCATAATTCTCCTGGATCGAGGTGTTGAATACGGTAGCAAAGAAATTGAGATTCTCCTGTACAGTCAAATCCTGATACAATGAGAATCGACCAGGCATATAGCCGATAAGCTTCCTGATGCGCCAAAAATCAGTAACGACATCGAAACCATCGACGGTGGCATTTCCCCCATCAGGAAGTAGCAATGTTGTCAGAATTCGAAACAGAGAGGTCTTCCCACTTCCATCCGCTCCGATCAGGCCGAAGATCTCTCCCCTCTCGACTTCGATATCTATACCTCTGAGCGCATGGGTCTTGCCATAATGCTTTTCGATCCCCTGCGCTGTGACAGCTTGTTGTGCCATATTCATTTCCCCTCGACTATCGCACCATACATACCTAGCTTCAGGTATCCATCATTGACAAGCGATACTTTCACTGCATAGACCAAGGTTGCACGTTCATCTTTAGTCTGCACTGTCTTGGGGGTAAATTCTGCTTTTTCAGAAATCCATGATAGCTTCCCTTCATAATATCGTTTTCCCCCTTCACCATAATTGACCCTAACCTTGACCGTATCGTTGAGTTTACACGTAGTCAGCTCTGCAGCGGTTATATAGGCTCTCAGGTATACACAATCTAGGTCTGCAACCGCAAACAAGGATTTCCCTACGCTGGCCAACTCTCCCTCTTGTGCGTAGGATGTCATGAGGGTCCCGTCTATAGGGCTGGTTATTACGCATTTGCTGATTTGATCATCAAGTTGGGCAATCTGAAAGGAAAGGGATTCGCTTTCCTTTGCAAGGCCTTCAACGTTCTGTTTCAGTGTCGATTTCAGTGCATCAAGCTGCAATTCAAGGATAGTCACCTGGGCTTTGCTATCGTCAAGCTGTTTTTCGCTTACTGCCTTTGCTGCAACCAAATTGGCAATTCTTGTATTTTCGGCTTTGGCAACGGCTAGTTGTTCTTCCATGGCTGCAACCTGTATGCCAATATCCGGTCGTTGGGTTTCGACTTTTTCACGCATAGAGAGCAGTTGCCCACGCTTGAGAACCAGTTGCCGGTCGTCTATTTTCCCGAGAATCTGGCCTTTTATGACGTTGGCTCCTTCTTCCGCATTGAAAGAAAGAATACGTCCATTGCCCTCGGCACTGACTATAACCTCTGTTGATTCGAAACTACCCTCTGCGATTTTGATTTCTCCATTGGGGGTACAAGAGACTACAGTTGCCAGTATAAAAAGTATGATAGTGATTTTTTTCATTCCAGGGATTCTCCGTTTCCTTCAATAAGGTTTAGCTCACCCAGAGCCAAAGGCAATTGAACTGCATGCTGTGCTTTCGTTATTTCTGCAAGGTCAAACGGTTTGGCACAGTGTAGAAATCTTACTATTGCCCTGAGGGAATCAAGCTCATAAGGAGAATGTTGGCATTTTCTTTTCCCCTATCCAAAATCTGAGCAGAAACATCACTGTGCGGTAGTATCTTTGTGATTACTGGTTGTAACAGGAATACACCAATATTGAGAGATACCATCGTCATCAGGATATCGAACAGGGTTGTCTCTTTGATTCGTCCTTTCTTGATTTCCTGTGCTAATTCTTTTTCAAGCAAAGGAAAAATCCTTCCCAGGTTCTCATTCACGATATCCGCAAAATCTTCCAGCCGTTGGGAACTGGTGGTGACTTCGCTGAGTATGAAAAAAGAAAGTCTGGAGTTTTTGGCTAATATTTCAAAATGATTCTCTGAAAGAATTCTGATCTTTTCCAGAAACGGGATGCCAGTTTCGAAGGGTTTTTTCAGCGAGGAGAAAAAAAGCAACGCCTTTCTCTCAAAAATCGACTTAAAAAGCTTCTCTTTGCTGCGAAAGTAGTAATTGATAAGCGATTGATTACACCCGACTTCCTTGGCTATGTCTGTTGTCGAGGTGAGTGCAAAACCTCGTTCAAGGAAGAGATGCTCTGCAGCTTCCATGATTGCTTGCTCCATTGGTGTGTCTGTCATATTTAATAACCTTATTAAATAAGGATATTAATTAGGTTGATTACTGGTGTCAACCCACTGGTGTCACGCGTTTTGTAAAAGTCTTGGTTCTATCTTTATCTTTTCATCAGCGAGGCACGATTAGCCATCTCACTACAGAGCTTGACCTCTACAAAGTCACGGCGTATGATGCAAGCATCTTTAGTAGATGGAGTTTGGATGTTTACAATGAATCTGGATTCGGTTATGCAACCCCGTTGACCGGTGTTGTGCATATGTTCCAGGAAAGACTTTTCTGAAATCTGTTCTCAACACCCGTTCCGGGGTTTTCCTGCCAAACAGCGGTAGGCTGTTTTTATATCCTAACCGGACGGATACTTATGAATACTACACAATTTTCTTATACCTCATTAGATACGTATGGATGGACAGAATCACGAACCCTCGAGTTCGCTCCCTATCAAGGGCTTCTCTATATTCCGGTTCGAATATACCGGGAAGGAAGAGGACTGTTTTGGGGAACCGACGGGGAACATCAATTACTACTGGAACGTTCAGGGACCTTCCAGAATATGCAGGATCTCCTCATACAACCCAACCCGGTTGTGGGAGATTGGTGTGCAGTGCAGCGCTATGCACCTGGGCGGGGGCTTATAGAAGCTGTTCTTCCCCGTAAGCAAGTCTTCCATAAACCTGTAGTGCAGGATCCGTATGGGATAGCAGGTGAAGCTCAGGCCGTTGTAGCCAATGTCGATGCCTGTGCAATCGTCATGGATGCACGAAATGACTTCAATCTTCGCAGGATCGAACGGTTCGTATCCCTTTTACATGCAGATGAGATACCACCACTCTTGATTCTAACAAAGATCGATCTTCTTGAGGATGTCGAGAGCTATCGGATGCAGATTGTCTCCCGGTTCCCTGACCTTCAAGTCTTTTTGGTAGATTCGCTTTCAGGCAAAGGAATCGACTCCTTGCTTACCAACTTAAAACCGCATGAAACATGTATGCTTCTTGGTATGAGCGGCGCAGGCAAGTCCACGCTTCTCAACTGCCTGAGCAATGCGATGGTAGCGAAAACAGGGGAAGTGAGAAGTCAAGATGGAAGAGGAAGGCATACGACCACCAACAGGCAATTGTATATTCTTCCCAATGGGACAATCGTTATCGATACCCCCGGACTACGTGCTATCGGGATGAACAATGGTTCCCAGCAAGTCTGCGAGTCTTTTCCCGATATTGCAGCACTCGCTCATTTTTGTCGATTCTCAGACTGCACCCACACAGCAGAGATTGGGTGTGCGGTGAAGAAGGCCCTGCTTACAGGAGAACTGGAGCAAGACCGCTTCCTCAATTATCTGCAATTGCGGGATGAAGCAGAAAACTGGGAAGCCGTTGCAAGCAGAAGAAAGAAGAAAGATAAAGAAATGGGGAGGCTGCAATATTTGTATCGCAGGGAAGAGAGGAGATGAGTTAATCAGCACTCTCTTCCCTGTATGGGAAAAAAGGCCGAGTATGCCTGGCATACTGCACTACCTCTTATACTATTACAGTCTGTAGCTGAACGTCTGGGAGAAAATCAAGAAGCATCACCATTCTCATCACGAATTTTTGCAAATGCTTCTTCAATCTGCAAAAATGCCTGGACGATGACCGGGTCGAAGTGTGTTCCGGAATCACGTATGATACTCTGGACTGTTTCCTTATGCGTGCTTGCTTCCTTGTATGGACGCTTTGAACTGATGGCATCATATACATCTACAAGCGCCATAATGCGCCCGCATAAGGGAATGGACTTCCCAGCCAAACCATCAGGATACCCTGTCCCATTCCATTTCTCATGGTGTGACCGAGCTAATTGAACTCCCATGTTGATAAAGGAATTCCCAGGATATTGAGCATGGACCTTCTCCAAAGCTGTTGCACCGATAAGCGTATGCATCTTGATGATGTCAAATTCCTCGGCAGTCAGTTTGCCAGGTTTCATCAGGATACTATCGGGGATACCGATTTTACCAATATCATGCAACGGAGCAGCATGAGACAAATCAAGGATGAACTTATCGTCAATGAGGTCGGAATATGGTGAGTTTCTCTGCAGTTCCACAGCCAATTCCCTACATAAAATGCTGGTACGTTGAATATGCTTACCGGTAGTCCCATCGCGACACTCCGATAATGAAGAGATGACGGTGATAGTAGCCAGCTGGGAGTCATGGATTTCCTTGACCTGTAATTGGACAAGGTCCTCCAGGCGTTCATTGTATGCCTGCAATTCCTTGCGCATGTGACTCATGGAAAGATGGGTGCCGACCCGTGCCAATACCTCCTGGGCATAGAATGGCTTGGTTATATAATCCACACCTCCTACGGAAAACCCCTTGATCTTATCCTCGGGGTTATCCATGGCACTGAGAAAGATCAATGGGATATCAGCAGTGTTCTGGTCCGATTTCAACTGCTTGCACAACTCGAAACCATCCATCTCAGGCATCATGATGTCCGAGAGAATCAAATCAGGGGAGAATTTTACCGCTGCAGCAAAAGCCCTTGCACCTTGTGTATACGACATGACTTGATATCCATTGCCAGATAGTATCTGTTCCAATAGTTCCAAGTTGGCAGGAGTGTCGTCAACTATCATTACCTTGGAATCCTTCACACTAGTATTCATGATTCTCCTCCTCTCTCTGTAATAGTTCCAGCAATGATTCATAATCATAGGATTTTGCCAACTCCATAAGATGATCCTTCAGATTCGCTCCGTATGGTCCCAGGTTTGGGAGCAAAGATTTGAAACCAACCATATCCCCTAGTTCCAAGGCTTCGTGCATAGCACGGGTAAGATCACTTGGAATCTTTCTCATATCCTCTTT
The DNA here is from genome assembly GCF_000236685.1 of Sphaerochaeta pleomorpha str. Grapes. Lineage (NCBI taxonomy): Bacteria > Pseudomonadati > Spirochaetota > Spirochaetia > Spirochaetales > Sphaerochaetaceae > Sphaerochaeta > Sphaerochaeta pleomorpha. Next base: position 3,159,095 of record NC_016633.1, on the reverse strand, counting down.
CAATACGGAAAAATGCTTACCTTCCGGGCAACGATTTTGTGGTTGTTCTGCATACACAATCCGAAGATTCAGGAGTTCAGCTACTTCCTTCAAAAGCGATCCCCTCTTGAACGGTTTACTGACATATCCATCGAACCCGCTTTTTAGAACCGCTTCCTCATCATCTTCAAAAGCGCTGGCAGTCACCGCGATGATAGGAACATGTGCATCGCCGTTCATTGCATTGATGAAAGAAGTTGCCTCATAGCCATCCATTACTGGCATACGAAGATCCATCAGGATGAGGTGGGGATGCATCCGCTTACACAATGCTATCGCTTCCTTTCCATCTGCGGCCTCCAGTAGGGAAAATCCAATGGGTTCCAACATGATTTTAAGCAACTCTCGATTGATTGGATTGTCATCAACCACCAAGATTCTTAGTTTTTGAGTGCCAAGTTCCAGGCCAACTATCTCGTGTATCGTATTCTTTTCCTTGTTCCCATACGATTCGACGCGGGTGACAGGGATGCTGAATTTGAAGGTACTCCCTTTGCCGACGATGCTCTCGACGCTTATCTGGCCTCCCATGATTTCCAGCAGTTTCTTGCTGATTGTTAAACCGAGACCAGTCCCTCCGCTTTTATTGTTGGCCTTTGATTGTTGAAAAGCGTCGAATATAAGGTCAATATCTTGCTTCGGGATACCCGGTGAAAAACTTCCTTGACATTCACACATCTTCTCAAAGTCATCTCTTCCATAGAGCAGAAACAACGTCCCATCCTTGATCAGATAGACATTACGAGTATTCTCATCTTCCTTGATACCAAATCCCAGAACATCCCGGTAGAAGCGGACCATCACTGCCATATCCTGTACAAACAAACCAAATCCATCAAGCCTCATTTCTCCCTCCTCTGCAACCATGTTCCCTGTACCATGGTTCGCGTTTCACATGCAGGAACCTACAAAACAAAGCGATTCAAAACATTCATGATTTGGGTATACCGGTCAGTGTATCTGTTTCTTGCCAAGTGGCTCATCTTCTGCCAGTCCCTTTCGATTTTCTGCTTTACCTATTGCAGCCCTTGCTCAAATTCCATACTGTATTTCTCATACACCATAAAAAAGGAAAAAGCGCCCCAAGCGAAGTCGGGGCGCTTTGATTTCAGCCATTTTTACAGGCGTTGATAATTTTGTATATAGCTTTTTCTGACAAGAAATATTCTTCAGCCAAGTCGCCAACAGAACAACCTGCCAGACGTTTGTCCAGAATTTCCCTGTTCCTGGCCTTTACAATATTCCTTGTATCTGTGTTTGCACCCCACGGCAACCTGCTGTCCTCTTTACGTGGAATGTACATATACTCGCCGTCTATGTACTGTTGAACCGCACTCAATAAGTGTTGTGGTAATACATCGTTTGCTTTTTTGTAGCCCATTATGCTCCTCCCCTACGTTTGTGTCAGGATTGAACAAGAGCTATTGCCTATGCATTATTGTAGTATGCAATAGCCCTTGCTATGCATAACGAACCGAATCCAATGTGCTGAACATCCAAGCTCCTTGTTAAAAAACAGTTCTCAATAAGGCATGCGCCTCATTGCTGAATGTTAAGCAAGCCAATGATTCCAGTCAACACGATATATACTATGAGATGATGATAGGATACATACTCGACGACCAGTATGATTCATTTTTACCGTTCGGGGAACTCTCCCTCACTGTCCTTGAAAGCCATCGCTATCTCGTGGAATCGGTCGGCAATTCGCAAAAAAGTGCGGGCAATATCAGGATCGAAATGAGAACCCACTCCTTGGGTAATTATCGTTACGGCTTCTTCGTGGCTGAAAGCTCTTTTATATACCCGTTCACTAATAAGCGCATCATATACATCTGGAATGGCCATAAGTCTTCCTGCCAAGGGAATCTCATCGCCTGACAAACCGCGAGGATATCCTGAACCGTTCCACTTTTCGTGATGTGACCAAGCTATATCGCACGCAACCGAAAGAAAGGTGTTCTGCGAGCCAAGCGCCTGCTCGGCCGCGAGTATGGCATTATGTCCGATGGTTGTATGAGTTTTCATCACTGCAAATTCTTCATCGGTGAGCTTTGATGGTTTATTCAGTATCCTGTCCGGTATTCCAACTTTACCGATGTCATGAAGCGGAGCGGATTTATAGAAAAGCTCAATCGTCTCATCCGTCAGGAGCCCGGAAAAACGTGGGCGATCGGTCAGATTTTGCGCAAGTACACGGATATAATTCTGAGTACGCCTAATATGGTTACCGGTCTCATTATCCCGGGTTTCCGCAAGTGATCCCAGGGCCATCATCATTACATCCTGTATCATTCCAATTTCTTGCGTTCGCCGGACAATCTCCATCTCAAGATATTCGTTCTTGTTTCTGATTATATCCCTGAGCTTTTTGAGCCGAAGATGAGTATGTATCCGAGCAAGTACGATAGGCGGGCTTGGAGGTTTGGATATATAATCTTCCGCACCCAAGTCAAGACCCAGTTTTTCGTTGAAAGGCCCAGTTTTTGCTGTCAGGAAAATAACTGGGATCCCTGCGCTTTTCTGATGTTGGTTAAGTTGGCGAAGAGTCTCATAACCGTCCATAACAGGCATCATGATATCGAGTAGAATCAAGTCAGGAGGGTTTTCCCCCTGTGCTATCTTCAGTGCCGCCGCACCGTTTGTAACAGCCTTGACCTGATATTCTTTCTTGAGTATTTCGTCAAGTACAAGGATATCATCGGGAATATCATCCACAATCAGTATAGTCTCCCGATTTCCGTTCATAGTTGACTCCTTTCATCATCTTTGAAGAACTCTGCGATTTTCATGAATTCGTCGGAAATTTCCAGAAAAGCATGCACGATATCAGGGTCAAAAGCTGTCCCTGATCCTTGCTTTATAAGGACGACCGTTTCCTCATGCGTAAAAGCCCGTTTATACACCCTCTCGCTCATAAGGGCATCATACACGTCAACAATGGCCATAAGCCTTCCTGCCAAAGGAATCATTTCCCCGCAAAGGCCTTGGGGGTACCCGGAACCGTCCCACTTCTCATGATGAGACCAGGCGATGTCACGGGCCAATGCAAGAAAGGAAGAAGAAGCAGAAGAATCCAGATACTTCTCCGCGGAAAGAATTGCGTCCCGGCCAATTGTGGTATGTGTCTTCATCAAATTGAATTCGTCATTGGTCAGATTCCCTGGTTTTTTCAGGACAAAATCAGGAATTCCTATCTTTCCGATATCGTGCAACGGCGCTGACTTGCATAGCCTATCAATCAGATCTTCAGTCAGAAGTTCCTTGAAACGTGGCTGACAGCGTAATCGTTCGGCCAAAATCCTGATGTATGTTTGCGTACACCTGAGGTGATTGCCTGTTTCGTTATCCCGCGTTTCCGCCAGAGATCCCATCGCAATCATGGTCATGTCCTGAATTACTTTGATTTCCTGTGTCCGTCGTGTTATTTCCGCCTCAAGATATTCATTTTTATCCTTGAGAAAATCGCGCACTTCTTTCAGTTTGAGATGAGTTTTTATCCGAGCTCTCAAAATTGCCGGATTGGGAGGCTTTACAATATAATCTTCAGCCCCAAGTGCCAAACCTTTTTCTTCGTCGGCATCCCCCGTCTTCGCGGTCAAGAATATAATCGGTATTTCCGCTGTTCTAGGATTGGACTTGAACAAGCGACACGTTTCATAACCGTCAAGGCCAGGCATCATGATATCGAGCAGAATCAAGTCGGGCACATCCTTAGCAGTGGCCACTTCAAGGGCTTTCTCTCCCGTTATAGCTACTTTTACACGATATAAATTTTTTAGCAACGAGCTCAATAAGGCAATACTATCGGGCGAGTCGTCAACGAGGAGAATCGTGACTTTGTTTTCATTATTGAGTTTCATGTGCTCTCCTTTCGCCCTTTGGCAATTTCATTTGGATTGATGCCCAGAAAGAATTTTCAAAATCCCAAGGGCAGATGCAAAATCGAAGTTACGGAGCGATATGACAAGAAGCTCCACCTGTTCCCTCTCGCACCCCGCGTATAAATCCGTAAGGACAGATCCCAGATAGTCCAGAGCCTCACTGTCACTCTCATTTGCATAATAGGTAAGCGTCTCCAAAATTTCTGCAAGCGACCGGCCTCCAGTAGTTTGTTTCGGGCTAACCGTATCGCCCTGCATTGTTGTCTCAATCCCAATCTTGATGTCTTGTATCGTTTCAGCAACAATGGATTCAATTTTCTTTTGCATTTCATCGATCTCTGCGTCTGACACCCCGGCATTGATCGCATGTTCCAATTCCCCGGCAGCAGTATGAAGCTCCGATGCATCGATATTTCCGGCAACCCCTTTCAACGTATGAGCCAATCGCTCGGCAAGATGCCGATCCTTGTTCATAAGTGCGGCACGAATCTTGAGGGGAGTTTCCTGTTGTCCTGCCACAAATCTTTTAAGCAGGTCCAGATAGAGATACTTGTTTCCCATAACCCGCTTAAGGCTTGCCTCTAGGTCAAGACCATGAATCTTCGGCACCATAAGCGATGAGGAACACTCACTTGAGATACATGAAGGGGAAATAACATTCATACTGGCTGTATAATATTTGCCAATTACGGCAAAGAGCGTCTTGGGATCAATAGGCTTTGTAATGTAATCATTCATGCCCGCTTCAAGGCAGTGATCCCTATCCTCTTTCATGGCATTGGCCGTCATGGCTATTATTGGAAGGTTTGCATAATAAGGAAGCCGTCGAATCTCCCGGGTTGCCGCCAAACCATCCATTACTGGCATCTGCACGTCCATCAGAATGATGTCAACGGCAGCCTGCTGTACTTTCGCGATAGCTTCCTTGCCATTGGAAGCAACGCTTACCACGCACCCTGCTTCCCTGAGTATCTCCATGGCTACGAGTTGATTTTCCTCATTGTCTTCTACAAGCAGGACTCTTGCACCGCCAATTCCCGAACCAGCCTCGCCAAGAGGTGGCATTTGCCCTATCTCGGATCTTGTTTCATTCCCCTGTTTTCGGAGTAAATGCATTGCTGTGTCAAAAAGGAGTGAAGCCCCTACCGGTTTGATAAGCACGTTCTCGATTCCCTCTTCCTCTGCCTCACGTATGACTTCCTCCCGCCCATACGCGGTGATGATAACCAGATGCGGCGCTGGATCGAGGGCAATTTCCTTTATACGCCTTGCAGTTTCTATTCCGTTCATCACAGGCATTTGCCAGTCAAGGAACACAAGGTCAAAATACTCTTCTTTACGCTTCTCTTTCGCAATTTCCTCAAGGGCTGCGGCTCCGGAGGATACCGGAGTCACGCGAAACGTCATATTCTCCAGCATATCCGTTATGACCGCCCGAGCATGTTCATTGTCGTCTACGACCAGAACCCGCAGCCCCCGAAGATCAGAAACGGGCACATAACTTCTTTGTTTCTCGTTACTTTTGCCGATCAAGGCAGTAAACCAGAATGTCGAGCCCTGGCCAAAAACACTCTCGACACCAACTTCGCCACCCATCATTTGCGACAGTTTTTTAGAAATTGCCAACCCAAGACCCGTTCCTCCGTACCTCCGGGTTACGGAATTGTCAGCCTGTTGAAAACTGTGAAAAAGTTGGCGTTTGTAATCTTCGGAAATTCCGACACCCGTGTCCCTGACCTCGAAATGTAGCAATACATCACTCTCAGTATCGTTCTTGACGTGTATATGAATGCTGATTTCCCCTTTCTCTGTGAACTTAACCGCATTGTTTGCATAGTTGATAAGAACTTGTCCCAATCTTAGTGGATCACCGATAAGATGATTTGGAACATCAGAATCCACGACAAATATCAGTTCAAGGCCCTTGGCGCTTGCTTTTTCGGCAGTGAGGTTAGCGACATTGTCCAACACTTTCTCCAGCTCGAAGGGTATGCTTTCCAATGACATTTTTCCGGCTTCAATTTTCGAAAAATCCAGTATATCATTGATTATGCCCAGAAGATGCTGGCTGGAAATCTGTATTCGTTTCAGATAATCCCTTTGGCTAGGTGTAAGATTGGTCTTAAGTGCAAGATAGGTCAGACCGATTATCGCATTCATGGGGGTGCGTATCTCATGGCTCATGTTTGATAGGAACTCACTTTTGGCGTTGGAGTTCGCTATCGCGATTCCTCTCGTTTTTTCAAGCTGATACAGAGTCTTTTTCTGATTCATCAACAGAATAAACGTAAGTGTCGCTCCGCCCAGTGCAATGAGAGAGAAAAGGAGCATCGCATCCTTGAGTTTTTCGATTTCATTCTTTTGCTTTTCAAGTACCGTAAGCGTAGCGTTGTTTATCCGTAAAATATAATCCCGTAGCTCTGAATAAATGTACTCAATCTTGTTCTTGACAAGAATCGCGTCAGTTGTACCCAAGGATGTATTTTCTGAGATCATCCGGTCAATGTCCTCGCTTAAGAGACTGATTTCATCCAATATAATTGAGAGATTGTATGGTGTTTTTCCGTTGAAATCCAACTTAATGAGGCCAAGAGTGACTTTTATTTTGCTGTTCGTGAAACCAAGATTTCCCCAGTCGATTTTCTTGTTTTTAGCAACAATTGCATCAAGATTCAGTGAAAGCTCGGAAATAAGAGGCATGATATTTGCAATATTCCTTACCTGATCGACCGATTCGACTGGCAAATCGGTTCCAAGCTTTCCCAAATTGAAATACATATATATCCCAACGGAAAAGACGATGACCGATAGGGAAATTATCAGAATTGAGATAGTTGACAGTATTTTGAATTGCAGTCGTTCATTCAATTTTGCACGGCCTCCCTTCCACATGATCAGGAAGCCAGCAGGATGCGTTTTCCAGGGTAATGATTTTTTGCAGTTCAAGAGCGTATGCGTCTAATACTGTCTGGATATCCTTCCCATCCAGGACAATTTCGGAAAAGGTAAGCATATAGTAATTATCGAAATCGCCACCGCTCTCACCTAATCCAATCGGGAGAAGAGTGAGGATTGAATTTTGCGAATTGACTTGTTTCTCTATGGCCATATTCAAGTCCCTGCAACTTTTTGGGATTCCACTGTCGGACAAGGAATTCAAGACAGGAAAAAAACCGGTTTCAGCCAGGACCCGGTTTTGGATCACCTCTTGGGTCAGGTAGTCCATGAGCAAAGAAGGATCCTGGATATCAACTGTTTTTTTAGGGATTGCAATCCCCGAGATTACAGGCATGTATCCCCGTCCCTTAGGTCCGACAGGGGCAGGAAAAGCAACAAAATCATCAGGCAAATTCTCGAATACCTTTACCAAACGTGCCGTATGATCCCAGGCAATCCAAACGTCTCCCGCGAGGAGAGGATCGGCCATCGTCGAATACACCAGCGAGCTGGGTGCCACGACGCTCCAAAGATCCTTGAAATATTCCCACATTCTTTTTGCATCTTCCCCGCGGAATTTAACAAGCGTGCTTGCGGTAAAGGATGGATAGAGATACCCTTGGAAAAACCGATGCATCAAGCCTTTGGCACCAGATGGAAAGCCCAGTGCCTTCATCCCCGTCTGTTCAAAAATATTTTTCGACCAGAGTGCAAGCTGTTCATAAGAAAGCTCATCGAGGTCAGCTCCCAACGGAAGGTAAGCGAGTGCTTTTTTATTTGCTACCATCACGAAAGACGCTTGCATCCAAGGAACATAAAACATATCTCTCCCATTCATACGGGTCAATTCCAACAGGCTTTCGGGAAAGCTTCTTTCTGCTAATTTCCCATATATTGAATCAACTGGCTGTAGCGCGTCTTTTTCGGACAAGGTAAGGAGGTCTCCATGCAGCGCGCCTATAAGGACAGATGCCGAGGGATCCTTTTCCAGGACTGAATCGATTTGCACCGAAAGGAAACTGCTATCATTCGGTCTGAAATCAACTATGCCCGGAAAGTCCTTCAATATAACCTTTCGCATTTTCCCGGCTTCTTCAACAGGATTCATCTGTGTAGAAAGAAAGGTGATGGGAGAAGTGGTTTTTCCTTGGAACACAAAGGCTTTTTGCTGTTGGCCTTCTCTTTCTTCGGACCCATTCACCTTTGCGCAGGATGTAATAACGGTTAGCGCAATACATACTGACAATGACAAGAATACCCATACATATCTTTTTGTACGCATATAAATATGACTCCAATCATAAAGGCAGGAGGAAACCGAGAAGCAACAAGCGTTATTGCGCTTCCATTCTGGCTATTTTGACTATAGCGCAGGTATGGCTGTAAATCAAAACAAATCCATAGTCTGGTATGGTAACCTTCGGTAGTAATAGGAAAAACCAGCAAAGCAAAATGTTTGGGAGAAGAAACCAAACCTAAGGAAAAGACCATATCCGAACCATGAAAAGAAGTTCACTATCCAGAAGTTGCTACAGAAAAAAACGACTGTCAGCAAAATCGCTGAAATCTTGGGAAGTTGTGGAAGGACCCTCCATCACGAAAAGAAAAAGGGGTCCGTCTGGCATCTAAAGTCCAACCTGACTGAAGCTTTGGAATGCAATGCGGATTTTGCCTAGGACTGAGACTATGAGAACGGAACCGCCAAGGGGCCTGCTAAAAAGATTGACAGCAATAGCAAGCACTTCGTGTTCATGACAGACACGCCCAAGGGGAACAAATGGTCCCCTGACGCCCTCATCATGCATCTCGACTCAACTAAGCAGGTTACAAAGTGCGCAAACTCTCTACTTGTTCAGGTATCTTGTGCTTCTAATCTTTAGAATTCTTAAGGATTGCTATACGTAATTATTAATTCTCTCTTGGTAACATGAACAAAACAGATTAACAATGTCCAGTTACGGGGGCTGATCATATGGAACGAAATCAAACGCAAAATAATCAGAGGACAAAACGCCAACAATCCATCCGTTGGCTCTCCATCGTTCTGGTAGCTGCATTTTTAGGTTTCGTTTGTATAATCTCCAAAGCGTATTTTGAAGGAAAGTTCAATTCTGTAGAATCTCTTCAGAAGTTTATTGGACAATATGGTGCACTTGGTCCAGTTTTCCTAACCTCCTTTCAGGCATTGCAAGTTGTTATACCTATTCTTCCTGGTTTTCTCGGCTGTGCCGTGGGCTCGGTAATGTTCGGCCCCTTTCTAGGATTCTTGTGTAATTACATTGGAATTAGTGGGGGCTCTCTCATTGCTTTTTCTCTTGCAAAAAAATTCGGAATGCCATTGTTGCAGGAACTGTTTCCACAGGACAAGTACAAAAGATGGTCTGCATGGGCATCGAAAAGCCACTCCTATACGGCATTTCTTTTTTTGGCAATGCTGTTGCCACTCTTCCCAGATGATTTCCTGTGTTATCTGACCGGAGTATCAAAAATGACTGCCAGACGATTTGCCTGGATAATCTGTCTGGGAAAACCTTGGTGCATTTTGGCATATAGCCTCGGCTTTTCCCTTATTCAATAACAAGGAGAAACTATAATGAATCTTGAACAAAAGCTACTGGGCTTCTACAACTATACGGTGGTATTGACTTACATTGGCATGCTTACTGGATTTGTCGGTATCGTCTCTACTTTTGAGGCCAACGTCCTAGGGGGCGTCATTTGCCTGATGTTTGCGGGGCTTTGCGATATGTTTGACGGTGCCATCGCATCCACAAGGAAACGTACAAATCCTGAGAAATGCTTTGGTATTGAGATAGACTCCCTCAGTGATCTGATCTGCTTTGGAATTCTTCCTGCTTCGATAGTATATACCCTGAACAAGAACTATAACCATCTGGCTTTAGCGGTTTCTGCCCTGTATGTTCTTTGTGCATTGATCCGGCTTGCCTATTTTAACGTAGATGAGCAGGAACGACAGAAGCACAGCACGACTTCCAGGGAACTCTGTTATGGAATGCCAGTTACTCTTTCTGCACTGTTTCTTCCGGTCATCTATGCCACCATCAATAAGCTGTCTCTGGAACCAAGCATTGCTCTCCTGGCACTTTTCAGTATGTCAATTCTGTTTCTGCTTCCCTTTCCGCTGAAAAAGCCCAAGATTAGGGGAAAGCTGTGCATTTTGCTTTGTGGTGTTATGGAAATCCTGTATGTGATGTTTTCCTCTGTGGTGGCTTGAAGGAGAAGATGTAAATGAAGATATTGATTACGACAGACCTTTATTCTGTTTCCACCAATGGAGTGGTGACCTTAGTAAACAATCTATTTGACGAGCTGCGCAGCAAAGGTCATGATGTGCGTGTTCTGACACTCTCATGGGATTGTTCCAGCTTTGTCCAAGACAAGGTCTATTATATCAGGGCTTTTTCCTTGGATAGGATTTATCCAGAACTTCGGGGATCTCTGGCAGTTTTTGACAGACTGTCCGATGAATTGATCGAATGGAAGCCTGATGTCATTCATAGCCAATGTGAGTTCTTTACATTTCGTTTTGCAAGGCACATTTCCAAGCGTACCGATTCACCGATAGTTCATACCTATCACACTCTGTATGAAAACTATGTTGGCTATATAATCTCAAATAAACTGATTGGCAAGAATCTGGTCCGCATGTATTCAAAGCAATGCCTGAGACATGTCAGTGCAGTGATAGCCCCTTCAACAATAACCTCTACTGTTCTGAAGGGCTATGGAGTCGAGCAGAATATATCAATTATTCCGCCAGGAATCGCATTGGAGCAACATCAACAGCGTAGTACCGAGGAGGAGATACAGGAATTGCGATACAGATACAGGATTGCAGAGAATGCATTTGTAATGCTCTATTTGGGACGGCTCGGGGTAGAGAAAAACATTGATGAACTGATGATTGCCTTTTCATGGTTTGTGGATGAAAGACCGGATACTGTACTCTTCATCGTTGGGGATGGTCCGGCAAGGGGTGGTTTGGAAGACTGGGCGGAGCATTTACACATCAATGACAATGTGGTTTTTGCTGGAGCAGTCCCCCAACATGAGGTGCATAGATACTATCAGATAGCAGATGTCTTTGTCAGTGCTTCAACAAGTGAAACACAGGGGCTTGTCTATGTTGAGGCTGCAGCGAACGGCCTTCCCCTTGTCTGCAGAAAGGCTCCTTGCCTACAGGGAATCATTGCAGAGGGAGAGAATGGATTCGTGTTTGAAACGGTAAAGGAGTTCGAAACAGCCGTTTTGTGTTTCCAAAATGATCGTATCTTCAGGAACAAAGCTTCAGATTGCAGTAGAGATATTGCCAGAAGATTTGATAAAAGGCATTTAGCTGATGCAGTTGAACGCGTATATCAGTCAGTCACAAAAACAGTAAGGCTGTACCCCGAAGACAGCTTTCAACGAGTACAACGATATGAGCATTGATTTCTTATATCAGAAAACCTTGGGACGTTTTCTCATGAAACTGATTATGCGCACAGGAATGTTTCGTGTGGGATCTCGGTTTCTGAAGACAAATATGTCACGCATGCTGATTCCTGGCTACATAGCGAGGCATAAGATGGATATGACCCCCTTTGAAGGTCAGCGATATGATTCTTTTGCAGCTTTCTTTGCAAGGTCAAAGGATACCCCGCACTATGTTGCCACCCCGGAGGTGTTGGTCAGTCCTTGCGACGGGTTGCTTGCAGTGTTCCCCATCTCTGACGAAATGATAATACCCATGAAGGGCTCGAGGTATCGTCTGGATGATCTGATTCCCCACCAGGATTGGGTAGAATGCTATCGTGATGGCCTTTGCCTTGTCTTTCGGTTACAGGCAAAGGACTATCATCATTTCTGCTGTTTTGATGACGCCAATCTGTTGGAAACCCACTATATCCCCGGAGAACTTCATAGCGTTCAGCCTATTGCCTGCGAAGCGGTCCCGGTATACCGCTTGAACCGAAGGTGGTGGAGTATTTTGGAAACAGTACATTTTGAGACCGTCATACAGATTGAGGTGGGAGCCATGATGGTTGGTGGAGTTGCCTTTGCAAAGGAACAAGGCTGGGTTTGTCGTGGGGATGAGATGGGGAATTTTGAACTTGCCGGTTCTACCATCATACTTCTCTTGCCCCCTTCAATCAAAGAACGTCTTGAACTCTTTCCCCCATCCATGAAGACATTCGGGGGAGTAGCAGAAACGATAGTCTCCTTAGGTGAAGGAATTGGAGTATTGCGAAATGAAACGTAATCCATTCTTGTCAGTACGGGATATGCTGCTGTTTTCCGGCACAGCTTTTTTTAATATCCTTGCCTATGACAATGGTCGATACATTGCAGTAAAATGGAAGCACTTCTGCTTCTCTACCATTGCGGATGATGCCATTCCATTCCTTCCTTGGACGATTTTGACCAACTTGAGGGGTTATTTGTTCTGGGTTGCCAACTTTCGCATTTGTGTGAAGAATAGGAAAGACAATGGTCTGCAGTTCATTATTGCCCATTTTGATGGTTTATCCGTGAACCTTGTTACCTATATACTTTTCCCTATCTCGATGGTTCGCCCAGATGCTAAAGGCTCAACTGCCTTTGCTTTGTTTCGTGAGCTGGCTACGCCGGATTTGCTGTTCTATTCTGAAAAGGCGATTTCAGAATGCTGTTGTGGCAAGGAAAGAATTGTGTTGATATGAATGGAAGAATAGTAAAAAATACAGGGAAAAGAGGTATGCTCCCATGAGTTCACAGGTAATATTGGTTGTAGAAGATGAGCCGGCAATCCGAGAAGGAATTCGTATTCTGCTTGGAGGAGAAGGCTACATTGTGCGAGAAGCTGCTTCAGGTGAAGAAGCGTTACACCAGATGAACGATACTATTGATCTTGTGATACTGGACGTTATGCTTCCAGGGATATCAGGCATAAAGGTCTGTGAGGAAATTCGTAAGACTTCCACTGTGCCAATACTGTTTCTTACAGCCAAGTTCCAGGAGTCAGACAAAACCATAGGGCTTACAGCCGGAGGTGATGATTATCTGTCCAAGCCATTTTCCTATGCAGAGTTGATTGCCCGAGTCAAAGCATTGCTACGTAGATACTGTGTCTATCGTGAAAAAAAACAGACGATGGCTTTGGATAAAGACCAGATTCTGACCTCAGGACGGCTGAAAATTGCACTGGACCGAAATGAAGTCTGGAAGAACGGAGTACCCCTGGATCTGACAGAAATCGAATATAGGATTCTTGCACTTTTGATCCAACATCCCCAAAGAATTTTCTCAACACATACTATTTATGAAAGTGTATGGAATGAACCTTATTTCTACAGTGCAAACAGCACAATCATGGTACATATCAGGAAGCTTCGCACAAAAATAGAGGATGATCCCCAGAATCCATGCTACATCAGAAATGTCTGGGGGAAGGGGTACCGTTATGAAACAGAAAAACCATGCTCCTAAGCTTTATGGGTTGAGAAGCCGATTTGTACTTTCGATAGTAATCTCTGTGTTGATCTGCGGTATTGTGTTTTTCGTTCTCTACTATTCTATGGATACTTTTCTGAATAACTATTCTGAAAAGGCCGGTTTTGAGCAGACTCATATCCGAATGCAAGGAAAGAGCCTTCAGAATTTTATCAATGAAAACAGTATCTCCGACAGGAATTTGGGATTGCTTAAAAAATGGGAGTATCGGCAACCGGTAATCTTATTGGAGCTGTATCGTGCAAACGAATGTATCTACAGTTCCTTCTATGATGTTCAGCAAAGCGAACTTCTCTATGGTGCAGGAAAAGATGATTCGAACAATATGGTCAGTCTGCAGTTGACAGACGGGCCAGCTGTGGCATTCCTGTATTCTGACTTCACCTACCAGTATCATTTGCTTGGAACGGCTCTTTCGTTCATTGTCTCGCTTGTCTTGTTCGTGTTTCTCTTCTTACGTGGCAATCGAAAGTTGATCCACTACATCTGCCGGTTAAATGAAGAGGTGCAGATTCTTGAGGGTGGAAATCTGGAATACCATGTGTCCGTTGAAGGGAATAACGAGATTACGGATTTGGCAAAAAGCATGAACAGAATGAGAATATCCTTCCTGCATCAAATGGAGACTGAACGACAACTCTATCAGGCGAACAAACAACTTGTGACGGAAATGTCACACGATCTGAGAACTCCTCTTACAGGTATCATGCTGTATCTTGAGATACTGAGGTCCCATCGTTATTCTACGGACTCTGAGCTTCAGGACTATCTGAGGAAAATAGATGCAAAGGCACATCACATGAAGCTGATATCGAATCATCTGTTCGAATATTCCTTGGATAATTCCCATACAAAACAGACTGAACCTATCGGGATGGAGCAGGCATTCCAAGATGCAATCGACAGCTTCGTGTCTGATTTGGAGGCACGTTGTTTTTTTGTCGTTTCAAATCTAGAGTGGGGTTCCTACTTCGTTCAGGTAAAGACCGAATATATTCAACGAGTTTTTGAGAACATCATTTCAAACATTTCAAAGTACGCGGAACCTTCGTCAGAAATCAGAATAGTAACTGTTGATTCTGATAACTATTGTGGCTTTTCGGTGTTGAATGGATGTATGGTTTCACAACAACAGGTGGAAAGCAATGGGATTGGAATTGAAAGCATCCAGACAATAATGCAGCAAATGAATGGACTATGTACGGTGGAACAGACAGATATGGTATTTGAGATAACTTTGTTGTTTCCAAAACAATAGGAGGTTTGGTCACGATGAGAATACTTCTACTTCCTCTGGAAAGTACTGAAACAGAACAGTTTGTTTTGGACAACCAGAAGGCTTTCCGATATGGTGCCATGGAGGAATTTGGATTAAGGGATAATCATTTTGAAGAAGACGGTGAGATCATCTCCAGGAAAACGATCCTGCACTCCATAAAGAACGGTATCGCCTATCGTATTGTAGCCGATGGTCAGATCGTCGGGGGGTTGGTAGTAAATATAAAAGGGGGCAAAGGGCATCTGGATCTGTTGTTTGTGGCTCCTGATGTGCATGGTAAAGGAATAGGCTACGAAACTTGGTGTGCTGTTGAAGAAATGTACCCACAGGTTAAAATATGGGAGACCTACACTCCCTACTTTGAAAAGAGAAACATACACTTCTACGTGAATCGCTGTGGGTTTCATATCGTGGAGTTCTATAACTCCCATCACAAGGATCCAAATGAAACGGATGACGGAAAGGGTGATGATTTTGAGGGGATGTTCCGTTTCGAGAAAAAAATGGAATCAACCTGAGGTGTAGGTTTTGTAAAGTTTTGGGGACACCCTTGTTCTCTTTTGCTGTCGTTGTCATTCATATATCTGGATTAAAACCGATGAAAAAATTCCATAGGCTCGTCTCTATGAAGAAATTCATGTTTCTTCTTTTTCTGGTTCTTGTAGTATATTCCCTATTTGTTTCTACAAAGACACTCACGTACCAATGTGTTTTGAATAAAGGAAATACTATTCCTGTCACACTTAAATGGAAGGTTCAGTAACAGCAGAATTCTTCACTTGGCTATGACGACAACTTGGCAAAAGCGGCAGTCGTGTTGGCAAGAAACATCTATGTATCAAACAAGGCAATTGAAAGCACCATCAAGAAGTTGGGATACTCCAAACTTTGGATTCAAGCTGATGAAACCGAGATATCAAAGCCAGTTGCAGCCTTCGCCCATCAGAAGCATTCCGGGATAAACTACTATCTCATTATTGTCAGAGGCACGGCTTCCTTCAAAGATCTTTTGACCGACTTGAAAGCCCCTTTCGATTTTTTTTCCCAAGCTGCAGACAACACATTTGCAGAATTTGCGGACTATCTAAGCAAAACCATGAAGAAAACGAAAGAGAAGATAAAGTCGGAAAAGAATGTCTTCTTTGTTGTAGGACACAGTATGGGAGGAGCTGTCGCCAATCTATTATCCATGGGTCTAAAAGAGTATACAGAAAGGAACAAGATCTTCACCTATACATTTGAAAGCCCTTCCACTGGGGTTTTTGAAGAAGATGCTTCCCTTACCAATTCCATCAACATCGTCAATGAATCGGATTTTGTCCCAGACCTTCCTTTGCCGGAAGGAAGATATGGAAAGGACATTCGCTTCTGGCCTGATGACCTAGATCCAGAACTTTATCATACGATAACAGAGGAAGTCTTGGATACGATTATGGGATTCACCATCATCAATAAGTGGAACAACCACATTTTGGACACGTCCCTCACCTATGTTCTCTCCAGAGACCAAGGCTTACTGAAGAGCCTTATAGAATGACAACCTTTGCCAGTCCTTTCTTTGTGTCCAGAAGTACTTTGCCAAAAATGCCTTCGTCGAAAACGAAATCAGAATAATATTCTCTTCTGGATTTTCTAGGTCTCTTCTACTTTTGACGGCCTAGATATGCCACAATTTACCCAATTTTGCTTTCTTCCTGGGATTGTAACCATACATCATCAATGACCACTAACACTTACTACAGAAATACCCTTTGCAACTATTTGTTATGCTAACACTTAATATTCTGGAGTTTTACTAGAAACCCAGCATTTTTGATAATTTTGACTACTCAATTTCGTCAATTCTTATTCCACCTTGGGATAAAAGCCGCTCATCCGGAACGCTGGAGAAAGGGAGAAACCAGAACCTATGCCCTCCCAGCGGTAACGGCATTTTACCGTCCAATAGTAAAGGCTGTTTGCTGAAATTGATAAGAAAAGTGGCGAAAACCACGTTGAAAGATACCGGCCTTGCTCATGCAGCCCAGAGATTTTCTCCGCGACCATACCCGAAACACCAGCAAGGGAAGGCGGGAGATTCCGGATGCAGGGTACTTTTCCTGAGTCCCTGCTTGTCAGCCTTTGGGTATTACGTTTTCTATGGTTACTTGTTTTTACTTATTATTATTCATATATCCAAAAATGCATTTATATTGAGAACCAGTAGCTCTCCATTGCAAAATTGGAAAAATCATTATATGAACAATCTGAATCAGTCATTTCTATTGAACGAGAAGATAAAAATACAACTCCAACCAACCCAAGCTTTTAAAATTTATTCAGTGGTTTTACAAATCCTCCCTCTCTGGATGTATTTCAGTAATTGCTATATATGTACTACTAATTTGTTATGAAAAAGCATATTTTATAACCTGTCAATATTATTGGTATTTCAACTTTTTTTATCACTCCAGGTCTACAATAGTGAATTCCATATAGAGAACTTCACCTTCCAATGAAAACAATCAACTACTATTCAGATGGTCCGTTTCTTTATATCCCTTTAAGTGACTTCACGCTCCCAACCAAGCTTCCGGTGCATCCATTGTATTCTGGAGTTCTTCAAAGAATATCTTCAAATCATAACCATCTGTTGTAGCATGATGGACCGTGATGGATAACGGCATACGCAGTTTTCCCTCTTGTTCATAAAATGCTCCTGATTCCAAGGAAGGAACGTAGTAATCCTTTATGCCATGATTATGAAGTGAGAAGCTGTTGAAGGTGAACCATGGAATGCAGGATATGATATAGGCACTTGCAGGGGGGACGCCTTTTGCGGATAGAACCCCGTGGCTATCTCCATAGCGTTCGGTATCCTCGATGTAATGCTTGTAAAAGGTCTTGAAGTCATTGCAATATTCTGTCCACAACAATGAAGTCGTTTTGTCATCCGCATGAAACTGTGGATAAGCAGGAGTAAGAACATCCCAACGCCCCAGCACTCCTTCTTGATTTGAAACCCGTAAGTCTGGCTGCTTGCTTATTGCCTTGGTGACAAGATAAAGATACGCTGGGAAAAATTTCAATCCTTTTTCTTTAAGTGTCTTTCTCAGAACCGAAACATCCAAGGATACGTTTACAGTATATGTTGTAGGGGCCATATGGGTGTAATAATAGAATACCTGAGCGCGTGGCCAAGTCTTTAGATCAATTGGTGTGAAGTTATTTTGATGCATGGCGTATCACCGATTCCTTTATATAGTTCAGTTGCTCATCAATCAAGGTGTCTGAAAATTTCAGAGAGGCAGAGGAGGTGATGATGCTGTCCCTGAAAAGAGTTATATGGGTTGCAAGAATGCGCGTGTCGAAGTCTTTGAATTCATGGGTCCTCTTCCCGTAGTCCAACAACCGGGAAAGTATCTGAACTGCGCTTTCAAACCTTTTTTCCATGTAATCGCTTTGGGTTGGTTCAACAAAAGCAAACTCATGAATGACAAAGGAAAACCGATTTTCCTTGCACTGAATGTCTGACCGGATCATCTCCAAAAAGTAGTTCAACAGTTGTAGGGCAGGAACATTTCCTTCAATGGCTTGTTCGAGCATGCTT
Source organism: Sphaerochaeta pleomorpha str. Grapes (assembly GCF_000236685.1). Taxonomy (NCBI): domain Bacteria; kingdom Pseudomonadati; phylum Spirochaetota; class Spirochaetia; order Spirochaetales; family Sphaerochaetaceae; genus Sphaerochaeta; species Sphaerochaeta pleomorpha. The sequence goes on along the minus strand of NC_016633.1, from coordinate 3,140,875 downwards.
GCCATCTCAGTTTTGTCATCGGTAAGTATTTCACACATGATCTCTTTTGGAGAGTCATAGTAGCGATATAATCCACCCCGACTTATCTGGCAAGCCTCACAGACGTCCTTCATGGTTACGCCCTCGTATCCCTTGGTGGAGAACAACTGCTTTGCAACTGTCTTGATCAGGTCTTTCTTGATATCACTTTTTTTCTGCATACGACCTCTTGTACTGTGCAATAAGCGACACGTATGTCGTTTATTTGACTATACGACACACGTGTCGCTTTTGTCAATTGGAAAAAGCAAGCCATCGAGAAAAAATTGGATTTCCAGCATACATGATAACAACGATAAGCCCACTTCTCTTCTGTTTTAGCTTTGAACGTGTCCTGCGCAGGTACAAGAATATTGAATGTAATTGCCATTTTATGATTGAGTAATCCTCAATTTTTCTCATGTAGCGCTTCCTTAAAAATAAAGATATTGAGATCTCATTTCTCGTTTAGGTTGCTTTATTCTTGATGGCACACAATCCTACAACATCAGTTAATGTTTTACTGTGTTTAGTATTAACTAGAAAATTTATTCTGAATAATTTTAGCATCAGAAATTCAATGATATCCGAATGTTACCTTTGCAGCTACGCCTTTGAGGTAGGCAGAAAAATCGTTAGTCAACAAAACCCTGCAAATCCTTTCTTTATCAAGTAAGAAATTGTAGGGTTTTAGCAATATCAAATAGCAATGCCCGTATACCGACATCATCGAAAAACAGTAAGGCTGCTTACCCTTTGAAATTCAAAGTTCCAGCTCAATATCCTCTGGCAGTTCCTCGTCTTCCTTCTTTACCTGAGGATTTCCTTTCCCATTCTGTTCCGGCTTGAACTCTACATGCTCGGCTACCACCACGATCCTCTCGTGGCTACCGCCATCCTTATCGTTCCATCGTTCCTGGCGGAGTCTCCCGACCACTCTCACGCCCCTTCCCTTCTGCAGGTAATTCAGGCATCCCTCGGCAAGGGGGCCCCAGACCTGGGTGGTAATGAACAAGACTTCCTCCACCGGTTCCTTGTTGCCGTTCTTGTAATACCTGTTCACAGCCAGAGGAAACCTTGCCAGGGTCCTGCCGGTATCGCCGACCATAACCTTTTCTGGATCCTTTACGAGATTTCCCTCAATGATAACCTGCCCATGATACAAGATTACCCTATGCAAGTGTTTTTTGTGCAAACACTTAATTTTCTGGAATTTTTCCAGTTTTTCAGGATTTTTTATTAATTTAGACTACTCAATTTCGTCAATTTTTACCAAAGATACGCACACTCGTATTTTCAACAATACCGTTGATTAATATGCCATTTAGTTTTGGGGTTTGGGGGTTTTCTTCGTCCTGGTCACAGCCTTCTTGGAACTGTAATGGGTGCTCTTTCTGACCTTGTTCCCGTGCATATTAACCTCCATATTGGAACGTTTGTAGGTGTCTGTCGAATTTTTTCCTAAGAGTTATTTTCAACTGATGCTAATAATGAAGTGATACTGATAACTCGAGTCAAGAAAACAAGAATTCAGACAAGATTGCATTAATCACAAATGCTAAGTCTTAACTCTTACTTGCCTATTCATTAATAACGGAAGGAGAAAATCTTGCAGCTTTGTTAGAGCAATATTTTGTTCAATATTATCAACCATCAGTCTATACATGGGTTCGACAAGCTTATTGAACTTTTCAACTTCTTCTTTACTCCATGGGAAGGTCAGATGCTCAATAGCGCTAGAGGCGTGAAGAATGTTTGAACCAATAGCATACTTCGCAATCGTTCGTTGAATTTCTTCTGACCGAAAAATGCAGTAAATGCCTTTCTGGAAAAGGCAGCTATAAAATAGCAAAAGCACTTAGAGAGAAAAAGGCACTGACAAAGCGAGGCGGCAAATGGAGCTCAACGGTAGTTAAAGAAATCCTGAAAAATGAGAAATATACGGGTGATGTGCTCTTTCAGAAAACATTCACTGATTCGCAGTTTAACAGGCATACCAATCGGGGTGAAAAGCCGCAGTACTATGTCAAAGGTCATCATGACGCAATAATTAGCACCGAGGACTTTGAAGCGGCACAGGCGATTATTGTCCAGCGTGCTAAAGAAAAGAATATTGTGGCGGATGATGAGAAGTACCTGAGCCGATACCCATTCTCAGGAAAAATAATATGCGCTGAATGCGGTGCTACTTGGAAAAGAAGAACACATACCGCTTGTAAGGCTAAATACTATGCTTACACCTGCAACACTCACCTGAAGGACAAAAATAAGTGCGGCCAGCTTTTTATCAACGAGACGGATTTTGAGGTCGCCTTTGTAAATATGGTGAACAAGCTGATTTTTAGCAAAAAGGTTCTTTTACAACCGTTCCTTAATAGCCTTAAAAGCATTGACCAAGCTAATGCACTTACTCGAATTAACGAGCTTGAGACGGCTTTGGAACAGAACTTTGACCGAAGGCAGGTTCTTACAAACCTTCTTTCAAAGCAGTACATCGAGCCTGCACTATATGCCAAACAGAATAGTGAACTTTTAGCTGAAGCTGAGGAGTTGAGAAATGAAAAGGAAGCCTTGTACCGCTCGGTAAATGGTGAGCTTGAGAATTCGAAAGCAGTAAGCAGGCTCTTAAAGTATGTAAACAATAGTGCAGGACTTGCAGAATTTGATGCAGTTGCCTTTGAGGCACATGTTGACCACATTACTGTTTACACCAGAAGTGAAATAGGCTTCGCACTAAAGTGCGGTTTAACCCTTAAGGAAAGGTTGTGAGAATATGAGTCATGTCCCATACGGATACAGAATCGAAAATGGTAAAGCGGTGATTGATGAAGAAAAGCAAAGCAAGTAAAGAAGATCTATAAAGCATACCTCTCTGGCCTTGCCTACGTGCCAGCAGCAGAAGCCGCCGGACTTAAGCTTTACCACACAGGTGCAAAGAAGATGATGCAAAATAAGCATTACCTCGGAGACGACTATTACCCGGCGATTATTGATAATGAGACCTTTGTCGCGGCAGAAGCCGAGCGTGTAAAACGACAGGCTAAGCTTGGAAGAGTATTTGATGATAAGCCAGCCAAAGTGAGCAAGATTGCTACAGGTTTTAAGATGCCAAAGGTTCAAATAAAATATGATGATCCTTTTACACAGGCAGAATACGTCTACAGCTTGATAGAAAGCGAGGTGGATGTATGATTTCCTTAGCCAGCAATGTTACGGTTATTCCTGCAAAGAAAACAATCGGTACACAGAAAACAACCGATAAAGTCCAGAAAACACGAGTAGCTGCTTATTGCCGTGTTTCCACTGATAGTGATGAGCAGGAAACCAGCTATGAAACACAGATTGAGCATTACACTTCGTTTATCAATAGTCACCCGGATTGGGTGCTGGCCGGGATATATGCCGATGACGGCATTTCTGGAATGAATACGAAAAAGCGTGATGAATTCCAGCGCATGATTAATGACTGTAACGAAGGCAAGATAGATATGGTTATTACCAAGTCCATCAGCCGATTTGCAAGGAATACGGTTGATTGTCTGAATTATACCAGAGCCCTTAAGAATAAGAACATCGGCGTTTACTTCGAAAAAGAAAATATCAATACGCTCGATGCTAAAGGTGAAGTTCTAATGACAATTATGGCTTCTCTTGCACAGCAAGAAAGTGAGTCATTATCGGCTAACGTTCGTCTGGGTTTGCAGTTCCGATACCAACAAGGAAAAGTTCAGGTCAATCACAACTGGTTCTTGGGATATACCAAAGATGCAGACGGGCACCTCATCATTGATCCAGAGCAAGCTGAAGTCGTTAAGCGCATCTATAGAGAGTACCTTAGCGGTAAGAGCTTCTTACAGATAAAAAGGTCGCTTGAAGCCGATGGAATTCTGAACGGTGCCGGTAATGCAAAATGGCATGAAAGCAATATAAAGCAGATACTTACAAACGAGAAGTACATCGGAGACGCTTTGCTTCAGAAGACCTATACGGTGGATATTCTTGAAAAGAAGCGTGAAGCTAATAAGGGTCAGGTTCCTAAATATTATGTAGAGGACAGTCATGAAGCTATTATTCCAAAGGATATCTTCCTAAAGGTACAGGAGGAAATCGCAAGACGCGCAAACCTTACCAAAGGCACCACAAAGCGCAAACGAATCTATAGTGGCCGCTACGCTTTATCTGGAATAGTGTTCTGCGCTCACTGCGGTGACATCTTCCGCAGAATTAAATGGAACAATCGTGGGTGTAAGTCCACCGTTTGGCGCTGCGTCAGCAGGGTAGAAAAAGATGGTCCAGATTGTACCGCAAGGACTGTTCATGAAGAATTTCTCCATGAGGTAGTTATCAAGGCCATAAACGAAGCGTTCCGGGAAAAGAAAGCAATCCTTCCTCTTTTGCGAGAGAATATCGAGAGTAGTCTGGAGGAAGTCACTTCAAATCAGATTGCAGCGATTGATGAACAGATGAAGTCAATGCAGCAGGAGCTATTGGCAACCGTTAATTCTAAGAATACCGGTGATGAGCTTGGTATGGAGATTAGAAGGCTGCGTGATGAGAAGCAGGCCCTTCAAAATGAGCAGGCATCCCGACAGGATCTGAGAACACGACTCGATGAGATGATGCGTTTCCTTAACGATCTGCCTTGCGAGTTGACTGAATATGAAGAAGATTATGTAAGGACTCTCTTGGAAAAGATAACGGTTTATGATGACTATTTCATTGTGGAATTTAAGTCTGGAATTGAAATCCAAATTGACGAGTAATCGATACAACACTATAACGAAGTGGCTGATGAGATATACCGCTTGCGTGAACTGAGGCAAAATGCATTGGTTGAAAACGCAGTCATGTCAACTCGCAGAATATGATGATCTATTGGTGAGACGGCTTATTGAGAAGTTAACAGTCTTAGTTGATAAACTGACTATTGAGTTCAGGCTCAGTGCTGAAATTGATGTAGAAATATAATGCATATAACTAACCGCCAGTCGAGGAGAATTATCCTTTATCTGGCGGTGTTTTAATCGTTAAAACCCTCATCAAGTATAAATAGAAAATACATTGCTCGTTCACTTGAATAACTGTTCAAGTATCTATTGACTTCTTTTTATCGCAGTAGTAAAACTAACATGTGAATAACTGTTCAAGTATGCAATTGAAATAATATCGGAGGTGATAATGTGGCAAGGAAAATTCAACCAACTGAAAGATGTGACTGTGATGTTATACATGAGGAGACTGTTAACCAAGTTCGAGAAAAAATGCCTCAAGAAGAAACCCTATATGATCTTGCGGAGCTATTTAAGGTCTTTGGGGATTCAACAAGAATTAAGATAATCTGGGCGTTAGATGAAGCCGAGATGTGCGTTTGCGATATTGCATTCTTATTGAATATGACCCAATCAGCAATTTCTCATCAGCTAAGAGTCTTAAAGCAGGCTGAACTAGTAAAGAGCAGAAGAGAAGGAAAGATTGTATTCTACTCCCTTGAAGATGAACATGTAAAGCAAATATTTGACCAAGGATTAATTCATATTTCAGAAGAAAGTAAGTAAAGGTGGGGCAGTGATGTTAAAGAAGGAAATAATTTTAGAAGGATTAGATTGTGCAAATTGTGCAGCTAAAATTGAAGATGAGGTTAATAAATTAAATGGAGTCAAAGCCTATATGAACTTCATGAACAAGACATTGACTTTAGAAACTGAATCAGAGCAAGAGTATAAGAATACACTACAGCAGGTTGAAACCATAGTGCACAAGCACGAACCGGATGTGGCAGTGAAAGAAAAATCCATTAGCAAGAGCAATAAAAAAGTATTAATACTTGAAGGACTTGATTGTGCGAATTGTGCTGCAA